>NZ_JBFTSP010000009.1:0-157815 GCF_056400065.1 Cupriavidus sp. 01L415 | reverse complement strand
GGCGCCCGCGTGAACGACCAACGTAGCCCGTTCACCGACGGCGCCCGTGTCGGCAAGACCGACCCCTACACCGATGGTGCCCGCATCGTCGCCGGTCTGGATCGCACCGGTGTATCGGCCACCCCGGCCCGCAGCGCTGACCCGTACCTCGACGGCGCCCGCGTGACGAACCGCGATGGCTATACGGACGGTGCCCGCACGGCTGACCCGTACACCGACGGTGCACGCTTCGTCGCCGGGCTGGATCGCGTAGGCGTATCGGCCAGCCCGGCCCGCAAGGTTGATCCGTATCTGGACGGCGCCCGTGGCAATGCCCCGCGCAACCCGTTCTATGACGGTGCCCGCCAGTTCGATGTCTTCACCGACGGCGCGCTGGCCTGAGTTGGCGAATTAACGGAAGCGGATTCGCCGCCGGACGCGGCGAATCGCAGCGATGATCCATGCAGCACGGCAGGCGGGGCCTCACAAGGGCTCCGGCCTGCTTTTTCCGGGGAGCACTAATATGAAGACGATTGGTCACGACGCCCTGATTCTGGGCGGATGGATGGCAATCTGCCTCGCCAGTGGTTCCGCCGTCACTCTTGTGGTGCAGACACTGGCACTTTGAGGCCAGGCATTGACTCCGGGAAAATCCCCGGTTGAGTATCTATCTTCACGTAGATAAACTGCCCCACATGAAAACGCAACCTGTCCGCGAGCAACTGCTCGAACACACGCTGGTACTGATCCGCCGTCGTGGTTTCAACGGTTTCAGCTATCGCGACCTGGCCGAGCTGGTGGGCGTCAAGACCTCCAGCATTCACTATTACTTCCCGTCCAAGGACGACCTGGTCCTGGAAGCGGTGAAGGAATACAGCGCGCGGATCTCGGCGCGCCTGAGCGGTATCGATCCGGCATTGCCGGTGCTGGAACAGGCGAAGCAGTACCTCGACCCGATTCGCGAGACCTGTGGATCGGACCAGATCTGCCTGGCCGGCATGCTGTCGACGGAAGTCCTGTGCCTGCCCGAGCCCGTGCACAAGGTGCTGAAGGATTTCTATCGGATCAATGAAGCCTGGCTGGCCAAACTGCTTGAGCGTGGCCAGAAGGAACGCGATACGCCGTACCCGGTGCCGCCCGAGATGCTGGCGCAGGTGCTTTACGGCGCGCTGCAGAACGGGCTGATTGCTGCGCGCCTGTTCGGCACGCAGGAACGGCTGGAAGCCGCGGCGGAAACGCTGCTCGGTGCGCTGTGCAACAAGCGGGCTGCCGCGCTGCTCGAAGCCCACGCCTGATCGAATTCGCCTGTTGAAGAAAAGCCGCCGGATGGTTGACCCCATCCGGCGGCTTTTTTCATTGGGACGTCCCGTTCAGCTGGCTGGCCACGGCGTCACATAACCAGGCTTCGTCATCGTGCGGCAGATCGTGGCCGGCCCACGGATGTCGCAGGTGGCGTGCCTGCCACGCAGCCGCCAGCCGTGCCGAACAGGCCGGGTTGACCAGTTGGTCGGCATCGGACGACAGGATCAGCGTCGGGCACGCGGGTGGCTTCGCGCTGGCGCGATAGCGCGCCGCAGCCAGCAGTTGCCGTGCCGCCGCCGCCCGCGTGACCGGAGCGCTCTGGCCGATATGGACCCACTCCGCGAGGTCCGCATCACGCGCATCCATCCGCTCGCAGGTCAGCCGGTGCACCGTGCGCTCGCAGCGCGCGCGGTCATGCCAGTGATTGGCCATGCCAAGGATCGCCGCCCAGTTCTGCGGCCGCAGCCGCTCCGTTACCGTGCTGAACGGGCGCATGCTCGTGTTGATCAGCACCAGCGCGGCGACTTCCGACGGATATGCTTGTGCCCAGTCGGTCGCCACCATCGCCCCCAGTGACATCGCCAGGACGCGGCAGGGCGCGCCCACGCCCGCACTGGCATCGCGCGCCGACGCGCGCACCGCTTCCACCATCCCGCGTACATCGGCAGGCACCGGCGCATCGCGCGCCGCGCCGTTGCCCGGCAAGTCGATCAGCACCGGGCGCCCCAGTCCGCGCGATTCCCACACGGCCGGCAGGCTCCCCCAATGCCTGGATTCGCGGGTTAGCCCGCGCAGGAAGATCCACGGGCTCATGGTGCGGGCTTGCTGTTCTGCCAGTGCGCGCGGGCCTGCGCCAGCAGTTGCTGGCGACGCTCGCCATGCGGCAGCCATCGCTCCTGAGCGAAGGCGATGCGCCCGAGAAAATCGAACAGGCTGACATGCCGGCGCAGCACGCGTGCCGTGCGGTGCGCCTTGATCGGGTTGAAGATGCCGGCGCGCGAGAACAATTGCCGCGGATTCTTCTTGATCCAGAGCCATGATCCCAGCTCCAGCGTCATCGGCAGGAACAGGCTGCCCGGCGGCGCGCGGTCATAGGCAAAGTCCCAGAGGTCGCCGTGCAGCAGGTACTGGTGGCTCTGCGGCTCGAAGGCGTAGCCGTGGTGCGGATGTGCCTGCTCGAACATCGTCTTGAGCAGGTACATCTCCGGCAGGTGTGCCATCGGCGTGTGCGTGCGCGCGTACGGAAACCAGATGCTGTCGCGCCAGCCGTAGCCCGAATGGCAGTCCACCGCGAAGCTGAGCGGCCGGCCCAGCAATTCCTGTTCGACCACGCGCAGCAGGGCCGCGCTTTCCGGCTCCATCGGCGCGCCGGCCCGGCCGCGATACCACGGCAGCCATGCGCCGATGCGCTGTCCGCCGGCCAGGAAAGGCACCGCGGCATCGGCGTTCTGGGGCGCGTTGCGCATCAGGTCCACGCCATTCGGATTGGCGCGCGTGGCCCCGTACATGCCGCCCGGATTGACGATCGGCATGAAAACCAGCCGCACGGTCTGCAGTTCTCGATGAAGCAGTTCGTCCCATTGCAGGCGGCACAGCACGGAGCGCATGTAGTCCAGTACCAGTTGCGTCCCGATGCGCTCCAGCCCGTGAATGCCGCCAAAGATGCCGATGGCGGGCGCGTCCGGCGCCTGCGTGCCGAGGCTTGCGACATGCACGGCGAACATGCGGCCCTGCACGGCCACCTCGCAGGCCACGCGGGTCTGGAACCACGGGGCGCCCATTTCCAGCAGCGCCAGCAACTGGTCGTACTCGGGAAAGCTAGGATGGCCCGGAGCGGTCATCGGCGAGGGTCGCTGAGGAGGGGGAGGGAAGGCGGCAGGAAGTTCAGTTCAACGCAGTTCGACTCAGTTCAATATAGGCGCTGGCGGCGGTGCCTCGCAACGGCGATCGGCGACGCTGCCGGGCAACACCAGGCAGTCGAGCAGCGCCACCAGCAGGCGGGTCTCGCGCCGGCTGCGGAGGCAGTACAGGTATTCATGGATGACGGGCGCGTGGCTGGCAAACGGCACCACGCTGAGCGCGGGATCGCGCGGCACCTCGCCCACCGGCATCACGCTGGCGCCCAGGTTGTGCCGGATCGCCTCGCAGATTGCCTCGCGGCTGCCGATGACCGTGTGTGCGGGCAGTTCCGCGCCGACGGTGGCCAGTGCGGCTTCGGTCGCCTCGCGCGTCATCGAGCCCTGTTCGCGTACCAGCAGGTGGCATGTGGTCAGTTCCGCCACTTCCACGCGCGGACGCCGCGCGAGCGGATGCACGGGATGGACCACCAGCACCATCGGGTCGGCGGCCAGCGTCACGCTGGCCAGCCGCGCATCGTCGACGGCGTGCGATGACACCGCGGCGTCGATGCGGTACTCGAACAGCGCGTCAAGCATCTGCCGGGAATTGCCCACCTCGATGCTGACGTCGATAGCCGGATACCGCTGCCGGAAGGCGGCCACGCTGCGCAGGATGTAGTAGGGGCCGGTCGCGCCGATGCGCAGGCTGCCAAAGCCCAGGTTGCCGGCATTGCGCAGCAGGAAGTCGGCATTGCTTTCCTGCCGCATCATATGCTCGGCCAGCGGCATCAGCGCGACGCCCACGTCGCTGAGGTCGACGCGGCTGGCGCGGCGATGAAACAACTCCACGCCATAGAGGTCCTCGAGCTGCCGGATGCGGCCCGTGACCGTGGGCTGGCTCACTCGCAATTGCCGCGCGGCGGTGGTGATGCTGCCCTGGCGCGCGACTTCGTAGAAGGTCATCAGCAAGTCGCCAAGCATGGGGTCTCATTCAGGAAGCAGGACGACCGGCGAGGCTAGCGCATGAATGTGACAGCGTGACGACCCCAGACGAAACGCGCGCGCCCCGCTCCGAAACGAGAGCAGGGCGCGCTGCGGTGAACGCCTTAAGCGCCCATCGCCGGATCGGAGATGGTGTGCGTGCCGTTCTCCAGCCGGCCCGCAAAGCGCCGCACAAAGCCGCCTTGCTGCGTGGTGACCGTGAAGTCGTACCAGTTGCCCTGCGAGCTGACCGGCCAATGCTGGTCCAACTCCTTGCCCGCCGGCACCTCGAACGTCCACGGGCCGTCCGAGCGGTAGGCGTTGGGGGTGACGGTGAACGTGCAGGTGGCCGTGCCGCGATTGATCAGCGTCAGCCAGACTTGCGCGTTGGCCTCGTCGTAGCACACGCGGATCTCGGGCGCCGCGCCGCCGCCGGCCGCCTTCTGTGCACTGACGTCGCCGACGAAGGCGCGGTGGAAGCCGTTCGGCCCCAGCACCCACAGGTCATACCGGCCATTGTCCGTGGCAAACACATCCCACTTCGCGTCGATCTCCTTGCCGGATTCCAGCGCATACCGGCGCGGCACATCGCCCAGGTGCAGGCGGTCGTAGACGTGGAACACGGCGGCTTGCGCGCCATCGTTCTTGAACTTGAGCCACATCGTGCGATTGACTGGGTCTTCCAGGCCGCTGGCATGCAGCGTGTAGGGCAGCGCGCGCGAGGGACGCGTGCCGGCGGCCTGTTTTGGCATGACTTGCGTGGCGACGGACGGTGTCGGGATCTGCGTCAGCGCGTCCTGCGCGGCGCGCTGGCTGTCGGCGTCGGTCTTCAGCAACGGCGTGAAAGCCAGGGCCGCATTGCCGTTCGGGTTGACGAAGTCGAACGCGGTCATCAGGTCGCCCATGACCGCCCGGCGATAGGGACTGATATTGGTCTCCGCCACACCGAAGCGCGCCTCCAGGAAGCGCAGCACGGACGTGTGGTCGAACACCTGCGAATTCACCCAGCCGCCGCGGCTCCACGGCGAGACCACGTACATCGGCACGCGCGGCCCCGGGCCGAATGGCGTGTGATCGACGCTGTAGTACTCCGCCTTGGCATCCATCGTGGTGCCGCCGACCGGATTACCAGCGGCGTCCAGCGCCGGCGCGCACGGCGGCGGCATGTGGTCGAAGAAGCCGTCGTTCTCGTCGAAGTTGATCAGCAGGACGGTCTTGCTCCAGACATCGGGATTGGCCGTCAGCGCGTCTAGCACCTGCTGCGTGTACCACGCGCCTTGCACCGGGCTTGACGGCCCCGGGTGCTCCGAATACGTGGCCGGCGCCACCACCCACGAGACCTGCGGCAGCGTGCCTGCCGCGATATCGTCGCGCAGCGACTGCAGGAAGCCACCGTCCGGCATGGTGTTGGCGATCCCCTTGAACAACGGATTGGCCGCATCGGCAGCCGGCGTGTAGGCGGGGTAGGGCGCACCGTCGATGGCGTTGCCTGCGGCCGCATTGGCGGCGCGATATTGCGCAAAGCCGGCCAGCGGGTTGTCGGTGAAGTTGTCCGGCATGTTCTGGTAGACCTTCCAGCTCACGCCGGCGGTCTGCAGGCGCTCCGGGTAAGTGGTCCACGTGTAGTTGATGCCGGTGGCGTCGAGCGAATCGCCGCTGTTGTCGATCACGGGGCCGCCCTTCTGGCCGAACGGATCGTTGGTGCCGGTCCAGTGATATAGCCGGTTGGTGTTGGTGCCGCCGTGGAAGCTGCAGTGATAGGCGTCGCAGAGCGTGAAGGCGTTGGCCAGCGCGAACTGGAAGCCAAGCTCCTGCTCCGTGTAGTAGCCCATCGACTGCGTCTTCTTGGCCGTCGGCCAAGCGCTCATGCGGCCGAGATCCCAGGCGGCCTGCCCATCGGGCTGGCTGTGCGGGGTGCCGCTGACGCGCTGCGCGTTGCCGGCCTTGCTGTCGAGGTGATAGGGCAGCACCACGCGGTTGGTGTTGCCGCTGGCGTAGGTCTGCTGGAAAACGGTGCGGCCGCCCGGCAGCGGGATCGGGAAGCGATCGCCAAAGCCGCGCACGCCCTTGAGCGTGCCGAAGTAGTTATCGAACGAGCGGTTTTCCTGCATCAGGATCACCACGTACTGGACGTCGCGAATGGACTTGGTGACGTTGTTGGCCGGAATTGCCAGCGCGCGGCGAATGGCCGGCGGAAAGGCGGCAAGCGCCGCGGTGGCGGCGGCGCTGCCGCCAGCCATCTTCAGGAAATTGCGTCGGCTACTGGAGTTCATGTCTGGGCTGCCCTGAGTGTTCTTGTGAGGAGGACGTGCGGGATGACGGTCGGATCGGTGATCGGATCGGTGGTCGGAGGGCGGGCTCAGGGCGCGCACTTCATTTGCGGCTTGGGCGTGTTGCCCGGATCGCCGGCGGGCGGCTTGCTGCCGTCGTCGTCACCGCCGCAGGCGGTCAGTGCCGCGCACAACAGTAGGGCGGCCAGCGCGCCCAGGGGGCGGGCGCGGGCAATGGTGCGGATTGCGTGGATCATGTTCGTCTCTCTTGCGGAGGAGGAGTGGACGCGTCATGCGTCCCGTGGCATATCGCGCTGACCGCGATGTGCTCCGCAGAGTACGGATGGGGCTTGTCGGCGCAGTGACATCAGGGCAAAGAATCCTGATGGCGACATTCGCCAATTTGCGGGGCCATGGCTGGAGATGGCCGGGAGGTGGCCCGGAAGGGGGGGCCGGGGGGTGAGCGCGGGAAAAGAGCGCGGGCCGCGCGGCGCCGAGGGGCGCTGGCGGCGCGCCTAGCGGTGCATGCCCGCCAACTGCATCACCCCGCGCAGCAGCCACGCCGCCACGCCCAGCGCGACCACGCTGCCGGCCCAGATCAGCACCAGCCAGCCCAGCCGGCGCAGCCAGCGCGGCACGTGTTGCGGCGGCCTATGCATCAGTGATAGCCCTCGCCGTGCCGGACCTTGCCACGGAACACGTAGTAGGCCCAGACCGTGTACATCAGGATGAACGGGATGATGAACAGCGCGCCGACCAGTGCGAAGCCCTGGCTCTGCGGCGGCGCCGCGGCGTCCCAGATCGAGATATGGGGCGGCACGATGTTGGGCCATACGCTGATCGCCAGCCCGCTGTAGCCCAGGAACACCAGCCCCAGCGCATACAGGAACGGCGTGACATGCGCGTCGCGACGCAGCGCGCGCATCAGCATCGCCATGCAGATGGCCACCAGCAGCGGCACCGGCGAGAACCAGATCAGGTTCGGCAGCTGGAACCACCGTTCGGCGATGGCCGGATGCGTCAGCGGCGTCCACAGGCTGATCGCCCCGATGACCGCCAGCAACACCCACGCCAGGCGGCTGGTCACGTGCTTCATGCGGTCATGCAGCGGGCCCTCCGTCTTCATGATCAGCCACGTGCTGCCCAGCACCGAATAAGCCACCACGACCCCCACGCCACAGAACAGGGGGAACGGCGCCACCCAGTCCAGCGGGCCGCCCGTGTACATGCCGCGCTCGACGGGGATGCCGTCGATATAGGCGCCCAGTGCCACACCCTGGAAGAACGCGGCGACGAGCGATCCGACAATGAACGACAGATCCCACACCGGCCGCTCGCGGTCGTTGGCCTTGAAGCGGAACTCGAACGCCACGCCGCGGAAGATCAGGCCCAGCAGCATCAGCACCAGCGGCAGGTACAGCGCGGACAGCACGACCGAATAGGCGAGCGGGAAGGCGGCTAGCAGCCCGGCGCCGCCGAGCACGAGCCACGTCTCGTTGCCGTCCCAGACCGGCGCCACGGTGTTCATCATCACGTCGCGGTCATGGCGATCGGGCACGAAGGCGAACAGCATGCCGATGCCGAGGTCGAAGCCATCCATCACCACATACATCATCACGCCGAAGAAGATGATGAGGACCCAGAGGAGCGAAAGATCGATACCCATGATGTCAGCTCCCGGTGCGTGCGGTGGCAGGGCGCACATCGTCGTCGATGGCGGACAGCGGTCGCGCGGGCTTGTGGTCGGGTGGCGGCTCCGTGACGCCTTCGGGCGGATCGCCCTCATGCTCCTGCGGACCCTTGCGCACCAGCCGCAGCATGTAGGCGATCCCCACGCCGAACACGAACACATACGAGACCACGAACAGCGCCACGGTGAACGTCATCTCCGGCACGCCGTGCGGCGTGACCGCATCGGCGGTGCGCATCAGGCCATAGACCACCCACGGCTGGCGCCCGATCTCGGTGGTGAACCAGCCCGCCAGCAACGCGATCAGGCCGGTCGGCCCCATCCACAGCGCCATGCGCAGGAATGCGCGGGAGCGGAACAGCGCCTCGCCACGCCGGAGCAGAAGGCTCCAGGCGCCCAGCGCGATCATCAGCAGGCCCAGTCCGACCATCACGCGAAAGCTCCAGAACAGGATGGTCGCGTTAGGACGATCCCCGGGCGGGAATTCCTTGAGCCCGGGAATCTGTCCGTCCAGGGTGTGCGTCAGGATCAGGCTGCCGAGCCTGGGGATCTCCACGGCGAAGCGGGTTTCCTCGCGCTGCATGTCGGGCCAGCCGAACAGTAGCAGCGGCAGCGGTTCGTTGCCCGTGTTCTCCCAATGCCCTTCCAGCGCCGCGATCTTGGCGGGCTGATGTTCCAGCGTGTTCAGCCCGTGCATGTCGCCGATCACCGCCTGGATGGGCGCGACGATCAGCAGCATCCACATCGCCATCGACAGCATCTTGCGGATGGCCGCGTTGTCGCGGCCGCGCAGCAGGTGCCAGGCGGCGGAGGCGCCGACGAACAGCGCGGTGGCCAGGAAGGCGGCCACGCTCATATGGGCCAGCCGGTAGGGGAACGACGGGTTGAAGATCACGGCGATCCAGTCCGTGGGGATCACGCGGCCATTGACGATCTCGAAGCCTTGCGGCGTCTGCATCCAGCTGTTGGACGCCAGGATCCACGTGGCGGAGATCAGCGTGCCCAGCGCCACCATCAGCGTCGAGACAAAGTGCAGCGCGGGGCCCACCTTGTTCCAGCCGAACAGCATCACGCCCAGGAAGCCGGCCTCCAGGAAGAACGCGGTCAGCACCTCGTAGGTCAGCAACGGGCCGGTGATGCTGCCCGCGAATTCGGAGAAGAAGCTCCAGTTGGTGCCGAACTGGTACGCCATGACCAGCCCTGACACCACGCCCATGCCGAAGTTGACCGCGAAGATCTTGGACCAGAAGTGGTAGAGATCACGATAGACCGGATTGCGCGTGCGCAGCCAGCAGCCTTCCAGCACGGCCAGGTACGAGGCCATGCCGATGGTGATGGCCGGAAAGATGATGTGGAACGAGATCGTGAAGCCGAACTGGAAGCGGGCGAGGTCGAGCGCGGTGAAGCCTGGCATGTGATGTCCTCCGGAGCGCGGGCCATCGCGCATCGCCTGCACAGCACCCACGTCAAGCGTAGTGCACATGCCGGGGTGCGCAAGGAGCGAGGGTGCTCCCGGCTGCACAACGGATCTCCTGTGGAAGAACCAGTTGCCATGCTAGGGCACGCTACCCGAGAATAACAGCATCAATATGCGACGAAAAAACCGGATCAGTTTGCGCGAATGTGCTGCGATGCACCAATCCGTGTGCTATGGTTTTAGACGTTTCCCTCCAGCTTGCGAATCATGAATTGCGCCGCATCTGCTCAATGTTTTCCGGGAAGCCGCGCCAGCTTTGGCCCGCAGGACGAATGGGTAAAAGCGGGCCGGAGCATGTGCCGCTGTTGCCATTTTTGTTGCAGTCGCAATACCGCATGACCTTGCTTGTGGCGGAGGCTTCCCGCCACCAATCTGGAAGCGGTAGGCGCTTGCAGGAGTAGCAACATGAACACCGAATCACGCTATGTCTGGCATTACACCGTTGGCACGCCGCTGGCCGCCATCGCACAGTCCGGCCGGCTTGTGCCTGCGGCGGCACACGTCTGGCCCACCCGGGGGGGTGAACAGGAGATCCTCTGGTTTTCGCGTAACCAGCAATGGGACCCGTCGGCCAGCAAGGACGACTGCCTGAGCGAGGCACGTCACACGCTGTCGCGCTCGGGGCTGCATGCGCGCTTCGGGCTGTACCGGTTTGGCCTGTCGGCCAATGACATCCGCCTGCTGCCCTGGCCGACGATCACGCGCGTGGCCGACATCGATGTGCCCGAGGCCATGACGATGGTGGCCAGCGGCCTGCGCTGCGGCGCGGCGCCGACGGACTGGCTGGGCACGATGTCCGGCATTCCGCTGGCCGATCTGCGCTTCGAGGCGTGGACCGGCACCGAATGGCGCACGGCCGACCTCAACGACGTGGCCGCGCAACTCGCCTGAGCCCGGGTGCCGGCGTCGGCGCCCGAACCCCCAAACCTCCCAGTCTCCAGACCACCCAGCCACTGCGATCCAGCGTAGGCGCTGGATTCATAGCCGCCGAATCACCGGGCCAAATCCCCGGTATCAGACCCGCAGCACCCGATTCCCGGCGACTCGCCGCCGGACTTCTAGCGGCTCAGCCCACGCGCCGCAATCGGCCACACGCTTTCCACCACGCCCGCGCGGATGCCCACGATCTCGTCGTAGAGGTTGAGTGTGGGATCGCAGTGGCCGGGCACCAGCATCACGCGGCTGCCAAGCGCCGGCAGGTCGCTCCGGCTCGCCGTCCGAGGCCTGACGATGCCGTGCTCGTCGTTGGCCGCCACATAGTCCAGCGTCTGCGACGCAGCGCCATCGGCCCAGACCCAGGGCAACCCCGAATCCACGGCCATCGACTTCAGCCCGGCATCCAGCACCACGCGATCGCCAGCAGCCACGCTCATCACCGTGGTGGCGATAAACAGGCTGTGGTCGAAGCGCAGCGCGCCGGCATATGCATTGCTACCGTAGTCCGCATCCATGAAGACATAAGAGCCCGGCTGGATCTCGGTGTACACGCCGCTGCCCAGGTCGAACTCCACGCTGCCGCTGCCACCGCCGGTGACCACCTCGCAGTGAACCCCGGCCGCTTCCAATTGCGTCAGCACGGCGCCCGTGCGGCCAGCGGCCTGCGCGGCCGCCTCGCGCCGTCCGGCCCAGTCGCGCAAATGCTGGATACCGCCGTGGTAGGCCTGCAGCCCCCGCAGCCGGAGCGTCGCGTGGGCGGCGATGCGTTCCACCAGTTTCAGCGCCGCATCGGCATCGGCCACGCCACAACGGTTCTGGCCGACGTCGATCTCCACGAACACATCGAGCGTAGTGCCGGCGGCCTGCGTGGCCGCGGCCAGCGCTTGCACCTGCGAGGCATCGTCCACGCAGACGCTCAGTCGCGCGTGCCGGGCCAGCGTTGCCAGCAGCGCCGCCTTGGCCGGACCGGCGATTTCATTGCTGATGTGGATGTCGCGGATGCCGGCGCGCACGAATGGCACGGCCTCGCTGACCTTCTGGCAGCAAATGCCAACGGCGCCCCGCGCCACCTGTGCCAGCGCGATGTCGGGGCACTTGTGGGCCTTGGCATGGGGGCGCAAGTGCACACCGGCCTGGTCGGCGGCCGCCTGCATGCGCTCCACGTTGCGCGTGAAAACGTCCAGATCCAGCACCAGCGAGGGCGTATCGATGGCGTCGGCGGGCTGGCCGGGCCGGGCGGCGGGCGGGAGATCGAAGGCGATGGGCATGGTAGTTGGCATCGGGTGGAGGTGGCGGGCAGAAGAATGAGGCGAGAGCCGGGCAGATCAATCAGGGCGCGGGTTCCGGCTTGAACGATCCGTTGCGAACGATCCGGGGCGCGGAACCGGCGCGAGCGACAGCGTAGCATGCGCGGCGCCGGCGTCTCACCGCGGCGCCAACGGTGTGCCAACGACGCACCCGCGATGCGCCAATGGGTCCCCTCCGGCACCCCGATACTCAGGGACGCCCCGCCTTGCGCTGCATCCGTTCTCAACTAGGATGGTGGTTGGATGTCCGGTCCGGCAAACAAGGGGTGGCGCCATGACACAGGTGGACGCAAGAGGCTTGCAAGTCTCCACGAGCAATCCGCAATCGATCGCGCGCTTCGAGAAGGCGCTGACGCTATTGCACGGGTATTACGGCGATCCATTAGGCGCCATCGATGCGGCCCTGATCGACGATCCCGATTTCGCGATGGGCCATGCCCTGCGCGCGGGCCTGATGGTCACGTCGGGCGATGGCACCGCCGAGGCGATGCTGCGCCAGAGCGTGGAGGCCGGCGAATCCATCCGCACCGGGCCCAATGACCGCGAGCGTCGCCATATTGCCGCGGCACGCGCCTGGCTGGACGGCCGGTTCGCGCAAGCCGTCCAGGCCTATGGCGACATCGCCATCGACTATCCGCGGGACATCCTGGCGATCCAGGTCGCCCACCTCGGCGATTTCCTGCTGGGCCAGTCGTCCATGCTGCGCGACCGCATCGCGCAGGTGCTGCCCCACTGGGACCGGGACCTACCGGGCTATGGCTACCTGCTGGGCATGCACGCGTTTGGCCTGGAGGAGATGAATCGCTACGAGGACGCCGAGGCGCGCGGGCGCGAAGCCGTGGCGCTGAACCCGCGCGATCCGTGGGCGATCCATGCCGTGGCCCATGTGATGGAGATGCAGGGGCGGCTCGATACCGGGATCGACTGGCTGCAGGCGCGCACCGCCGACTGGGCCGAGGACAACATGCTGGCCGTCCACAACTGGTGGCATCTTGCACTGTTCCTGATGGAGGAGGAGCGCTACGACGATGTGCTGAGGCTCTTTGACGATCACGTGAAGCGGCCGGCCCCTGCCATCGCGCTCGATCTCATCGACGCCTCCGCGCTGCTGTGGCGCCTGCATCTGCGCGGCGTGGACGTCGGCAATCGCTGGATCGACGTGGCCGAGGACTGGCACGCGCGCGGCGCGGCGGGTTATTACGCGTTCAATGACGTCCACGCGATCATGGCGTGCCTGGGCGCGGGCCGCACGGCCGACGTCGCGGAAATCCGCGCGGCCATGGCGGGCGCGGCGCTGGGCAGCGGCACCAACGCGATAATGACGCGCGACGTCGGCGTGCCCGTGGCCGACGCACTAATCGCCTTCGAGCGGGGCGACTACGGCACCACGATCGACCTGCTGATGCCGGTGCGCCTGATCGCCCATCGCTTTGGCGGCAGCCATGCGCAGCGCGACGTCTTCAACCTGACGCTGATCGAAGCCGCGCTGCGGGGTGGCCGCGCCAGCCTGGCCGAAGCCCTGGTCGCGGAACGCACCGCGGCGAAACCGATGAATCCCACGAATCCGAGCCTGGGCGCGCTGGCGCGTCGGGCCCGCGATAGCCGATCCGTAGTCCGATCCGTTACCCACTGACTGGAGATACGCTGATGCGCCAAACTACGCGACAAACCACGCGGAAAACCTTCCGGCAACTGACCCGTGCCACGCTGTTGCTGGCCGGCAGCGCCGCGCTGGTGGCAGCCAGTGTGCCTGCCATCGCCCATCATGGCTGGTCCACCTACGACGAGACCAAGCCGTTGACGGTGACCGGCAAAGTGGTGGAGTCCCGCTACGAGAACCCGCACGCGATGATCCGCGTGGACGCGCAGGGCAAGGAGTGGCTGGCCGTGCTGGCGCCGGTGTCACGCATGGAGTCGCGCGGCGCCACGGCGGAAAAAGTGGCGGTGGGTAAGCAGGTCACCATGATCGGCTACGCCAGCAAGGAAAAAGCCGGTGAAATGCGGGTGGAGCGGATCACGCTCGACGGCGGCCAGACGGTCGAGCTCCGCTAGGCGTCCGGCATGGAGCAACTGAGCGCATGGGGCGCCCAGCTCGCGGCGCTCCCGCTGTCCGTGGCGCTGCGGGCCTCCGCCTGGGCCTACCCGTTGCTGGAGATCGTGCACCTGGCCGGCATGGCGTTGCTGTTCGGGTCCATCGTCGTGGTCGATCTCCGGCTGGCGGGACTGGGGCGGCAATTGCCCGTGACCACGCTGCTGCGCCACGCGCTGCCGGCGTCGGTGGCCGGCTTCCTGGCGATCCTGGCCAGCGGCGCGTTGCTGTTCATGGCGCACGCCGACGAGCTCATCGTCAACCGGGCCTTCCTGGTCAAGCTGTTGCTGATCGGGCTGGGGCTGGCCAATGCCGCATGGTTCCACATGGGTCCCTACCGGCAGCTACATGCCGGCGATGCCGGATGGGAGACCGACCGGCCGCCGCCGGCCGGTGCACGCACGTGCGCCGTGTTGTCGCTGCTGACGTGGTCACTGGTGATCTGCGCGGGCCGGCTGATCGCCTACGTCTGAGCGTCCGTTTTTCGGTGGGTGCGGCCTGGCTGGCAGAAATGCGGCATCGGGTGCCCGTGTCCACACAAATTTCTGTTTCAAGCCAACAATTTGATGTAACGCAAATTGCGTGCAACGATGCTCAAGGTTGCTGGCGGGCCGTCGATAAGACTGAACTGGACCTGATCGAGTTGAGCCCCCCTCATGAACAACATAAGCATCCGCCATGGCCTGCTGGCCACCCTGGTGGTCTTCGGACTAATGATCGTCTTTGGCGCCGCGTTGGGCGTCAGCCAGTTGCACGCATCGAGTGCGTCCGCCGAGCGCATCCATCTGATCGCCCAGCGCGCCTTGCTGCTCAATGACGCGTACAAGGACATGACCCGCGCGCGCTCGGCGCTGACCCGTGCCTACAGCTCGGCCAAGGAAGGCGGCGGCGTCAATACGGACGCGATCGGCAGCGCGGAGAAATCGATCGGGAAGTCGACCGGGGAACTCGATGCCTTCGAGAAGGCCCCCGCCTTCCCCGGCCAGGACAGCTCCACGCGCGAGGAGATCGTCAGCGCGGGCCGTGTCCATATGGACGCCGTGCAGCGCGCGCTGAACGCACTGCGCAACAATGACCCGGCCGGTTACGCGGCGATCAACGACAAGGACATCACGTCGTCCGGTGCCAAGTATTCGGTCGGCGTAGAACGGTTCCAGGCGTTGGCGAGCCAGCTCAACGAGCAGGAGATCCACGACGATCGCAGCCGCCTCAGCCGCGTGGTGGTGCTGGTGATCGTCGGCTTGTCGGCGTCCGTGCTGCTGATCGTGGTGGTGCATCTGGCGCTGCGTCGCCTGGTGGTGGCGCCGCTGAACCAGGCCTGCGGCCTGATCATGCGCGTGGCGGACGGCGACCTGACCATCGAGGTGCCGCCGGCCGGCAAGAACGAGATCGGCCAGCTGCTGGGCGCGTTGTCGCGCATGCAGGCCGGCCTGACCCAGACGGTGATGAAAGTCCGCGCCGGGTCCGATGCCGTAACGATCGGCGCGCGCGAGATCGCCGCCGGCAATACCGATCTGTCGTCGCGCACGGAGGAGCAATCGTCCGCGCTGGAGCAGACCGCTGCCAGCATGGAGCAACTGACGTCCACCGTGGGCAACAACGCGGAGAGCGCCGCCCGCGCCAGCGAGCTGGCCCGCAACGCCGCCGACCTGGCGACGCGCGGTGGCGACGTGGTGCGCGGCGTGGTGCATACGATGAGTGAAATCAACGCCAGCTCGCAGAAGGTCGTCGACATCATCGGCGTCATCGACGGCATCGCCTTCCAGACCAATATCCTGGCACTGAACGCCGCCGTGGAAGCGGCGCGTGCGGGCGAGCAGGGCCGTGGCTTCGCGGTGGTGGCCGGTGAAGTGCGGGCGCTGGCCCAGCGCAGCGCCGGGGCAGCCAAGGAAATCAAGACGCTGATCGACTCGTCGGTGGGCAAGGTGGACGCGGGCAGCGCGCAGGTGGAGCAGGCCGGCAGCACCATCGAGGAGATCGTCGATGCGGTGAAGCGCCTGGCCGCGACGGTCAACGAGATCTCGGCGGCGTCGCAGGAGCAGTCCGGTGGCATCGTCCAGGTCAGCGAGGCGGTGTCGCAGATGGAGCAGGTGAACCAGCAAAACGCGGCGCTCGTGGAGCAGGCCGCCGCCGCGGCCGATTCGCTGGAGTCGCAGGCCAACCAGCTTGCCGCCGCGGTTACCACGTTCCGCCTGGCGGCCTGACGGTCGCAGCGCGTCTATCGTTCGCTGAACGCCTTCGCGCCGTCCGCGAAGGCGAATCTCCACCAGGCTGGATGCCCGCCGCCGGATGTGCGCGCGATGCGGGCGTCTTCCTTCCTCAGCTGTCCATCCCCCGCCACGCGACGGGCGCGGACGGGCTCACGTCGCCAGCATTTCCTCCACGAACAGCAGGCGGTCGTTGCCCCAGAACAGTTCCCCGTCGACGATGAAGCTCGGCGCGCCGAAGATGCCGCGCGCCACGGCTGCCTCCGTCACGCGTTTCAGCTCGCCCTTGACCTCGGGGTCGTCGAGCATGGCCATCGCTTCGCGCGGGTCCAGCCCGGTGCCGACCAGAACCTTGCCGATCTCGTTCGGGTCGTTGAGGTTCTTGCCCTGTTCCCACATCGCACTGAATACGGCGTCCACATAGCGGTGAAAGTCGGCCTCGCCCTTGCGCTGGTAGCCAATCGCGCCGCGCATCAGGGCCAGCGTGTTGATCGGGAAGAACGGGTTCTGCCGGAACGGTACGTCGTAGCGCTGGGCCCAGCGCGCCGTATCCGAATTTGACCATTCGCTCTTGGCGGGGATCTCCGCCGGGCTGTGGTTGCCGGTGGCCTTGAACACGCCACCCAGCAGCATGGGCCGCCAGACGATGGTGGCGCCGGTGCGCGCCGCCACGCGGGGGAGTTCCTTGTAGGCGAGGTAAGAGTAGGGGCTGCCGAAGTCGAAGAAGAATTCCACCTGCTTGCTCATTGCATGTCTCCGTTGGGGGCGTGTCGTGTGTGGAAATCGGTCGGGTTGGCGGGGACGGCTACCAGCGCTCCATCCACGGCCGGATGTCCAGCTCGTGCGTCCAGGCGTCGCGCGGCTGCTGGTGGAGCATCCAGTAGGTGTCGGCGATATGTTCCGGATTGACGATGCCGTCCTGCGCCTTGGTCGCGTAGCGTTCCGGGAAGGTGTCGCGGATAAACGCGGTGTCGATGGCGGCATCGATGATCAGGTGCGCCACGTGGATATTCCTCGGGCCCAGCTCGCGCGCCATGCTCTGCGCCAGTGCGCGCAGCGCGTGCTTGGCGCCGGAAAACGCGGACATGCCTTCGCGTCCGCGCGTGCTGGCCGTGGCGCCCGTGAAGAAGATCGAACCGCGCTGGCGCGGCACCATCACGCGCGCGGCCTCGCGGCCCATCAGGAAGCCGCCGAAGCAGGCCATTTCCCACACCTTGAAGTAGACGCGCGACGTGGTTTCCAGAATCGGAAAATTCACGTTGGCGCCGATGTTAAACACCGCTACCTCCAGTGGCCCGATTTCGCGCTCGATGCGTTCGATCAGCGCGACAGTTTCTTCCTCCTTGCGCGCGTCGCAGCCGAACGCGTGCGCCTCGCCGCCCTCGGCGCGGATCTGGTCGACCAGCGGCGCGAGCTTGTCGGCGCTGCGACGCGTCACGCAGGCGACGTAGCCCTCGCGTGCGAAACGTCGCGCAACGGCGCCGCCAGTGGCGTCGCCGGCGCCTACTACGAGGATGGCTTTCTTGTCGGGCATGGTGGTCTCCTCCTGCCAGGGTTGGGTGGGCCAAGTGACTTGCATTGTGACAGGAACTCCGCCGCTGCACACGCACCGCAGTCCGCCAATGTTTCCTTGACTTTATATCGTACGATATATATCTTACGATACGTCTTACGACATATCGGAGTGCACCATGCGACACCAGTTCGGTTCTTCCCACGGCCACCATCACGGCCAGCACGGCCATCACCACGAATCGGGGCGATGCGGCCATGAGCGGCACCGCGATCACGAGCGGGCCGATCGCTTCTTTGGCGACGTCCGCGATGTCGCTCGCGCATTCTCCCGTTTCTCATCGCATTTCTGGATTCACGCCATCGGCCGGCGCGGCGGTGGTTTCTGGTCGCAGGGCGGCGGTGGCGACTGGGACGGATCGGACGGCTTCGATGGGGACGGCTGGCGCCGTGGCCGCAAGTTCAGCGCGGACGATCTCCAGTTGCTGCTGCTGTCCCTGCTCGACGAAAAGCCATCCCATGGCTACGAGCTGATCAAGGCGCTGGAGACCCGCACCGGCGGCTTCTACAAGCCGAGCCCCGGCGTGGTCTATCCTGCACTGACCTTCCTGGAAGACCTGGGCTACGCCACGGTCGACACGGAAGGCAACAAGAAGCGCTATCACCTGTCCGACGCGGGGCGCGCTTATCTGGCCGAGCACCGCGAGCGGCTGGACATGATGGTCGGCAAGCTCCAGCACGTGGCGCGCAAGATGGACTGGATGCGCCGTGCCATGAGCGGCACCCCGCAGCGCGAGCCCGAGCAGGGCGGCTGGCTGCCGGAGTTCGTGGCGGCACGTGTACGGCTCAAGCAGGTGCTGGCGCAGCGCAGCGAGGCGTCGCCGGACGAGCAGCGCCGCATCGCCGCCATCCTCGCCCGCGCGGCGGACGAGATCGAGGCGGCCGGCAAATCAACCAACCCACCAGCCAACCCACCAGCCAACCCATCAGCCAACCCATCAGCCAACCCGTCGGACAACGGATCGGGAATCTGATCGCTCGACGGATCGGACTGCGATTGCGACAACAAGCCAGCAGGCATCGACAAGGCCTGCTGGCACGCCCACAAGAGGACAGCGATGACGCCGGCTATTTCGCTCCTGTTTTCCAGACTGTCCTTGCCGCCCGCGCCGGCCGGCGGCCTCTCTCCTAGGAATTCCATGACTGATTCTCGTGACCTGACCGTCCAGCGCGTCCGTCATCCTCTCAAGATGCGCCTGCTGCAGGTATTGCGCACGCAGCGGGTGTCGTCGCAGATGTTGCGCGTGACCCTGGGCGGCGCAGACCTGGTGGACTTCGTCTCCGGGTCTTTCGACGACCATATGAAGGTGTTTTTTCCGGCGCCGGGTATGGAGAAGCCCGTGCTGCCGCAAGTCGGCCCCGACGGCATCGTGTTCCCCGAAGGCCAGCCGCGTCCGCAGGCACGCGACTACACGCCGCGCCGCCACGACCCCGTCACGCAGGAGCTCGACATCGAGTTCGTGCTGCATGGCGATGGCCCGGCTTCCACCTGGGCGGCGCAGGCCCGGGCCGGCCAGTATCTGGGCGTGGGTGGCCCGCGCGGGTCGTTCATGATCCCGCGCGAATTTGACTGGCATCTGCTGATCGGCGATGACACCGCATTGCCGGCCATCGGCCGGCGCGTGGAGGAACTCGGTCCCGATGCCCGTGTGATCGTGGTGGCCGAGGTGCCCGATGCCTCGGCGCAGGTTCCGCTGGCTACCGGGCCCCGTGCCGAAGTGCATTGGCTGCATCGCGAAGACAATGCCGCGGGCAGCCTGCTGGTGCCTGCGGTGCGCGGCCTGAACCTGCCGGAAGGCGAGGGTTATGTCTGGGCCGCCGGCGAGGCAGCCGCGATGCGCGCGGTGCGCCAGCATCTGGTGGCCGAGCGCGGGATCGACAAGACGCGCATCCGGGCATCGGCGTACTGGAAGCACGGCAACGCCGCCGTCCACGAGACCATCGACGACTGACGGACGGGCCGACGCGCTGACGATCGACGCAATCGGCAGAGCGGCGTCCCCCGGGTTGGCGTTCGGCGGCTACACTAGCTAGCACGTCAATCGCCACGGGACCTTGCCATGCCGCTGCCGCGCCCAAGCCTGCCGCCGTTCGTCGCGATGGTCATCGCCATCCCTCTCGCGCTTCCACTCGCCGCCTGCGCTCCGGACGCGGTCCGCAATGTCGAAGCCAAGGGCTTCAACGCCTATCTCGACACCGTCCAGAAGACGTGCGCCAATACACGGCTCGGCACGCACCAGGTGGGTGACTGGCTGCGCAGCGGCAGCAACGACAGCGACAGCGATTACGTGTTCTGGCTGGACCAGACGTCACGGCTCTACTACAAGCGCATTTCCGTGCAGCAGTATCGCGACTCGATTGCCGGCGCCATGGGCGGCGACAAGTCCAACGCGGCGGCGCTCGACTGCATCGTGCACCAGCTTCCGCCGGAGTCGGCTCGTCCGAGCCGGATGCCCGGCGGCTTGCTATAAACGTCAGGCCATCGGCTGTGGCGCGGACGCCGACGGTGCAAAAGCCGGTTGTGCAAATGCGCGCCGCTGGCTAATATCAGTTCCCGGTGGCCGAGACAACGGCCGCCGACGTCGCTCGGACGGTTCCGGGCGCTTACGTAAAGGACTCCCGCCATGACTGCCGACTCCGGCAAGCGCCGCTTTGCGCGCATCGATCGTCTCCCCCCGTATGTTTTCAACATTACCGCCGAGCTCAAGATGGCCGCCCGCCGCCGTGGCGAGGACATCGTCGACATGAGCATGGGCAACCCGGATGGCGCCACGCCGCCGCATATCGTGGCGAAGCTCGTCGAGGCCGCGCAGCGGGCCGATACGCACGGCTATTCGGCGTCGAAGGGGATTCCACGCCTGCGTCGCGCGATCTCGCACTGGTATCGCGAGCGCTACGACGTGGAGATCGACCCGGACAAGGAAGCCATCGTCACGATCGGCTCCAAGGAAGGGCTGGCGCACCTGATGCTGGCCACGCTGGACCGCGGGGACACGGTGCTGGTGCCGGACCCGAGCTACCCGATCCACATATACGGCGCGGTGATTGCCGGGGCGGATATCCGCTCGGTGCCGCTGACGCCCGGGATCGACTTCTTTGCCGAGCTGGAACGTGCGATCCGCGGCAGCTATCCCAAGCCGAAGATGATCGTGCTGGGTTTTCCGTCGAACCCCACGGCGGCGTGCGTTGAGCTGGATTTCTTCGAACGCGTGATCGCGCTGGCCCGCAAGCACGACATCTTCGTGGTGCACGACCTGGCCTATGCGGACATCGTCTTCGATGGCTGGAAGGCGCCGTCGATCATGCAGGTGCCCGGCGCCAAGGACATCGCGGTGGAGTTCTTCACGCTGTCCAAGAGCTACAACATGGCGGGCTGGCGTATCGGCTTCATGGTCGGCAATCCGGACCTGGTGGCCGCGCTGACGCGAATCAAGAGCTATCACGACTACGGCACGTTCACGCCGCTGCAAGTGGCGGCAATCGCCGCGCTGGAAGGCGACCAGCAGTGCGTGAAGGAGATCGCCGCCCACTACCAGTCGCGCCGCGACGTGCTGGCGAGGGGGCTGATCGAATCGGGCTGGCCCGTGGAGATCCCCAAGGCGTCGATGTACATCTGGGCGCGCATCCCCGAGCCGTATCGCGCGCTGGGATCGCTGGAGTTCGCCAAGCAGTTGCTCGCCAAGGCCAAGGTGTCCGTCTCGCCGGGCATCGGGTTTGGCGACTATGGCGACGAGTACGTGCGGTTTGCGCTGATCGAAAACGAATCACGCATCCGGCAGGCCGTGCGGGGCATCAAGGCGATGTTCCGCGCCGATGGCTTAGTGAAGGTGCCAGCAGCCTGAGTCGGCGTTCAGACCGCCACCAGCGTTTCCGGAGTGGAGCGGCTGCCGTCAGGCAGTTCGCTCTCTCCGACCATCCGGTTCCTCCCCGAGACCTTGGCCTGATACAACGCGGCATCGGCGCGTGCCGAGAGCCGCGCCAGCGACTCGCCAGGCTGCCACGTCGCCACGCCGCCGCTGATCGTGTACCGCACCGTCCCGAATTCCGCCGTCACCGGACTGTCTTCCGCGCGCTGCCGGATGCGTTCCGCCACCTTCCGCGCTTCCGCCTCGCTGGTCGCGGGCAGCAGCACTACGAATTCCTCACCACCCAGCCGCGCCAGCCGGTCGCTCGCGCGGATCTCGCCCGCAGCCAGCTGGGCAAAGGCCCGCAGCACCGTGTCGCCGGCCGCATGGCCCCAAGTATCGTTGACGTTCTTGAAGCGGTCGATGTCGATGATCAGCAACGCCGGCGCGCGCCCGTCGCGCAGGGCGCGCGTCAGCTCCCGCTGCGCCTCGTCCTCATAGGCCTTGCGTGACATGACGCCGGTGAGCGCATCGGTATTGGCGATGGCTTCCAGCCGGCGCACCAGGCTGTCGTGAATCATCAGCACGGCGCCCATCGACAACGCGGGCATGACCAGCGCACCGAGCGCCAGGAACGCGGTATTGATGCCATCGGCGGTCAGGCTGTCGCCCATCAGGGAACACGCGGCCAGCACGCCGCGCGTGGTGTGGCCCACGGCGAAACTTAGCGCGAACATCGCGGTGGTGATGGCGTGGCTGTTTGGCCTGCCGCGCGATCGCGCGCGAAGGAGGGTCCAGGCCACCAGCGCACAGAGGCTGGCGTGCGGCACGGAGACCACCACCACCCGGCCCTGGAAGCTGTCGATGCCGTAGCGCAAGGCCACGACACCGATCGTCGTGGCGACGACAACACCAGCCAGCAGGCGCCACGACGGACTGCCGCCACAGAAGCGCACCGTGCCCGCATAGAAGACGCACAGCGCCAGGCACAGCGCGGCATTGGCGACGACGACGGAAAGGAAATCGGGAATCACGCCACGCAGCGCGAACAGGATCAGCGCGCCGGTGACGATCAGGTTGGCCATGCACCAGTCGGTGACGCCGGGCAGGTCGCTACGGCACAACGACCAGATGATGGCCAGCATCATGGCGCTGAGCGCCGCGGTGATGATGAGCAGGGCGTGCGGGGCCGACATTCGGCGGGACATCCGTGGTGAGGAAACCGCAATGATACGGCCCCGTCCGCGTCCCGCCATCACGAATACCGACCCCGCTGGCGAGGGGTAAGTGCCGCGTGTCAGTCGATCCGTGCGCCCGAACTGATGACCACGGGCTTCCACGTCTGGTATTCGGCCACCACGAACTTGCTAAATGCCTCGGGGGCCAGTTGCATGGCCTCGGCGCCTTGCTGGGACATCTTGGCCCGGACCTCCGGCTTGGCGAGCGCGTCGCCGACGGCCTTGTTCAGCGTGGCGACGATCTCCTTGGGCGTGCCCTTCGGCGCGAACAGGCCGAACCACGCGCCAGTGACCAAGTTGGGCACGCCGGCTTCCGCCATCGTCGGCGCATCGGGCAGCGCCGCCGAGCGCTTGCGCGAGGTGACGGCCAGCGCGCGCAGGTTGCCGCCCCGGATATGCGAGATCACCGACGGAATCGTCGCGAACATGAACTGCACGCGCCCTGCCAGCAGGTCGTTGAGCGCATCGGCCCCCTTGTAGGGGACATGGGTCGTCTGCACGCCCGTACGCTCGTTGAACAGCACGCCGGAGAGATGCGCGGCCGTCCCCACGCCGGTGGAGCTGAAATTCAGGGAATTCGGATGGGCCTTGGCATAGGCGATCAGATCCTGCACGGTCTTGACCGGCAGGTTGGGATTCACCACCAGCACGTTCGGCACGTCCGCAATCGGGGCGACGGCCGCCAAGTCTGTTTGCGGATTGACCTTGAGCTTCCTGTAGAGCGTGGGGTTGATGGCCACGGGGCCGACGGAAGTGGCCAGCAGGGTGTAGCCATCGGGATCACTGCGGCCGACGAAATCCGTGCCGATGTTGCCGCCGGCGCCGGGGCGGTTTTCCACGACCACGCTTTGGCCGAATGTTTGCCCGATCTGCTGGGCGACTTCGCGCGCGAGGATATCGGTCGTGCCGCCCGCGGTGAACGCCACCACCATGCGGACTGGCTTGGTGGGGTAGGGTTGCTGGGCGCCGGCCGTTGCGGCGCAGCAAAGCAGCAGGCCGGCGGCCGTGCGCCGCAGGATCTTGTTCATGGCTGTCTCCGATGTGATCGTTATCGTCGTTCGTGCGGCCCCGCCATGAGAACGCACGCGTCCAGCACATCTTAGAAAGCCCACCTGGCCCAGCTTTGACTAAAGGGAAACGCAGCCTTCATGGCGCGCGTAATGAAGAAACGTAACGAAGCCCCGTGTAGGGAAAATCCCGTAGAAAAGCCTGTTACGAAGGCCTTGGCGAAGGCCCCACAGCGAAGCCCCAGGGCAACCCGGGGCAAAAACCCTATCTGGGTTTCTGGAAATGCTGCTCCATGGCCGCGCAGCGGCTCAGGTATTCCAGCAGTTGCGCCACGCCGGCCGGCAGGCTTTCCCTGTCCCGCACGCAGACGTAGAAGTCCCGCACGGCCCACGCATCGGTCAGCGTCAGCAGCGACAGCCCCATCATCGACAGATAGTTCTTGGCAATGCCCTCGGGGACCATGGCGATGCCCAGGCCCTCGCGCACCATGCGGCAGCGCGCCTCGAAGTTGGAGACCTGCGTCTTCACCGTCAGCGGCCGCGAGATCGTGCCGGACGCCAGCGTCAGGAATGCGTCGAAGGTATGGCGGGCGAAGTAGCCCAGGAAGTCATAGTCCAGCGCCTCCTCCAGCCGCAGGGAGCCCTTGGCCTCCAGCGGGTGCCCGCGCGGCACCACCAGCCCGACGCGGTCCTGGCGATACGGCAGCGAATGCACGCCGGGGCTGGGGCTTTTGGCGTGATAGATGCCGATGTCGGCATCGCCGTTGGAGACCAGGCGCGGCACATCGAAGCTGAACGCTTCCACCAGGTCGATCCGGGCTTCGGGGGCGTGCTTGAGGAAACCGCTGATATCGGTCGGCAGGAACTGCAGGATCGTCGAGGCATTGGAGGCCAGCCGGATCTTGGCGATACCGTCGGCGGAGTAGGCCGCCAGCGCGTCCTGCGCCAGTTGCACGCTGCGCACGATGGCCTTGGCACGCTGGTACAGCATGGCACCGGCCGGCGTGGGCTCCACGCCGCGGCCGTGGCGGCGCAGCAGCGCGGTGCCGGCGCGCCGCTCCAGCTCCGCAATACGCTTGCTGGCCGCCGAGGTCACCAGGTTCTCGCGTTCGGCCGCGCGCGAAAGGCTTTTTTCCTCGACGGCGGCAATCAGGATGGCGAGCGAGGCAATGTCCATGTCCATGGGCGCAGGCTTTCTCCAAATCGAAACGGGCTGGGCGGCAGGCATTGCCGACGGGGCCGCGCGGGGCGCGGGTTTTCCCGGAGGCGACAGGCCCGGCGTGCAAGGCGTGCCTGTGGAGTATGCACCGCCGCTCCGCTGACCGGAATATGCACGGCGGCTCGGGAGCCTTCACCAAATGTCAAAGCTCGCCGGCATGCCATCCCTACCATGTGATGCATTCCCGAACGAGACGTTGGCAAGAGGAGACCCCGCATGATCATCAACGAATTCGCCGCCTACGCTGGCCGTGAGGCCACCGCAGCGCTGCCGGACCCCGTCCTGCACCATGCGCGCCGCGCGGTGATCGACTGGTTCGCCGCGTTGCTGGCCGGCGTGCAGATGGCGCCCGGGCAGCAACTGGTAGCCGCGCATTGCGCGGAGCTGGGCGTTGGCCAGTCCACCATCATCGGTCACGCCACGTCGGCGTTTCCGGCCACGGCGGCGTGGATCAACGGCAGCACGTCGCACGCGGCGGAGTTCGACGATATCTTTCGCGATGCTGTCTACCATCCCGGCTGCCCGACGATCGCGGCGGCGCTGGCGTTGGCCGAGCAGGTGGACGCCAGCGGCTACGACCTGCTGCGCGCGGTGATCGCTGGCTACGAGGTATCCACGCGCATCGGCGCGGCCATCCAGCCGGCGCACTATCGCTTCTTCCACACCACGGGTACGGTCGGCTGCTTTGGCGCGGCGGCGGCAGGCGCGGTGCTGTTGTCCCCGGGCGATGTCCGCGCCGCGGCCGATGCACTGGCCACGGCGGCCACGTTCGCGTCGGGGCTGCAACAGGCGTTCCGCTCCGATGCGATGACCAAGGCACTCCACGCCGGCCACGCCGCGCAGGTCGGCGTGCAGGCCGCCCAGGCCGCCGCGCATGGCGTCAATGGTGTGCACGACATCCTGGAGGGCGATGCCGGCTTCGGCGCCGCGCTCTGCGGCAAGCCGGACTGGCAGGGCGTGACCGCCGGGCTGGGCACCGACTACCACATCACGCGTATCACGCAGAAGAATCACGGCTGCTGCGGCCACACCTTTGCCGCCATCGACGCCGCCATGCAGATCGTGCGCGACCATCGGCTGGACCCGGCCCGCATCGCGGCGATCCGCGTGGCGACGTACCAGGTGGCGCTCGATGTCACCGGCAATCTCCAGCCAGCCACCGCGTTCGAGGCGCGCTTCAGCCTGCCATACGTGGTGGCGCATGGCCTGCTGCACGGCGCGGTGCGGCTCGACGCATTCCAGCCGGAACGGCTGGCGGACCCGGCCATTCGCGCGCTGATGACGAAGATCACGCTGACCGCCGATCCCGACCTGACCGCCGCGTTCCCGCGCCAGCGGGCCGCGCGCGTCGAGATCGAGATGGCCGACGGTAGCCGTCATGCGCACTTTGCCCCGTATCGGCGCGGCGATCCCGAATCCCCGCTCGATGACGCGACGCTGGCTGACAAGTTCATGGAGCTGGGTGCCCCGGTACTCGGCGCCGGCCCGGCCGCGCGGCTGCTCGATGCGCTCTGGCAGCTCGACCATCGCCCGGTGCGTGCGCTGGGGCTTTCCACGCTTCGGGCCGGCTGAGCCGGACCCGATCCCTCTTCAAGACGAGAATCACTGATGACGCGAGTCAACGAACAAGGTGGACCCGAGGCGGGCGCCACGGGCCGCACGCTGGCCAGGGCGCTGTTCACGCCGGGCGCCGTGGCGCTGGTCGGCGCCTCCGCCGACGAGAGCAAGAACACCGCGCGGCCGCTGCGCTTCATGCGCAAGCATGGTTATGCAGGCCGGGTGTTCCCGATCAACGCCGGCCGCACCGAGGTGATGGGGCTGCAGGCGTATCCGAGCGTCGCGGCCTTGCCGGATGCCATCGACCATGCCTTTGTGATGGTGCCGGGCCGGCAGGTGGCCGAGGTGCTGGAGCAATGCGCGGCGCGCGGCGCCAGCGTGGTGACGGTGTTCTCGGACGGCTTTGCGGAACTGGGCGAGGCCGGCATGGCCGCGCAGCAGGCGCTTGCCGCGCGGGCGAAGGAGTTGGGCGTGCGGCTGCTGGGTCCCAACAGCATTGGCGTGGTGGACATCCACAGCGGCGCCATCCTTTCCGTCAATGCCGTGCTGGAGGTCGACACGCTGCGCGCGGGAGGCATCAGCGTGGTCTCGCAAAGCGGATCGATGCTCGGCGCGCTGTTGTCGCGCGGCGCGGCCCGTGGTCTCGGCTTTGCCAAGCTAGTTTCCGTGGGCAACGAGAGCGATATCGGGGTCGGCGAGCTGGTCGACCTGCTGGTCGATGACGACGCCACCGAGGTGATCCTGCTGTTCCTGGAAACGATCCGCGATGCGGCGGTGCTGGGTCCGGCCCTGCGCCGCGCCCGTGCCGCAGGGAAACCGGTGCTGGTCTACAAGCTGGGCCGCTCCGCGCAGGGCGAGGCGCTGGCCCAGTCGCACACGGGTGCGCTGGCCGGCAACGACGCCGCCGTGGATGCCTTCCTGCGTAAGCACGGCGCCATGCGTGTGGAAATGCTGGAAACGCTGTTCGAGGCCGCGCCGCTGACGCGCCGCTATGCCGCCGATATCCCCGCGCTGCGGCGCAATCCGCGCATCGCGGTGGTGACGACCACGGGCGGTGGCGCCGCGACGGTGGTGGACCGTCTGGGCCTGGCCAATGTGGAGGCCGTGGCGCCGCCCGTCGAATTCATCGCCCACATGGCCGAGCGCGGCGTGCGGATTCGCCAGACGCCGATTATCGACCTGACGCTGGCGGCAACCAGCGCCCAGTATCGTGATCTGGTCGAGCAGATGATCCAGAGCGACTGGTGCGATGCGGTGCTCTGCGTGGTCGGGTCCTCGGCGCAGTTTCACCCGCAGCTGGCCGTGCGCCCGATCGTGGAAGCGTCCGCGCAGCGCGGCAAGCCGCTGTTGTCGTTTCTGGCGCCGGAAGCCACGCAATCGCTGGAACTGCTGCAGGCGGCCGGCGTGCCCGCGTTCCGCACCCCGGAGGCCTGCGCGGATGCGTTGGCCTGCCTGTTCCGCGCGGCGATGACCCGCAACGATGTGGCGGAGAGCCCCGCACCGGTGACGTGGCCGTCCGCGCTGCCGACGCAAGGCGACCTGTCCGAGTTCGAGGCCGCCGCCGTGTTTGCGGAGCTGGGCGTGCCGATCGCGCCGATGGCGCTGGTGCGCGACGTGACCGGGGAGGGCGCGCTGCAGCACGCGGTGCCCTATCCGGTCGTCGCCAAGATCTGTTCGCGCGACATCCTCCACAAGACCGAGATCGGCGGGGTGGAGGTGGGCGTGCGCGACAACGAGGAACTAGCGCGTGCCGCGGCGCGGCTGCTGGAGAACGCGCGGCAGGCCGCTCCGGCAGCGCGCGTCGACGGCATTCTGGTGCAGCGCATGGAAAGCCGCCTGCTGGAATTGATGCTCGGCTATCGCAACGATCCGCTGGTGGGCCCGATGGTCATGCTGAGCGCGGGTGGCATCACGGCCGAACTGCATCGCGACGTCAGCCTGTGGCCCGCACCGGTCAGTCTGGCGGAGGCGCACGACATGATCGGCGAGGTCCGCTCGACGCAGCTGATTCGCGGCTTCCGTGGCCTGCCGCGTGGCGACGTGGATGCGCTGGCACGCGCCATCGTCGGCTTTTCGCGGCTGGCGGTCATGCAGGGCGCCGACGTTGCCGAAGCGGAGATCAATCCCCTGTTCGTGCGCGCCGAGGGCGTGGTCGGTGTCGACTGCGTGCTGCGGCTGGCCGCCCCCCAACATTCATTCTGAGATTCAGATTCGGAGACGCTCATGCACTTCAAACTCACCCCGGAACAACAGGAATTCCAGGACGCCGTCAGCCGGTTTGCCGAAAAGGAACTGAAGCCGGGCGCCCGCCAGCGCGCCCACATCGACGAATACCCGTGGGAGGTGGCCAGGAAGATGGCCGCGCAGGGCCTGCTGGGTATCACGATCGCCGAGGCGGATGGCGGGCAGGGCGGCACGCTGATGGACGCGATCATCGCCATCCAGGCCGTTGCCGCGCAATGCCCGCGCAGCGCGGACGTCATCCAGGCCGGCAATTTCGGTGCCATCCGCGTGCTGGCCGAGTATGGGTCCGCCGCGCAGAAGGCCAAATGGCTGACGCCGCTGCTGCAGGGCGAGGCGCTGATTTCCGTCGGCATGACCGAGCCGGAAGCCGGCTCCGCCGTGACCGAGCTGAAGACCACCGCCACGCCGGATGGCGAGGGCTTCCGCATCCAGGGCAGCAAGATCTTCACGACCCACGGCCCGCACGCCGATGTGATCCTGACCTATGTGCGCTTTGGCCCCGGCGTGGGCGGCATCGGGTCGGTGCTGATCGACACCAAGGCGCCGGGCGTGCGCATCGGCCAGCGCTCGCGCTTCATGTCGGGCGAGGAATGGGCGCAGATCTATTTCGAGGATGTCTACGTCGGCCCCGAGGACGTGCTGCTGGGCGAGGGGGGCTTCAAGAAGCAGATCGCCGGCTTCAACGTGGAGCGCATGGGCAACACCGCCCGCTCGCTGGCGCTCGGCCGCTACGCGTACGAGGTGGCGCGCCAATGGGCGATGCAGCGAAAGCAGTTCGGCCGGCTGCTTTGCGAGTTCCAGGGGCTGCAATGGAAGTTCGCCGAGATGAAGATGAAGCTCGATGCGGGCCAACTGCTGCTGTATCGCGCGGCTGCCAACGCGGACAGCGGCATTCCGTCCGCCGAGGAAACGGCCATCGCCAAGGCCTTCTGCAACCAGGCCGGTTTCGACATCGCCAATGAAGCGCTGCAGGTGATGGGTGGCATGGGCTACAGCCAGGAGGAACTGGTGGAGTACTGCCAACGCCGCTGCCGTGGCTGGATGATCGCGGGCGGATCGATCGAGATCCTGAAGAATCGCATCGCCGAATCGGTGTTCGAGCGCACGTTCTCGCAGCGGCCAGAGAAAGCGCGAGCCTGACGGCCGGCACGCGATGCGGGCCACGCGCACCGACGCTCCAGTCGAATGCGTGGCCGCACATCTGGTATAAGACCCGGAGACATCCAGGACCGAACCCCCGCCGGCGCGGGCGGGTTCGGCGCATGCGGGAATTCGGGGGAGCCAGATGGAATTGCGCCAGCTTCAGTATTTCGTGCGGGTGGTCGAACTCGGCAGCATGAGCCGGGCGGCGCTCGAGCTCGACATGGTGCAGTCGGCCGTCAGCCAGCAGATCAGCCGGCTGGAAGGGGAGTTGGCGACCCGCTTGCTGCGCCGCACGCCGCATGGCGTGACGCCCACGGAGGCCGGCCTCGCCTTTTTCCACGAGGCCCAGCTCACGCTGCGTCATGCCGAGCAGGCCCGGCGCGCCGCCCATCAGGCCAGGTTGACCGGGACCGTCAGCGTCGGTCTGGCGCCGACCACTGCATCCGTGATCGGCGTGCCGCTGATCCGCGCGATGCGCGAGCGCTATCCCGATGTACGGCTGCATATCGTGGAAAGCCTGTCCGGTCACCTGACCGCCATGCTCAACGCCCGCCAGCTTGACCTGGCGGTGCTGTTCGATACCAACGCGGCGCGGCGCTGGACGGTGATTCCGCTGCTGGAGGAGACGCTGTTCCTGATCCAGTCGCGCCAGGCGCTGCCGCAAGGCAAGGCGGAGCCCTCCACGCAATTGGGCATGGCCGACCTGGCCGAGGTCCCGCTGATCATGCCGACCGGCGTGCACGGCCTGCGCAGCACGCTGGACGCGGCGTTCGCCCGCGCCAAGGTGGCGCCGCGCGTGGTGCAGGAGATCGACTCGCTGGCCATGCTGATGGATGCCGTGGACATGGGCTTTGGCGCCACGCTCCAGCCCTGGGCAGCGGTGGGGCGGTATCCCGATGCGGAAACACGCTTCCATCTGGCCCAGATCGACGATCCCGAGGTGGGCCGGCAGAACCTGCTGTGCAGCCTGTCCGACGACGAACTGTCGCCGGCCGCGCTGGCGCTGCGCGTGGTGCTGGCCGATACGGCACGGGGACTCGTTAAGTCAGGTGGCTGGCGCGGCGCGCGGTTGCTGGAGGGCTGAAACGCGGCCCGGGCGCCGTTTTCGGCGCTTTTTTGTCGCGCTCTTTCGTCGCACTTTTCCGTCGCTTTCGTCCCTTTTGTCGCCTTGGCCCAGCGTCCCCCGGCCTTCCTGCGCCACCGCTGAAAACGAGGCCCGTTCGGTTGTCCGCACCCCATCACGAATCGTGATACCCCCATGTCGGACAAGGGCTTAGCAGCGTCCCGCCCGCCCGCTACAGTCCCGGACAGACTCCAAAAAGCCCGAGAAAGTCGTGTCCCTTCCCCATAAAAATTCCTGCAGCCAGGGCGTCCGGCCATGATCGACGTCCTGGTGATCGGCGGCGGCAATGCCGCCCTCTGCGCAGCCCTCATGGCCCGGGAAGCCGGCGCCAGCGTGATGCTGCTCGAAGCCGCGCCCCGAGAATGGCGTGGCGGCAATTCCCAGCACACCCGCAACCTCCGCTGCATGCACGATGCGCCGCAAGACGTGCTCGTCGATGCCTACCCGGAAGAGGAATACTGGCAAGACCTGCTGAAGGTGACCGGCGGCCTGACCGACGAGCACCTCGCGCGGCTTGCCATCCGCGCGTCTTCCACCTGCCGCGACTGGATGCGCAGCCACGGCGTGCACTTCCAGCCGCCGCTGTCCGGCGCGCTGCACGTGGCGCGCACCAACGCCTTTTTCATGGGCGGTGGCAAGGCGCTGGTCAATGCGTACTATCGCAGCGCCGAAAAGCTCGGCGTGCAGATTCGCTACAACGCGCCGGTCGACGCGATCGAGCTCGACGGAGACCGCTTCGTGGCCGCCCGCATCGGCGAGGAACGCATCGAGGCACGCACCTGCGTGCTGGCCGCCGGCGGTTTCGAATCGAACCGCGAGTGGCTGCGCGAGGCCTGGGGCCAGAACGAACGTGGCGAATGGCCGGCCGACAATTTCCTGATTCGTGGCACGCGCTTCAACATGGGCGTGCTGCTGAAATACATGATCGAAGCGGGCGCCGACGCCATCGGCGATCCGTCGCAGTCCCACTGCGTGGCCATCGACGCGCGCGCGCCGCTCTATGACGGCGGCATCTGCACGCGGATCGATTGCGTGTCGCTGGGCGTGGTGCTGAACGCCAACGCCGAGCGCTTCTACGACGAAGGCGAGGACTTCTGGCCCAAGCGATATGCGATCTGGGGCCGCCTGGTCGCCCAGCAGCCGCAGCAGATCGGCTACTCCATCATCGACGCCAAGGCCGTGGGCCGCTTCATGCCGCCGGTGTTCCCCGGCGTGACCGCCGACACGCTGCCTGAGCTGGCGCGCAAGCTGGGGCTCGATGAAGCCACCTTCATGCGCACGATCAACGAATACAACGCCGCCTGCCGCGTCGGCAAGTTCGACCACACGGTGCTCGACGACTGCCACACCGAAGGCGTGACGCCGGCCAAGACCCACTGGGCCCGGCCGCTCGATACGGCACCGTTCTATGGCTACGCGCTGCGTCCGGGCATCACCTTTACCTATCTGGGCCTGAAGGTGAACGATGAATCGGCCGTGCATTTCGGCGGCAAGCCGAGCGAGAACCTTTTCGTGGCCGGCGAGATGATGGCCGGCAACGTGCTGGGCAAGGGCTATACGGCGGGCGTCGGCATGGCGATCGGCACCGCATTTGGCCGCATCGCGGGCACGCAGGCCGCCGCCGCTGCGATCAGACGCGGGGCGGCACGGGCTGGCGCCCGACAGGCATCACAGGAAACAGAACATGCAACATCTTGAAGCGCTGACGCGCGAGGCGGCGGCGCTGGCGCAAGGCGCATTGCCGCTGACCACCGACGAAGGCGAAGTCGCCCGCACGCTGCAGATCTGCAACGCCTGCCGCTATTGCGAGGGCTTCTGCGCGGTCTTTCCCGCCATGACGCGGCGGCTGGAATTCGGCAAGGCCGACATCCACTACCTGGCCAACCTCTGCCACAACTGCGGCGCCTGCTACCACGCGTGCCAGTACGCGCCGCCGCACGAATTCGCCGTCAACATCCCGCAGGCGATGGCGAAGGTGCGCGTGCAGACCTATGGGGACTACGCGTTTCCGGCGGCCCTCGGCGGCCTGTATCGCCGTGCCGGGCTGGTTACCGCACTGGCGCTCGCCGGTGGCCTGGCGCTGTTCCTGCTGATGGTGCTGGCGATGCGCGGCAGCCTGCTGCACGCACCGCTGGCAGGCAATTTCTACGCGATCTTCCCGCACAACCTGCTGGCGGCGATGTTCGGCGTGGTGTTCCTGTTCGCGATGCTGGCGCTGGGGGCAGGGGTGACGCGGTTCTGGCGGCAGGTGTCGCCGGGCACGCGGCCGGGCGAAGCACGCGGCGCGGCCGTCGGTGGCGCCGCGCATGACGCGTTGCGGCTCAAGTACCTCGACGGCGGCCACGGACAGGGCTGCAACAACGCGGACGATGCCTTCACGCTGGTGCGCCGGCGCTTCCACCATTTCACGTTCTATGGCTTCATGCTGTGCTTCGCCGCCACGGCGGTCGCCACGCTGTATCACTATCTGCTGGACCTGCACGCGCCGTATCCGGTGACCAGCTTGCCGGTGCTGCTGGGCATGGTGGGCGGCATCGGCCTGCTGATCGGCACGGCTGGGCTGTTCTGGCTCAATATGCGGCGCGACCCGCGCACGGGCGATCCGGAGCAGAAGCCGATGGACCGTGGCTTCATCGCGCTGCTGTTCCTGACCAGCGCAAGCGGCCTGGCGCTGCTGGCCTGGCGCGATTCCGCTGCGATGGCGTCGCTGCTGGCCGTGCACCTCGGCATCGTGATGGCGCTGTTCCTGACGCTGCCATACGGCAAGTTCGCGCACGGCATCTATCGCAGCGCCGCCCTGCTGAAGTACCACATCGAAAAGCGCCGATCGAATGACCTGGCGCTCGGCTCGGACTAAAACAAGATTCACCCCGGCGCCCCTTTCCAGATAACGCTAGACCCAGAGGAGACCCATCATGACGAAACCCGGTGTGCTGAACATTCCATCGATGCGCAGCCAATGCAGCGAGGCGGAGTGGCAGGCCCGCGTGGATCTGGCTGCCTGCTACCGGCTGGTGGAGCTGTACGGCATGGCGGACATGATGGCCAACCACATCTCCGTGCGCGTGCCCGATGAGGAGGATGCCTTCCTGATCAATGCCTACGGCATGATGTACGAGGAAATCACCGCGTCCAGCCTGATCAAGGTCGACCACGACGGCAAGATTCTTTCCAAGCCGGATTTCGGCGCACTCAACTACGGCATCAACAAGGCCGGTTACGTGATCCATAGCGCCGTGCACCATGCCCGCCCCGAGGTAGCCTGCGTGATTCACACGCACAGCTGGGCGTCGATGGCCGTATCCGCGCTTGATTGCGGCCTGCTGCCGGTCACGCAGACCGCCATGCGCTTCCTGAAGGTGGGCTATCACGAATATCAGGGCGTGGTGCTCGATACCGCCGAGCAGGCATCGCTGATCGAGGATCTTGGTCAGGGCGAGGCGCTGATCCTGCGCAACCACGGCGTGCTGACGGTGGGCAACACCGTTGGCGAGGCGTTCAATTGGATGCACCGGCTGGAGCTGGCCTGCCGCTCGCAAGTGGCGGCGATGTCGTGCGGCACGCCGCTGCGTGACGTGCCGGCGGATGTCCTGCAGGAAACCTGGAACAACTACCAGCCCGGCACGCGCCGTCCGTATGGCGTGATGGAGTGGCCTGCGCTCCTGCGCAAACTCGATCGTCTAGACCCCAGCTACCGCGACTAGGAGGCATCTGTCTGCGGCCGCGCCTGACCAGGACCGCTATCGCTTCATTTTCATAGCACCGCAAAGACGGTGAGAGATCCCCTCGAGGTCGCGTGGAACGGGAAACGACGGCGGCCTCACCTTCCTTATCAGACACAGAAGAAAGCCCCCAAAGGAGAAGGAGTGAGACAGATCAACCGCAGACGCATGCTGGCGCAGATGCTCGCGCTCGGCGTGGCCCCCCACGCGCTGTTGGCGCAGGCGCAGGGCCTTCCTAACAAGCCGGTCACGCTGGTGGTGCCGTTCGCCCCGGGCGGCAACCTCGATGTGGTGGCACGCGCGATTGCGCCGGCGCTGGAGCAGACGCTGGGCCGCAACGTGATCGTCGACAACCGGCCCGGCGCCGGCGGCGTGATCGGTGCCACGGCGGTATCGCGTGCGGAGCCGGATGGCAGCACGCTGCTGGTGACCACGCCGAACGCCATCGTCGTGCTGCCCAAGATGACGCGCACCAGCTTCAAACTCGCCAGTTTCAGTCCGGTCGGGCTGGTCTCCACCACGGCGCTCGTGGTCGTGGTGAAGGGCAACGACACGCGCTTCCGTGACATCGCCGCACTGCTGGCCCATGCGCGTGCGAACCCGGGTAAGGTGACGGTGGGCCATGCCGGCCCCGGCACGACCAACCATATGGCCGCGTTGCAACTCGAGGACGCCGCGAAGATCCGGCTCAACGAGGTGCCTTACAAGGGGTCGGCCCCGGCGCTGATCGATCTGATGGGTGGCCAGATTGACCTGGTGGTGGATCAGCTGACCAGCTCCGCGCCGCATATCCAGTCCGGCGCGTTGCGGGCGCTGGCGGTGATGTCGCGCGAACGGGACCCGGCGCTGTCGAAGGTGCCGACGTTGCGCGAGGCGGGCCTGGCCAACTTCGAGGCCACGACGGCGACCGGGCTGCTGGCACCAGCGGGCACGCCTGCCGCCGTGGTCGATGCGATCAACGGTGCGCTGCGCAAGGTGCTGGCCGAAGGCAGCGTCAAGAGCCGCCTGCTGAGCGTGGGTAGCGTGGCGCAGTCTTCCTCGCCGCAGGAATTGCTGGCATCGCTGCAACGCGAGGACGCGCGCGCCCAGACGCTTGCCGCCGCCGGGCGCCTGAAGGCGCCGGATTAACCGCTACCCGAACCTTGCCATGACGCGTCCCTGCCTTCCTCCGCTGAAAACCATCGCAGCGCCGGCGTTCCGCGCGCCGCCCGGCGCGTGCGACAGCCACGCCCACGTATTTGGCCCGTTTGCACGCTATCCGCTCGCGCTGGACCGCAGCTACACGCCGGCCGAGCATCCCGCCGACGCATTCATCGCCCATCTGGATGAACTCGGCCTGACGCGCGGCGTACTGGTGACGGCCAGCGCCAGCGGCACCGACAACAGCGTGGTGACCGATGCGCTGCGCAAGTACCCCACACGCCTGCGCGGAATCGTCGTGCCCGCCGCCGATACCAGCGACGCCGAACTCGACGCGTGGCACGCGGCCGGCGTGCGCGGCGTGCGCATCAACCTCTACCAAATGGGTGGCCACGCGGTGTATCGCAACGGCGTGGGCATCGAGGTGCTGGACGCGCTGGCGCCCCGGCTAGCCGAGCGCGGCTGGCACGCGCAGATCTGGATTCACGCGCCGGATCTGGTGACGCTGGCGCCACGACTGAAGGCCGTGAGGCTGCCGCTGGTCATCGACCACATGGGCCGCATGGCCACGGCACGCGGCGTGGCCGATGCCGGTTTCCAGGCGCTGTGCGCGCTGCTGGCCGAGGGCGTGGCCTGGACCAAGATCTCCGGCGCGGATCGGCTGCAGCCCGCGGGTGCGCCGTATCACGAGGTCGATCCATTTGTCGCCGCGCTGCTGGCGGCCAATCCGGGGCAGGTGGTGTGGGGCTCCGACTGGCCACACATCAATTACTTCGAAGCCGCGCAGATGCCCGACGACGGCGTGCTGTTCAACCTGCTGGCGCGCTGGCTGCCGGATGCCGCCGCGCGAGAACGCGTGCTGGTCACCAACCCGGCCAGGCTCTACGACTTCGGTACCGTTTGAACCATCCTTCCCATCGAAAAGACAGCGGCCGCCCGGCGGACCGCTGCATTCACAGGAGACTTCCCATGCGTCGATTTGCCCCCGGTCGATGGCTGACCCAAAGCGTGACGTGCCTGACCCTTGCCGGTGCCGGCATCGCCCTGAACACGACGGCCCATGCCGCCGAAGACTATCCCGCCAAGCCGGTGCGCGTGGTGGTCGCATTTACGGCCGGCGGCACCACCGACATGCTGGCTCGCAGCGTGAGTCAGCATCTGGCGCAGCGCTTCAAGCAATCGTTCGTGGTCGACAACCGGCCGGGCGCCGGCGGCAATATTGGCACCGAGTTCGTCGTGCGATCGCCGGCGGATGGCTACACCCTGCTGGTCGATTCGGTCGGCCCGATCTCGATCAACCAGACCCTGTACAAGCGCCTGAACTATGACCCGCTGACGGACCTGATGCCCGTCGTGCAGATCGCCGACGTGCCCAACGTGCTGGTGGTGCATCCGTCGCTGCCGGTGAAATCGTTCGAGGAATTCGTCGCCTATGCCAAGGCCAACCCCGGCAAGCTGAACTACAGCTCGACCGGCGTGGGCACCTCGTCGCACCTGTCCGGCTTCATGCTGACGGAGCGGATCGGCACGCAGGCCACCCATATCCCCTACAAGGGCGCGGATGCGCTCAATGATTTGCTGTCCGGTCGGATACAGTTCATGTTCGCGACGATTCCGTCCGTGATTTCGCACATCCAGTCCGGCAAGCTGCGCGCGCTGGCGGTCAGCAGCGCCCGGCGCTCGCGCTCGCTGCCGGACCTGCCGACCGTGGCGGAAAAGGGCTTCCCGGGCTTCGAGGCTGGATCGTGGTTCGGCATCTTCGCGCCGAAGGGCACGCCGCCGACGGTCATCGCCCGGGTCAACCAGGCGGTAAACGATGCCTTGCCGTCCCTGCAAGCCCAGATGATCCGCGAGGGGGCGGACCCCGTGGGCGGATCGGCCGAGCAGTTCGGGCAGTTCACGCGCAAGGAATACGTCAAATGGAAGAGTGTGGTGAAAGCCTCCGGCGCCACCGTCGATTGAGCGAGGAACATGGTAAAGCCTGAATCCGTATCCGACGCGCCGCTGCGCGTCCTGTTGTCCGAGGCGTCGCTGCGCCACAACCGCGAGGCGATTGGCGCAGCGCTGGGCACGCGTGCGTGGGAGCCGGTGTTGCCGCCTGCCACGGACGATCCGCATGGTGTCGATGCGGATATCGCGTTCGTCTCGCGCGATGTCACCGGGCTTTCCACCAAGCACGAAATCCTGCCGGCCACCCGGCGTTTCTATACCGCGATGCTTGAAGCGCCGTCGCTGCAATGGGCCCATACCCATTCCGCAGGCGCTGACCGCGCGGTGTTCGGTCAGCTACGGCAGCGCGGGGTGACGGTGACCACATCGTCGGGCGCCAACGCCGGGGTCGTGGCCCAGACCGCACTGGCAGGGCTCCTGGCGCTTGCGCGGCATTTTCCGCAGATGCTCGATGCCCAGCGGGAGCGTCGCTGGGCACCGCTGATCGGCACGGGGTTGCCGCGCGACCTGCACGGCCAGACGGCCACCATCGTTGGCTGGGGCCCGATCGGACAGCAGCTGGGCGCGGTGCTGAAGCTGTTCGGCATGTCGGTGGTGGTGGTGCGCCAGCGCGCGACGCCAGCTGGCGATGGCTACGAGACGATCACGTTCGAATCGCTGGCGACGGTGTTGCCGCGTACCGACTGGCTGATCCTGGCCTGCCCGCTGACCGACCAGACGCGCGGACTGGTGAATGCCGCCGCGCTTGCCAGCCTGCCCGCAGGGGCGCGGCTGGTCAACGTGGCGCGCGGGGAAGTGGTCGACGAGCCCGCACTGGTCGACGCACTGCGTGACGGCAGGCTGGCAGGCGCCTATCTGGACGTGTTCGCCCACGAGCCGCTGCCCGCGGACTCGCCGGTCTGGGCACTGCCCAACGTCATCGCCACGCCGCACAGCGCCGGATTCTCAGACGGCAACGCCGCGCGCGTGGTCGACATCTTCCTGGACAACCTGAGCCGCTGGGTGCGGGGCGAGGCGCTGCGCAACGCGGTCGCATAGGTCGCCAGCGTCGGGTGGGTGGCGGCCATCGCCGTGCATGACCGACCGGCACAAGGCTCCTACGATGGCCCGCTTCGAGCGGTCGCTTCGAGCGGGCTTTTTTGGGTATATCGCGGATGGGCGGGGTGACTGAGGGTCGGAGAACGAGCCGTTACCGCCGTTGATCACATTACATGTCAACGACCACTTGTTGAGGGGAAGCGGTCGTCGGCTGCAATGCGTCTCCTGTGCCAAGCATGGGTCTCCGCGAAGTTCGGGGCGGTTCAATCGCCTTCGTCGCCAATGGCAAATTAACCCCCCAGCAAAGTAGTGAGAAGATCGTCCAACGAGTCGATCCGCCTGAAGGCACTCACGGCGATAACATGTTGGTTGGGTCGCTGGGCCTTGTGTTCCGAAGAATTTCCCCGCGAGTGTTTGGCGACCTTCTTTTTGTCAATGGCCGGAAGCGGCTTCCCAGACGAGCTCCAAACCAACGATATGAATCAATCGTCAAGCACGGACGCACCAAAATCCATAAGACACATCCGCAGGGACGCTTCTGAAGCTTGAGATTAGCGGTAATCTTGCTGGTCGTTGCATCGACGACAGGCACCTTCAGTTGGATGTGACGCACAAGATTGCGGTAGCTCATCACAAGGTCGTAGCCACCAGCATCGAACTCTGAGCGTAAGACCTCGGCATCTGTAATCCCTACTTGCCACAAGCGCTGGAGGGCTTGACCTACGAAGAGATGCTCAACGATGCGTTCGCGCAGGACAGAGTGGATCGAGTGATCTGCGGGTTGGGCATCGATGTCTTCCATTTGGTTTTCTTATTATCTGAGAAGAAGGGCGCGAATTCCGCGAGAGACCGTCTTCCGACGGGACGCGCTCGGTCGGATGCCCAACTGGAATCTGCGATCGTCTCTGACCACCTCGAAGCAGATCGTTCTCGCGAGAGCGGTAGCGGTCACTCGTAATACTGCGGCGCCATCTTAAGCGTGTCGCGCTGCGCTTTGTCGTGATTGATCCAGAGCTGCGCTTTTTCCCGTGCCAGCAACTCGGCAATGCGTTGCATCGAGGCCAGCGTCATGTCCTTGTCGAAGTTGATGGAAGGCACTCGCCGATTGACCCAGTTGCTCTCGAAGTGGGCTGCGTCACCCGACAGCACGACCGCACCCGTCCTCGGCAGCTTGAGCAGCAACGACTGATGGCCAGGTGTGTGGCCGGATGTCGAAATGAGCGTCACGCTACCGTCACCAAACACGTCCTTGTCGCCTTCGAGCTTAGTGACTGGATGCCCGGGCTTGAAGCGCGGTGTATTGTTGGCACCGGGCCATTCGTATTCAGCCTTCTGCACCAACAGCATCGCCTGTGGGAACATCTCTACATTGCCGATATGGTCCGGGTGGGTGTGAGAAACTGCGACATATTGGATGTCAGAGGGCTTGACACCGAGTTGCGCCAACTGGCTTGCCAGGGTCTTCGGCCGACGCCAATGTATCGCCTTCGGATCCGTCGGGGCCTGCCCGTCTGGCATGGCGGCAATGGAGTCGTCTACGCCCGTGTCCCATAGCATCCAGCCCTGGGTGTGCTTTATTAAATAGCAATTGTTAGCGAACGCCATCGGTTTGCCGACATTCACGCTGGGCGACCAGCGTGAGATGTCGCCGGCGATACCTTCGCCACAGTTGAGGACGTAGAGGCGTTCGACACCACTCGTTTGCTGCGCGGTCATGCCGCCGCACCCCACGACCAGGATGACCAGCGAAGCGAGCGCAAGTTTGGCGACGATGCGTGGAAATCTCGGCATGACGGGCTTCTCCTGGTGGGCGGCGAGTTCAGTCAAGGTCGTTTGCGAGGCTTCAAATCGGAACGATAACAGGGGCTCGCCAGGCGGATTCTCAATCGTCGTTTTTGTCATCAACCGCTTCTGGCTGTGGATGCAACGGTGGATGCGACGTATCGTATCAAGTATTCAGATCTCGATCGCATCTTCGTCCCAGCCAGCCCTTTGATAGAAACTCACAAGGTCGTCTGGCGCCTCCCGGGCCGGCAAGAGACCCTTATGGGCCACCCTCCCGGTTGGCTGTAGTGGACTCCAAGCGGTAGAGCGACAAGGCGGTTCCACGGCCGCAGAGTCGGCTTTTAACGGAGTTCGACTCACGAATCCCCGTTTCCCCGGAAATCGCCAGGCGAGAGTTCAACAGGCTTGCCGTGAGGCAGCGACGCGCCGCGTAGTGCCAAGCGTCGCGGTAGCGCGCCTGCATCTCTGCGTTCGCGACGCCTTTGCTTGCCACCAGGGGCTCAAGCGTGGCGAGCCAGTGCGGGTAGTAGGTCTCCTAGTCTTTCGTGCCAGGGAAATTTTCAACCCGAGCGCCTTTTCCGGGTTCAATGCCATTAATGTTTCCTTAAGAATTCGGCACTTATCCCCGGGAGCGTTGCAGTTGCACCGCAGTCATATCGTGGCGTTTGACCGGCGGCGGAATCAAAACTACACTTCGCTGCATAAATTGTCCGGCACCGGGTCAGCAGGACATAACTAGGAGCGCGAGCATGGGCCAAAGAAGCCCGGCGGTGCGATATAGCCTTGCACGGCTATTTCGGGATATCAAGTCGGCTGTCACGGCCGGCGCATGCCGTTCGCGCTTTGCGCGCGCAGCCGGCTTTACGCTGGTCGAGTTGATGATTACCGTGGCCATCCTCGGCATCCTCGCGGCTATCGCAATCCCTGCTTATACACGCTATATCGTGCGCGCAAATCGCACGGCGGCAGAGTCGTTCCTGCTGGAAGTCGCCAGCATGCAGGAACGCTTCCTGGTCGATACCCGCGCCTATGCCACCACGCTGCCCGCGCTGGGCTACGCCAGCCTTCCTGCATCAGTTTCCCCGAACTACCAGATCACACTGATTACCGTGGCAACGCCGCCCGGATACCAACTGACGGCCACGCCGATCGGCACGCAAGCCACTGGCGATACCAACTGTGGAACGTTGACGCTCACCGGCGCCGGCGACAAGACGGCTTCCGGGGCAGGGCAGGGCTGCTGGAAATAATCCATGTCATCTCCTCATACTTCCTGCCGGTGCCCGGCGTCACGCATGCGTGGATTCACGCTGACCGAACTGATGATCACCATGATCGTCTTCGCGGTTATCGCCATGGCGGCGGCTCCGTCGTTCTCAAGGCTGATTGCGTCGAATCGCTCCCGCAACGCGGCGTCTGATCTTGCGTCGGCCGTGACGCTGGCGCGCAGCGAAGCCGTCAAACGCAACAGCACGATGACGATGGCCGCTTCTGGCGCCTGGGCTGGCGGATGGGCTGTCACGGCTGGCACCGAGAGGGTGCGTGGCTACGGCCCCTATGACGGCGTGGCGATCACCGCCAGTGGCGGCACGTCACTCTCCGTAGGTAACGACGGCAGGCTGGGCAGTGGCAGCCAGACATTCCAGGTGGCACCTACGGATGCGACGCAGACCGATGCTACGGTCTGCGTGCAGGTCAGCGGCACTGGCCGTGCCGCCACGGTCTCGGGGGCTTGCTGATGACACGACACAGACCAGGGGATCTGCATCGGTTGCAAAGGCGCCACCAGCGCGGCGCCACCTTGATTGAAGTGCTGGTATCCGTGGTTATCCTGCTGGTAGCCTTGCTCGGCGCCGCCGGACTGATCGCGCGTTCCGGGCAGTCTGAAATGGAGTCGTATCAGCGCGCGCAGGCGCTGACGTTGCTGCAGGACATGGTGACGCGGCTCAACGCCAACCGGCAGGCGGCGGCGTGTTATGCCAGCGGCGGCACTATCACGGTTGCCGGCAGCAGCACCGCAGCTCCGCCCGCCTGTGCGGTTGGTACGGATGCCCAGCGCGCCCTCGCCACGGCAGACCTGGCCGCGTGGGGCACCGCACTTCTCGGCAGCGCCGAGAACGATGGCGGCAAGGCGGTCGGTGCCATGATCGGTGCGCTGGGCTGCGTCGAATTGCTGGATACGCCCAACCAAATTTACCGCGTGACCATCGCCTGGCAGGGGCTGGCCAAGACTGGTGCCCCAGCGCTGCCGTGCGGCCGTGGCCAGTTTGGCGATGACGCCAATCGTCGCGCGGTGAGCGTACAGGTCCGCATCGGAGTGCTCTCGTGAACCGGACACCGCCTCGCCTGGTGCGACAGCACGGCTTCTCGCTCGTCGAGCTGATGGTCGGCATCACGCTCAGCCTGTTGCTGCTGACGGCGCTTGCCAGCCTCTATATGTCCACCACACGCACGCGCGCCGAGTTCTCCAACAGCGCGGAGCAGATGGAGAACGGGCGTTACCTGCTCGATACGCTAGGCCGGGAGATCGAACTTGCAGGCTTCTTTGGTGCGTCGGGTCTGGCCAAGTCGGCGATACCCTCCAGCCCGGACCTGTGCGCAACGGACGCCGCCGCCCTCGGCTTCTCGGGTTCGCCCGTGACAATGCCCCTGGGCGTGCAGGGATTTCCGCCGGGCACCGTGGCGCCTTGCCTGACCGACCTTCTGCCCACGTCCGAGATCGTGGTCGTCCGGCGCGTATCGACGACACCCGCAGCAGCCGTCTCACTGGGACAGTCCTATCTGCAGGCGTCGTACTGCGCGGACGACACGGCATCGCTCGTATTCGGTGCCAGCGCGCCGGCGTTCACGTTGCGTACCAAGACGTGCAATGCCGCCGTGCCGGCGGAATTGCGCCAGGCCGTGGTGCGTATCTTCTACCTGGCCGGCTGCGATCAGTGCACGGGCACCGGCGACGGCGTGCCGACGCTCAAGATGGCGGAGCTTTCCGGGGGTGCCTTCCAGGTCAGCGCCATCGCCCAGGGCATCCAGGACATGCATCTTGTGTACGGCGTGGATATGGACAACAACGGCTCCCCCGATTGCTATGTTGGCGATCCTGGCGTCAACAATGCCGCTGCATGTACCGCCGTTGCCGGCTACGACTGGAGCACGGCACTGGCCAACTGGCAGAACGTGACGGCCGTGCGAATCAACGTGCTGGCCCGCACCTCACGTATGTCAACCGGATGGAAGGACAGCCGTTCCTATGACCTCGGACGCGCCCAGCCGAGCGGGCCGTTCAATGACGGATACAAGCGGCACGTCTATGCGCAGGTTGCCAGGCTCGTCAATGTGGCGGGCCCCCGGGAGTAATTCATGCAACGAACTCGGCGCCAGCAATCTGGCACGACCCTCCTTGTCACGCTGGTTTTCCTGGTCATCTTTCTGCTGATGACGATCTCGCTGGTCAACTCAGGCGTGGTGAATACGAAGATCACCGCCAACCAGCAGCATGGCGTGGAGGCGAAGAACGCCGCACAGCAGGGTATTGAGCAGGTCATCAGCCAGAATTTCACGGCCAACCCGGTGGCCGCGAGCGTGCCGGTGGATGTCAACGGCGATGGCACCGCGGACTATACGGCCCAGGTGGCTGCACCCGTCTGTGAGACCAGCAAGCCAATCAAGAACATCGAACTCGATGAAACGAGTGCCGACGATGTGTCCTGCTTTGTCGGCGGCGGCAATAACAACACCGGGATCCTGCCACCCTGCACCAGGGTGTTGCGGTACGAGTGCCATACGGCACTGCGTGCCCATAGTTTTCGCGCCTACCTGCCTGCTGCACCTGCTCTACCGTATGCGTTCTACAGGGAACTCTTTTATGCGCCCCATCGTCCTTCGCCTTGCCCTGACCAGTTGGCTCGTAGTCTCCGTCCTGCACTCGGCCAGGGCCGAGGACATCGACCTGTACACAGGCGTCCAGCCAGATTCGGGCAAGCCGAACGTTCTGATCCTGTTCGACAATGCCTCTACCTGGGATGCCTCCGCCAGCTTCACCTGCTCCACGCCGGGGGTGGTCTCGAGCAACAACGACGGAAAGGACGTGGGCGCAGAGCAATGCGCGCTCTACAACGCGGTGGACTCGATCCGGAAGAGCCCCACGCTGCTTGGCAACCTGAATCTCGGCGTGATGATGTTCGGCAACGGCAGCAATGTGGGCGGCAAGTTCCGCTTTCCCTCGGCGGCGCCCTACAAGTTGCCGCTGATGGACAGCACCGGCATCGACAGCTTCCTGACCTACGTGAAGAGCATCGACCGCCAGGCCGACAACGCCAATAATTCGCAGGTCGCCGGCGGCATGCAGGAGGCCTGGGCCTACTACGCGGGTCGTACCGGGCTGTCTGGCACACAGTACACGACGCCCATCGACAACCCGTGTCAGCACAATTTTGTCATCTATATCGCCAACGCGGTCAACAATGGCAAGCCTCAGGACACCGGACAGGCTGCCTTTGACGCCCTGGGCAAGGCCGGCGCCAGCACGACGCAACAGCAGGAAATCGTGCTGCCGGCCAATACCAAGTACCAGAGCAGCTGGGGCGATGAATGGGCACGCTTTATGTACCAGAGCGACGTGCTGGGCAACATGGACAACCGCCAGAACATCACCACGTATACGATCGCGGTGACCGACGGCAAGAATCCTGACTACGTTCAGCTGGCCAGCAGCATGGGCAGCAACGGCGGTGGCAAGTCCTATGTCGTGCAGCTTGGCGATGTCAATGGACTGACTTCGGCCCTGCTGCAGATTTTCAATGAGGTGCAGGCCGTCAACAGCGTGTTTGCTTCCGTGAGTCTCCCTGCATCGGTCAATGCGCAGGGCCAGTTCTTGAACCAGGTGTACGTCGGCATGTTCCGGCCCGATGCTACGGCGGCGCCGCGCTGGATGGGTAACCTGAAGCAGTACAAGGTTGGCTACGATACCAATCGCAAGCTCGTACTGCAGGACTCCACGGGCGCCAGTGCCATCAGCAACGCATCTACGGGCTTCATATCGCCGAACGCCGTGAGCTTCTGGACCGCCGACCCGCCACTGACCTTTAGTACGAGCGGCTACGGGAGCACAGGCGTGAAGAACTGGCCCGCCAAGGGATTCTGGGTGAACAGTCCTGCCAGCGCGGGATGGAATCTCGATTCGCCAGATGGTGAAGTTGTGGAGAAAGGGGGCGTGGCAGAGATGCTGCGCGCCCAGTTCCTCACCAGCCAGGACACCCGTCGGCTGCTCACTTGCAATGGCATCGACAACTGCCCGGCCACGGGCGCGCTGCCGTCGTTCGATACGTCCAACAGCTGGCTCACGGGTTCGAGCGGGCTCGCGGCGGTCAACGCCGGGATAAGCGGTTCCACTACGCTCTCCGCAACGGAGTTGCCGAAGATGATTGCGTGGGTCCGTGGCCAGGACGTTGCGGCCACCGATTCGAAGAGCCTGGCCGGAACGGAAGCCGAGGCCGGCCCAGGCTCCCCGGTTAGCGTGCGTGCCTCAATTCATGCGGACGTCCTGCATTCGCGCCCGGCAGTGGTGAACTACGGCGGCAGCACTGGCGTGGTGGTGTACTACGGCACAAACGATGGGGTTTTCCATGCGGTCAATGCCAACCGAACGCAGGGCATCGGCAGCGTGCGGCCAGGCGGAGAACTGTGGGGCTTCATTGCGCCCGAGTTCTTCAGCAAGCTGAGCCGTCTCTACGTCAACTCGCCGGAAATCAAGCTTTCGACCACGCCGGATGGCATCACGCCGGCGCCGCAGCCTCGTGACTACTTCTTCGACGGTAGCACCACTGTGCTCCAGGACCTGCGCGATCCGGCCAATCCGCGCATCATTCTTTACCTGACTGCGCGCCGCGGCGGCCGGATGGTCTATGCGCTTGACGTGACCGACCCGACTACCCCCCGGTTCCTGTGGAAGCGGACTAACGCCGACCTGGCCGAGCTGGGGCAAACGTGGTCGCAGCCGCGTGTGATGCGCGTGCGCGGTTACAGCCGGCCCCTGATCGTGATGGGTGCAGGCTATGACCCGGCCGAGGACAGCGATCCGTCGCCGGGCGTCGACTCCATGGGGCGCGGCGTTGTCGCGTTCGATGCCTTCAGCGGCAGCATCGTCTGGAGCGCGCTGCCGGCGTGCGGCGGTGTCACTGGTACTTGTCTGGCTGTGCCCGGCCTGACCCGCTCCATTCCTTCGGATATCGCAGTGGTGGACCGCAACAGTGACGGGTATATCGAGAGATTGTATGTCGGCGACGTCGGCGGTAATGTCTGGCGTGCCGATTTCGAATCCGCTACGGGCAATGCGCCAGTCAACTGGACATTTACCAGGCTCGCGACGCTCGGCGGCGATGCGAACACCAACAATGCCCGCAAGTTCTTCTACGCGCCAGACGTCGTATCGACGCGCGGCTACGATGCGGTCACGCTTGGCTCGGGAGATCGCGAGCACCCGCTGTTTTCGGCGTCGGCCACGCCCGGCACCGCATACAACGTGGTCAACCGGCTCTACATGATCAAGGACAGCAATATCCTTGGCATGCCAGCCAGTTGGACGCCGCTGACCGAAGCAAATCTGGTTGATGCCACGTCGTCGCTCTATGACGGCTCACGTTCCGGTTTCTATATCACGCTGCTCAACCCGGGGGAGAAGGCAGTGAATGCGCCGCTGACGGTGGGGCAGTACACCACAGTTGGCACCAACACTCCCGCGGTGCCTAAGGCGGGCATGTGCTATCCCAACCTGGGCGTGGCACGTAGCTACGCGTTCAGTTTCCTCACGGGTGCCGGACAGAACACCGGGCGCAACGTTGTGCTGGACGGCGGCGGTTTCCCGCCGTCGGCCGTGTTTGGTATGGTTGCGGTTGATGACGGTGGCCAAACCTCGGTGGTCCCGGTACTGCTGGGTGCTGGCAACCAGACAAGCACCACCGGTGGTGACGACAAGTCAGGGCTGGGTGTGCAGCAGGTAAGCATCTCCGGCGTCGGCAAGCGCAAGCGGATCTACTGGTATTCGGAAACGGATAAGCGCTGAGGCCGGCCTGTGGCCGAGCAGCGCGACAGGGTCGCGCGATCTGATCACAGAGCGACATCAGGCGGGCCCAAGCGCAACGGGTGGTCCGCGTTTGACCATCATGAAGGGGGCAGCGCGGGCTAACCCCTTTCATGCTGAGGTGCAGACACGTCGAACGAGGACGTCTTGATTGAGACGCGCGGCCGTGGCGCTGCTGAACTCCATTGCTCGCGGCCGTAATTCTGTTTGCCACTTCGCTCGGCGCTCACGCACAACGTGGCGGAGGTGGCCTGGGTGGCGGCACCAGGGCCGGTGGTGACTTCGGTGGGCGCTCGGACATGCACTTGAGCGGCCAAGGATGCGCAATAGCAATGGCCCCAATGCCGCGGATCGCGACAAGGGCCGATCGCGCGCCGAAGGTCAAGCTGAAATGCGTGCCAGCAATCGGCGTAGGAAGGCACATCTGGAACATGGCAAGCACTGACCACAGGCGGTAGTAGTCAAACGTGGTCGACAGACCAGGAATCAACGGGATTCGATGTCTGTGGGGCGAGATTTCTGCTGGCGGGTCGGGGGCGGCCGTTCAATTGCGCGCGTGCGAAGTACCGCTTTTCGGCCGACTCAGCCATCCAAGGCTAGCTCTTACGTTAAGAGGATGCCTCGGTTTTGAAGCAGGGTTCCGGCCACAATAGCCATGAATCCATTCGGATGCTGCTATTGTTTGCGGCGCCTGTTTCACACATCACCAAGGGGGCTCCATGAAAAAATCTGTCATTGCGATCATGCTCGCGTGCAGCGTTTGGGCCGCGAGCGCGGCTGATGTCAATGTAGACGTAGGGAATGCGCGTATCCAGGCGCCCGGTGTGACCATCACCTTCGGCAGCCGGGATAGCAGGGGCTACTACTGGGATGGCGGGGAGTACCGCGATCCGGACTACTGGCGCAAACACAACGGTCCCAAAGGCGAGAAGTACTACACCGGCCGCGGCAAGGGGAATGGCGGTTGTCCCCCGGGGCAGGCAAAGAAGGGGAAATGCTAGCCGTGTGCAGGCCGCGTCTCTGGCATGTGGCGGCCTTGTAGCACAAAGGAGGCGCTGGACCTACGAGCGGCGCCTTGCTCGGGACACCCTGTCAGCCGACTGCAGTTCCCGATTGCGCCTTTGGCCGCTACACTCGACAGATTACGACTCTCCAGCCGATGCAGGCAGGCGACAACTTAGGAGGGGGCTGGCTTGACCGGGTCGCTTCCGACTACCTTCAGCGAACAGTCACTGATCATGTACGCACCCGTGCATGATGGCGACGGGTGCGCCGCCGGCGACCATTACCGTTCGTTCATCTTGCGGAAAGCGTCCGAGGTTTGAAGCACTTCGGCCAGTGTGTGTTAACTGGTAACGGGCCGCTTCTGGCCGGCAGGCGACCGCTAGCCGGCCAAGCCCCTAACTAAACTTCGGTCTGCTCTGCAATTTCCAGCGCGTCGTCCACTTCAATGCCAAGGTAGCGCACCGTGCTCTCTAGCTTGGTGTGCCCAAGAAGTAGTTGAACAGCGCGCAGATTCTTGGTCCGTCGATAGATCAGCGATGCTTCGGTGCGTCGGATCGAGTGCGTTCCGTAGGCCGAATCGTCAAGGCCAATGGCGGCGACCCAGCGATGAACAATCCTCGCATACTGTCGCGTTGATAGATGAGGCGATGCGTGCAAACGACTCGGAAAGAGATAGTCGCCCAGCTTGAGTCCGCGAGCATGAATCCAACACTGAACGCTTTGGCGAGTTTGTTCGGTGATCTCGAACTGCACCGGCCGCTGAGTTTTCATCTGCATGACCGTTGCGCGGGCGCCAACCTGGCTGCCCACGCAAATGTCCTACATCCGCAGGTGGGTCAGATCGCACGCTCGGAGCTTGCTGTCAATGGCAAGGTTGAACATCGCCAGTTAGCGAATGTTCGTCGTAAGCTGAAGCCGGGCTCGTGTCGCCCAAATCTCGTTCAATTTCAGTGGCGGCTTTTGGCCCGTCAGTCTCCCTTTGTTCCATGGAACCTGACGCGATTGGACGAGAGGGGTGGCTTCCATGATGGTCTCCTTTCAGGTGAAGGGAAACCAGTCTGAGCCCTGCCAGTGGTCACTGACCGACCCTTCTGGGACATTTGACGCTACGGCGTCGAACGACCGCTCGTGTACAAGAACGGATATACAAATGGCTGAATTGGGGCAGGCTGCAGCCGCGCCTCGGGCGATGGCCATCGTCCCCTAGTGGCCGGTCTCTGCCCCATAGCAAGTGCGCATGGTTGTCCTGGAGCCAGAGGCAACTACCGACCCTGAGCGTTCCTTCGCGTTTCCCGGAAGCGGAAGTTCCCATGCTATCCACCTTGGCGCGCTCTCATAGTTCTCCTGTCCGTTGCCGGTCGCACCGTGAAACGGGTGCTTTACTGCACCGTCGGAATATGGTCGTTTCCCACAGGCGCGCCAAATCCCGGACAGCCCGGGCTTTCCCGAGGCGGTTCAGGTGTGTCCCCTGTAGCTTAGGAGCGACACATCATTGCGATTGCCAGGCGCCCGGTTCGTCCGTCTGATAGGGTCGCACACAGGCCGGACAAACAATAAGATAGAGAGGGGTCATGAACCGGAAGAATCTGCTGGCGGCCATCGTGGTTTGTGCGGCCGCTTCGGGCTGCACGCGCATCGAGGAAGCCATGATGTCCGTGCCGGACAAGGTCAATGCGGCCTATCCGGTAGCATCGGATGTGCGCATCGTCCGGGAGCGTCTGCAGGCGCTGCTGGCAGACGACAAACAGGCTTCGAAAGCCCTGGCCGCGCAGATCGACGCGCGGATGGGCCTGCGGGCGCTGAACTGCTCGAAGAATGTGCAGGTCGGCCGTTTCGATAGCGTCGCCTCTGTACGTGCCAAGCCGCTGGATATCACCTGCTTTCAGGGACAAGATGCGTCTTTGCGGGCGTTCTATGGCATGCGTACGGTTGGCGCTCTGCTTGCCTTACCGCCGCTGCGGCCTATCAAACCGCTGGGCCAGGCACGTATCGTAACTGGCGGAAAGCTCAAGTATGTAGAGTCCGCGGCGCTGGCCTCCCAAGCCGGCGTGGGCGTGATGCGTGATTCGTCTGGCGAGGGCGTGCTCGTGGAAGTGCCCGGCGGGCAAGTCATCGCCGCGCTCCCGCGCAGATCGTACGGAAGCGACGCCGTTTCACCAAACGGTCGCGTGGTGGTGGCAGTTGGACAACCACAGGGGCTCATCTTCGTGGATGCGGAAACGGGTTCCCGGATATGGGAGCTTGCCGACGCCGGACGCCTGGTGGACTGGCTGGCGCCGTTGCAGGCGGTGCTGTTCACTCTTCGTACCGGCGAGATGATGCTGGGAGACGGCGTGTCCGGGACGATCGAGGCGCATCCGTTGGCCGGGCGCGGCGCCATGGGGATTGCCCTTTCCGACGATTCGGCGCGGGTCCTGATAGGCCACTCGACGAACTGGACCCTGGCGGAGCACACGCGCACGCCCGAAGGCATCCAGGCCGCAGCGATACGGAAGGTGGCGATTGACCGCAGCAGCGGCGCCATTCCCACACCGGATGCCGTCGTGATGCGTTCCGGCAAGCTGGTCGTCTATCCGGCGATGGGCGATATCGGCTGGCTGGACCTGACGACAGGAAATGCTGGAAGGTGGCGCACCGCGCCGTATTTTAACAGTCCATTCGCTAGACTCGACGACACACACCTGCTCCTTATGTCGACAGAAGCGAGCGGGCGGAAACTATGGTCGTTCGATATTGATGCCCAAGCCGTCACGCCGGTGGAAGCGGACCTCGCTTTCAATTATGTGCGTGGCATCGGATCGCGCAATGGCTTCCTGGTGCGCGGCGCGGACACGTGGATCGGCGATCAGGTCACCCCGAACGGCGACGCCGCAGATCTGCACAAGGTGGTGTCCGATTATGCCCTGCAGCAGCAACTGCGCAAGCTGCAGATGATGATCGATGCAGAAAAGGCCGCCACCTACGCGCCGACGGGGTCATCCCAGTATGGGGGCACGGGCGCGCTGCGAGGTAGCTATGGCAGTGGCGCCACGGCAACGATGCCGGGCCTAAACGGCGTGCCACCCAACGCTCAGGTACATATCGTCGGTGTCTATGAAGGCAAGAGCGGTGCTGCACAGCTATCCGGCTCGCATGTCAAGCGCGATGTGCGCGTGACGGTGCGTGCAGGCAGCGGCCCGATCGTGCTGGTGCTGGCGTCGTACGAACCCGTCAACTGGGTCGTGGATAACGCGGGCGCCCGGATCTCCGCCGTGCTGTTGAGCGGCTACCATCCGTCCAGCGTGACCGGCACGGGAGCCGCCAGCCTGCTGCGCATCGGTTCCGCCTATGCGTATTCACGTAGCGGCCCCAACTACGAAACCCTTCGGAACAGCGTCGTGCAGTACACCGGCCCACGCGAAATCCGCTCGTTCCAGGGCGAGTACTCAGGCGTTGCATTCAGTGTCGGAGAGTCCTGACCCACAGCGGAAGCCCACTCGATAACTAATAGCTGCCAGCGAACGGAACCTGGCGGCAATCGTTCCAAAAGTAAGCCGGGATGCTATTACCGCTTCTGATCGACAAGCGCTTGAACAACGAGGAGCTTCGATACAACGACACCGGCAGACAGGAGACGACCCTGAGCAGTCAGCCGATGCGGTCGACAGAAGATATTCAGAACGTTGATTACGTCAGCGCCCAATGCCAGTTGCCCGCGTAATCTCGCTCCACAGTATCCAGTGACTGGAAAGTGAACATTAGACTCTGGACAATTGAATCAGGGCACCCACGCGCCCGAAAGACCTCCTTGAATTCTCTCAGGAGCGTTTCGCTCCCCCTTAGCAGGTCACGCTCCGCATCTGATTTCGTTTTTACCAGGAACCAGGGGCGAGTTGGCTCAAGGTCGAGCGCTGTTACAACACAGTCGGCTACGTATCGCCGAGCATGCGATTGCATTTCAGCCTCGGCATATATCGCTATGAGACGAAGACTGGCTGTCATTGATATTTAGCTTTGTCGGGGTCGGAAGCTGGTCCGACTTAGCCTACCTAAGGTACAGCCTAAGATACAGCCCTCTGCTTCATTTGCAACACCTCCACTGCTCACGCAGCGTCTAGTGTTGCATCGACCTGTTGAATGCACGGCCGGTCCCGGCCGTCGGAACATAGGCCTTCCGCGGATCCCCCCACACCACCAAGTGCTCCGCCGGCGGGTCACACGTAAGCCATTGTTAGCAAGCTGCACGCTGCACGGTGCTGCCTCATAAGATCGTGCCCGACCGGTTCAGCCCCGGGCGCCATTTCTGCCATCGCAAGCCGTCGCGCCCGCACCCGTCCGGCGTCTGCCTGTGCGGGCGGATGCCTGGGCAGTTCCCCTCCATCTTCGTCAACTTGCCTGCAGACCGATGCCTGGGAAATCCTTGCTTGCGAACTCCGCCATTCAAGCGCGCACGGCGCGCCCTTCATACCTCTATCCGACGCTCCACCTGATTGCTGCCTGCGCCGCTGTAGTGCTGGCCGGCTGCGGCGGTGACGGCGACGATAGTGCTACCAAGGCAGTCGCCTCGGGTGGCAGCTCGGCGACTCAGCCATACACCAGCAGACGAGGCGGCTCCGGGAACCCGACGACGCCGACGACTCCAACGACGCCTACAACGCCGACCACGCCGACCACGCCCGCCACTGGGGGCGCGTGCTACACCGTCAGCGGCAGCGCGCCGGCACCGGCCAACACCACGGTGGTCAGCCTGCTGCCCGCCCGCGGTGCCGGCGTCGGCAACTACACCGTGCTCGGCGAGCCGCGCAGTGCGGGCCTTTGCTATGTCAATTTCCGGCGCGAACAGGTCGGACTGCCGCCGTTGGTGGCACGCACAGCGCTCGGCACGGCGGCGCAGAACCACACCAGTTATATGCTGGTCAACAACCTGCTGACCCACTCCGAACAGTCGGGAAAGCCTGGCTATACCGGTGCCACGCCAGACGCGCGCATCCAGGCGGTGTACCCGACCAATGCCACTGCCGAAGTGGTGGCCGGCGCCAGCAGGTGGACCTCGGTCGCCAATGCGCAACTGTCGCTATCGCCCAAGGACGCCCTGGTGGTGGATCTGCTCAATGCCCCCTTCCACCGCGCTGCGCTGCTGGGCGGCTACCAGGCGGCTGGCAGTGGCTATGCCGAGAGCGTCGGCCCCAACGGCAGCGGCACTGCCGCGACCTACTTCCAGACCATCGACCTGGCCGACGCCAGCAAGGCTGGTACCGACAACCTGATGGTGGCCTATCCCTTCGATGGCCAGACCGACGTGCCGCCGACCTGGGTCAACAATGAAAGCCCCAACCCGGCTCCCGGCTACGAGGGCAAGACGATAGGCTATCCAGTCCTGCTGCAAGCCATCAATACCAGCCTGCAGTTCGCCGCCGATACCTTCACACTGACCGACGCGCAGGGCCGCAACGTCTCCTGCCTCAAGGTCGATAGCCGTTCTGCCGGAATGTCCAGCTACGCACGCGGGCTGGCCATCTGCACGCCGCAGTCGCCGCTGGTCAGCAAGCAGCGCTACTCGGTGACCGTAGCCGGCAAGCTGGGAACCCAGCCGGTCAACCTGAGCTGGTCCTTCACCACCCGCTAAGCCATCGCACCGGGCAGGCGACTGCCGGGATCGCGAGGGCGTCACTGGCGCATCGCTGGCCCGGCGCGTCGATCTGCAAGGGCAGCCCCAACTTTCGGAAGAAGCTGCCGGCGGGTTGCGGAAATTTCCGCAACCCGCCAGCAGCGCTCTCGTGCAAGATCGGGGCATCGTTGCTCGTCACCGCCTGCCTTGCCCGATCATCCTACTGCCACTCTCGCGCTGCCACGCATCGTCGTTGCCGAAGACCATCCGGTCAGCATGCTGGTCCTGGAAGACCAGCTTGCGGGCATCCGGCGGCTGCCATGTCGATACCTGCCAGACCGGCGTCGCGGCCTGGCAATCCCTCCAGCGCGAACCGGCGGCCTTGCTGCTGACGGATGTCGGCCTGCCCGGCATGGACGGCCTGGAACTGGCGCGCGCCGTCCGGGCCAGGGAGGCCCGCGAGGATATCAAGCGCCTGCCCATCGTCGTCATCACGGCGACCGCCGGCCCGGAGGAGCGGCTGGCCTGCCTGATGGCCGGCGCCGACATGGTGTTGTCGAAGCCGGTGAGCTTCGAGGCGCTGCGGGCAGTGGTGCGGCGCCACCTCTCCACCTGTGATCAGCCCTTGATCCTCCGCCTCCCGTGATCAGCCTTTCCAGGCCGAGCAACGGATCACGCTGCAGAAATTGCCTCGGTGGAAGTGTGGGTCCTTGTCGGCCAGCACATCCGCCTTGACGTTGCCGAAGGTGGTGTCGGGCTTGTGACGGATGCCGTCATGGAAGGCCTGGATGATGTCCTCCTTGAAATGCTCGGTGCGCGGGTGGGCGTGCACGATCCGCTCCCGGTCCTCGTCCGCGAACGTGTGGTACTGGATACCCAGCACGTCCATTTCCACACCGGCCGTCACCAGTGCCACCACCGGGTCCATGAATTCCGGGATGCCCGGCGTCGTGTGCAGCGCGATAGCGGTCCATACCTTGTCGATGTCTTGTTGAGCGATTCCGCGGCTGCGCAGGAAATCGGCGGCAACATTCGCACCATCCACTTCGAAGCGCTTGTCGGGGCTGCTATGGGCGGGCGTCAGTCCCATGTCATGGAACATCGTGCCCGCGTAGAGCAGTTCCGGGTCGACCTTCAGGCCGCGCCGCTTGCCGGCCAGCGCGGCAAAGTAGTAGACGCGGCTGGAGTGGTGAAACAGCAGTGGCAACTCCGTGTCGCGCACAAGCTGGGTGATGTCGCGGGCAAGCTGGCTATCGGGCACGGCGATTTCGCCAAGGGTGAAGTGCATGTCTGCTCCTGTTCGGGTAGGGGTTGTCCGAGTGTAGGAGTGCGGGTAGCATGGCTGCAATGATCGTAATACGATAATTTGAGACAATCGATTGCGATTCAGACACCATTCCCGACCTTCCGGATTTCGCCATGCCTGCCCCCCGAACCATCGCCTTGCTAGCCATCGAAGGTGTCCAGTTGCTGGACGTCTCCGGGCCACTCGATGTCTTTGCCGAAGCCAATCTCCAGGCCGGCACGGAGGCCTACCGGATGCTGGTGGTGAGCCTGCGGCCGGGCGCCATTCGCGCCTCATCCGGCGTGCGGCTGTTGCCGGACATCGTGATCGAGGACGATCCCCGGGCGGCACGATTGCCCCGCCTGCATACGATGCTCGTGGCCGGTGCGCCGCATGCCGGCGATGCGCCGTCGGAGTCGTTGCTGCTGGACTGGATGCGGCTGGTTGCGCCCAGGGCGCGCCGCTACGGTTCGGTCTGCAGCGGTGCGTTCCTGCTGGCCGAGGCAGGGCTGCTGGACGGACGGCGCGTGACGACGCACTGGACCGCCGCCGATACGCTGACGGCCCGCTATCCGGAGATCCGCGTGGATGCCGACGCGATTCACGTGCGCGATGGCAAGGTGCGGACGTCGGCGGGCGTCACGGCGGGATTGGATCTGGCGCTGTCGCTGGTCGAGGAGGATCTCGGGCGCGAGGTGGCGCTCAAGGTGGCCAGCCAGCTTGTCATGTTCTTCAAGCGTCCCGGCGGGCAGGCGCAGTTCAGCCGCGCCGCGCCAGCGGCGGCCAACCGGTCGGCGTTGCAGGAACTCCAGCGATGGGTGGCCGCGCATCCGGCCGAGCCGCACGACGTGCCGGCCCTGGCGGCGAGGATGGGTATCAGCGCGCGGCACCTGACGCGGCTGTTTCATGACGAAGTGGGCGTGACGCCGGCCAGCTGGGTGGAAGCCGCACGCGTTGGCGTGGCGCGGCAACTGCTCGAGGCGGGCGACCTGGCGCCCAAGCAGGTGGCCGCCGAATGCGGGTTCTCCAGCGTCGATACGCTGCGTCGCGCCTTCATGCGCGTGTTGGGGGTGACGCCTGCCGACTATCGCAAGCGGCATGCGATGGGCGCGGACTGACGCGGCCCATCACCGCGGTCGACGGCAGGCGCCGCCAACCGGGCAGCGCTACATGTTCAGCGCGCGCTTCTGCACGGCCAGTGCGGCCTCGCGCATGACTTCGGACAACGACGGATGCGGATGGCTGATCATGCCGAGGTCTTCGGACGCGGCCTTGAACTCCATCGCCACCACGCCTTCCGCGATCAGGTCCGACGCATTGGCCGAGATGATGTGAACGCCCAGGATCTCGTCGGTTTTCGCGTCGGCGATCATCTTGATGAAGCCATCGGGGCGTCCCAGGCCCATCGCCCGTCCGTTGGCCATCATCGGGAACTGGCCGCTGCGGACCTCGCGGCCCTCGGCCTTGAGTTGTGCTTCCGACTTGCCGACCCACGCGATCTCGGGCTCGGTGTAGATCACCCACGGGATGCAGTTGTAGTCGATATGCGGCTTCTGGCCGTCGATGACCTCGGCCACCATCACGCCTTCGTCCTCCGCCTTGTGGGCGAGCATCGGGCCGCGCACGACGTCGCCGATCGCGTAGATGCCCGGCACGGACGTCTTGCAATGCTCGTCCACGGGAATGAAGCCACGCGGATCGGCCGCCAGGCCGACGGCGTCGAGCCCGAGATTGTCGGTATTGGGCACGCGGCCGATGGAGACGATCAGCCGGTCGGCATCGAGCTTCTGCGCGGCGCCATCCTTGTCCTTGTACTGGATGCTGACGCCCTTGGCGGTGCTCTTGATGTCGCCGATCGTCACGCCGAGGTGAATCGTCAGGCCCTGCTTCTTGAACAGCTTGCCGGCTTCCTTCGCCACTGCCTCATCCAGCGTGCCGAGGAAGGTCGGCAGGGCTTCGAGGATCGTCACTTCGGCGCCCAGCCGGCGCCAGACGGAGCCGAGTTCCAGCCCGATGACGCCGGCGCCGATCACGGCCAGCCGCTTCGGCACGGAATCGAAGGAGAGGGCGCCCTCGTTGTCGGACACGATCTTGTTGTCGACCGGCACATTGGGCAGATGGCGCGCCTTCGAGCCCGTGGCGATGATCACGTTGCGGGCCGTGTATGACTTCACGCCGCCGCCTTTGCCTCCCTCGCTCGCCTCGACCGTGACGACGCCATTGGCCGCACGTCCCTGGAACTTGCCGTGGCCCTTGATCCAGGTGACCTTGTTCTTGCGGAACAGGAACTCCACGCCGCCCGTGAACTTGTCGACGATGGCGGCCTTGCGCTGGATCATCACCGCCAGGTCGAGCGTCACGCCCTTGACCTGGACGCCATGTTCGGCCAGCCCGTGCCGCGCCTGTTCGAAATTCTCGGACGAGGCGAGCAACGCCTTGGAGGGGATGCAGCCGACGTTCAGGCACGTACCGCCGAGCCGTGGTTTGCCGGCGGGGTCCAGCCATTCCTCGATGCAGGCCACGGTCTTCCCAAGCTGGGCGGCACGGATCGCCGCGATGTAGCCGCCGGGCCCGGAGCCGATCACGATCACGTCGAAATCAGCAGCGGCCGATGCGTCGGCGCCCGCGCCAACCGGCGCTGCCTTGGATGCCGGGGCGGGAGCGGTAGCGGTAGCTGCAGCGGGCGGCGGCGCGGAGAAAGATGCCGGGGCCGCGGCCGGAGCGGCAGCGGGTACAGCGGCAGGGGCGGCAGCGGCGGCCGTGGCCTTGCCTTCGGTGTCGATCGTTGCGATGACTTCCTCGGCATGCACCGTGGCGCCGTCCGGCTGGACGATTGTCGCCAGCACGCCGCTCTCGGGTGCCGGCACCTCGAGGGTCACCTTGTCGGTTTCCAGCTCGACGAGTATCTCGTCGCGCACAACGGCGTCTCCCGCCTTCTTCTTCCACTGGATCAGCGTGGCCTCGGAGACCGATTCCGACAACTGAGGCACCTTCACTTCGATCGCGGCCATCTTGGCTTCCTTTTTCTGGTTGTCGTGTAGCGAAAACTACCAGTCTAGGATTTCAAGGATGCCGCCACGGTGGCTGGAACTAGGTATTTACCCTAGGTACCTGGCGCCGTTTGCTGTCGCCCTCGGCAGGGGCGAGCGTCAGGTTCCCTTGCGTCCGGCCATGTGATGCAGATACAGCAGCAGGTCTTTCAGATCCGCTTCGGAGAGCGTCTTTTCGTCGATGGCCGACATGCGTGCGTCAGGCCACCAGCGCAACGACTGCGGGTCGCGGATCAGCTTGACCAGCTTGTCGTCGCCCAGATACTCCACCGGGCTGTATGGCACGTTCAGGTCCGGGCCAAGGTGAGCATCGCCAACTTTGTTCATCGAGTGGCAAGAGAAGCAAACGCGCTGGAAGGTGGCGAAGCCGCGCATGACGGGGCCGTCGGCGGGCTGGTCGGCGGCGGGCCGGATGGCCGCAAAGCGCTCCGCTGGCGATGCTGTGATGTTGATGCGCACGATGTTGTAGGTCCACAGACTCTCGTTGACCACGGAAGCGGCGTGGCCCGACGGTAGCGTCCAGATCAGTCTAAACGGCCCGATGCTCTGGCCCTTCAGCCTGGGCCACGGCCTGGCGGGATTCTCGACCGCCAGCCAGGCGCGCGGCGCGTCGGCGCTATCGGCCAGCAACAGGCGCATCGGCAGGTGGGAGACATAGCCGTCGCTGGCCGCGGTGGTCGCGGTTGCATCGGCCGCCACTGGCATGCCGCGCAGCAGCGCGGCCACCGGGATCGCCCTGAACGTCAGGCGGCGTTTCAGGTTCTCGTCTTCCACCGTCACATTGGTGAGGCGACGGTCCTTGAGCAGTACATCGACCGTCCAGCTACGCTGTTGCGTATCGGCCGAAATGACCAGCGTCACCGGCTCGGCGCTCGCCGAACTTGCCAGGAACGCCATGGCGCAGCCAAGCGCACCAACTGCCTTTGCAATCCAGGCCTTCATGGGTCTCTCTCCAGAACCGGGGGACGTGGGGGACGTGCGGCTTGAACTCAGTGTATGCGATGGCGGGGGCGCAAAGCCGTGGGGGGCGCCCGCCCGCATTCCCCAACGTCACCGCACCGCTGTCCCCGACTTGCAATCTTGCACGTAGCCGGTGACACGGCCCTGGCTCAGCATCGGGCGCCATTCGCCCGCGCTGCGGATCGCGACATCGGTACCCTGCGCGGCGGCGCGCAGGCTGATCAGGTAGGAGTACCCGGCATCGGCGCGATGGCCATAGCCGACGCGCACATCGACCTTGCCGGGCTCGGGATAGGCCAGCACAGTGGCATCGTCCCCGAGTTTCTGCTTCAGGCACAGCACCAGATCACCCACGCTGGCGTCCGAGTGAAGCTGCTTGCCGTCCTGCGATTCAAGGTATTCCGTACTCGTGCCGCTGGCGCAGCCCGCCAGCAGCGGTGTGGCGACGGCCGCGATCAGCAAAAGCCGATTCCCGATCATTGAGGCTCCTGTTTATGGTCTGGAAATTCTAGGTTTCGCGATGCTGCCATGCGCCGGGCGTTGGGTCAAAGCGGACCAATCCCGGCTGCGCGAGGTCAGAGATGCGAGATCCTGCAGATCCCGGCGCGATGGCCAGAAATAAGCACCAAATGGCCCCAGGCTGCCACAGTCAGGGCCTCGGCGACAGCCCGCAAAACATACACTGTTTCAACGAGTCGTCAGCAGACGCCTGATCCCGACGGTCACACGGACCTGATGGCAGGCGTCGGTGGATGTTTGCACAAACTGACATGGGCAGGATGGCACTGCATGGCCGCACGGATCGCGTGTGGCGCAGTGCGGGCGAGGGGCGCGCCGGTTATTCAAGCGTGAATCGCCCATCTAACGTGTAGGAAGGACGTATGAGCGAAGCAAATCACAGCGCCGCACGCGTGCGCGATCTGGGTCATTTCATCGATGGTCAACGCGCCGCAGGCACGAGCGGGCGGTTCGCCGAGGTATTCGATCCCGCGCAGGGCCGGGTGACGGCCCGCGTGCCGGTCGCGAGCGTAGCGGAAGTCAATGCTGCCGTCGCCGCTGCGAAAGCCGCGTTTCCGGCCTGGAGCGAAACCGCGCCGCTGAAGCGCGCGCGTTTGATGTTCAGGTTCAAGGAACTGCTTGAGGCGCATCAGGACGAGCTCGCCGAGCTCATTACGCGCGACCACGGCAAGCTGTTCGAGGATGCCAGGGGCGAGGTGATGCGCGGTATTGAAATCGTCGAATTCGCGTGTGGCATTCCGAACCTGCTCAAGACCGAATTCACCGATCAGATCAGCGGCGGCATCGACAACTGGAATCTGCGTCAGCCGGTCGGCGTGGCCGCGGGCGTTACGCCGTTCAATTTCCCGGTGGTGGTACCGTGCTGGATGTTCGTGATGGCGGCCGCCACGGGCAACACGTTCATCCTCAAGCCCTCGGAGCGCACACCGTCGGCATCGATCCGGCTTGCCGAGCTGTTCATCGAGGCGGGCTTTCCCAAAGGCGTCTTCAACGTCGTGCATGGCAGCAAGGCCGTCGTCGATGCGCTGATCGAGCATCCCGACGTGGCCGCGATCTCCGCGGTCGCTTCGACGCCGGTCGCCGAGTACATCTACACCGAGAGCGCAAAGCGCGGCAAGCGCGTGCAGGCCTTGGGCAGCGCGAAGAACCATCTGGTCGTCATGCCGGACGCCAATCTGGATCAAGCGGTCGATGCGCTGATCGCGTCGGCGTATGGCTCGGCCGGCGAGCGCTGCATGGCGACCTCCGTCGCGGTGGCGGTGGGGCGTGTTGGCGATGAGCTGGTCGAGCGTCTCGCGCCGCGCGTGCGCTCGCTCAGGATCGGCGGCGGCATGGAGCCCGATCTGGACATGGGGCCGCTTATCAGCGCCGCGCATCGCACCAAGGTGCTCGGCTATATCGATGCGGGCGTCGCGGCAGGTGCCAGGCTCGTCGTCGACGGTCGCGGCCATACCGTGCCCGGCCACGAAGCGGGCTTCTTCCTCGGCGGATCGCTCTTTGACGACGTGAAACCCGATATGAGCATCTATCGGGAGGAGATCTTCGGGCCGGTCCTGTCGGTGGTCCGCGTGCCGGATCTCGCGAGTGCGATTGCGCTCGTCAACGCGCACGAACTGGGCAACTGCGTATCGCTTTTCACATCCGACGGTGCCACGGCGCGCGCATTTGCCCGGCAGATTCAGATCGGCATGGTGGGCATCAATATCCCGAGTCCGGTGCCGCCCGCATGGCATTCGTTCGGGGGCTGGAAGCGATCGCTGTTCGGGGATCATCACGCATACGGCGAGGAAGCCGTGCGCTTCTACACGCGCTACAAGAGCGTCATGCAGCGCTGGCCCGACAGCATCGCCAAAGGTGCGGAGTTCGCGATGCCCGTGGCCAAATAGGCGGGAAAGCGCCCGCTTTCCCTGCGGGGTGGGCGCTTATCGAATCACCTTCTGGACCAGGCTCACCGCGATGGCCACCAGCGCCACCACCGCCAGCGCGCGGAAGTGGTCGAGGTTGGCCAGCAACGCGGACTGCTGCACCATCACCTGCGCGATCTGCGCCGTGGCGAGTTCCGCGGCGCGAATCGGGTCCATCGAGGCGGAGAGCGCGGCCGTGTAGCGCGTGTGGGCCTCGTGAAACTGCGGGCTGCCAGGATTGACTGCGCCATGCAGCGTGCTGTAGTGCAACGCCGTCAGCCACTGCTGCCCGACGGTGGCAATCGTCACGCCCAGCGCCTGGCCCATCTGCCCCAGCATGTTCTTGGTCTGCTGAGCGTTCGAAAACACCGACTCGTCCTGCGTGACGCCGTTGAAGGTCTGCATGGCCGTGACGGGGACCAGTGTCATGATGAAGACCCCATAGAGCGCGAGTGCGGGCAGCACATGGCGCCACAGGTCGGGGGCGGGCGGGAGTCGGCTCATCAGCCAGGAAGAGGCCGCCAGCGCCAGGAAGCCCGCGACGAAGTACTTGCGCGGGCCCGGCCAGCGCGGCAGCAGGCGCGACATGACCCACCAGGTCGCCACGGCGGCGGCCAGGCCTAGCGCGTAGAACTGCCCGGTGGTGGACCATGAGTGCCCCAGCGAGCGCTGGAGAACAATGGGCAGCAGGTAGCCATTCGAGCCGAGCGCGACATAGCAGAACGTAAAGAGCGTCAGGCCGCTCAGGTAGCGCGGCTCGACCAGGCTGCGCAGTCGCAGCAGCGGCCGGTCGCTCCTGGATTCCGTCCAGATAAAGGCCAGCAGGGCGCTGGCGCCTGCCATCGCGCCAACAACCAGCCAGAGGCGGTTGGCGTAGAAATCATAGTAGGACCGCTGCAGCACGAACAAGACCAGGAAACTGCCCGCCGCCAATGCGGCAAGCCGCAGCGGATGCGCGTCGGAGCGTTGCGCCGGCGCCGTCGTGTCATCGGGCAGGATGCTGGTGGCGGGGAGCAGCGCCACGGCGGCGGCTGCCACCAGCCAGAAGATCAGCGGCCAGCGGTCCCCGGTGACGATGGCCGAGGCCAGCCAGGGCGCAAGCGCCATGCTGCCGCACACGCCCGTGACCAGCGCCTTGATGCCGGTGAAGCGCGCAGGGCTGGGCGGAATCAGGTTCACCGCCAGCCGCGATGAGGTGACCATGCCCGCACAGCCCAGCGCCATGACCATGCGGCCGACCAGAAGGGCGGGATAGCTGTCGGCATTCGCACACAGGACCGCACCGAACGCAGCCACGCAGAGCGCAGCCTGCACATAGCGGCGCCATCCCACGCGCTCCACCATCCAGCGCTGCAGCGCGATCACGACTACGGCCACGCTGGCGTAGGCCGCCGCGATGGTGCTGTACTCCTCGGGGCTCGCACCGATCTCGCCCATGATGGGGGCGGCGGCGAAGGCCACCATGCCGTTCTGCAGGAAGTCGATCGCGGTCAGCGCGCCAATCGTCAACAGCAGCAGGCGCGGGGGGGTGGCAGGGCTCATGCTCTCTCCTCCGTTGCGTTGCCGCTTACAGGTTCTGTTCGACAATGTGGCGCACGAATTCGTCCGCGCGGGCCATTTCATCGGCGAACACCGTGGTGCGGTAGTTCTGGCCAGACGCGTCGATGGCGACCAGCCGCTTGCCGTCGCGGGAGCGCGTATCGACGGAGACCTTCATCGACAAGCCGATCTGCAGCGGGTGGGCCGCCACTTCGGCCGGAGTCAGCGCGATGCGCACCGGCACGCGCTGGACCACCTTGATCCAGTTGCCGGTGGCGTTCTGCGCCGGCAGCAGCGCAAAGGCACTGCCGGTGCCGGCGTCCTGCCCGATGATGCGGCCGTGGTACACCACGCCATCGCCGTACAGGTCGGTGGTCAACGTCACCGGCTGGCCCAGGCGGATATCGCGCAGTTGCGACTCCTTCAGATTGGCCGTGACCCACAGGTGATCCAGTGGCACGACGGACATCATTGGCACGCCGGCGCTGACGCGCTGCCCGACTTGCACCGATCGCTTGGTGACCACGCCACCCACCGGCGCCGGAATGCACGTGCGCGACAGCGCGATGCTGGCATTGCGCACCTGCGCGGCAGCCGCTTGCACATCGGGGTGGGAGTCCACCGAGGTGCGCTCGACCAGCGCCTGGTTGCGCTTGAGCTGCTCGGTGGCCATAGACAGCGACGCACGGGCGGCTTGCACGGCGTGCGTGGCGTGGACCAGTTCCTCGCCCGAGATCGCACCACTTGCGACCAGCGCCGAGCGGCGTGCCATGTCTTCCCGGGCCCGCGCCAGATCAAGCGAGCGCAGTTCGACGTTGGCCCGGTCCTGGCCAGCGGTGGCGAACTGGCCGCGCACCTGGCGCACCGTGCGGGCAAGCTGGGCCTGCGCCGTGGCAAGGGCGAGCTGCGCATCGACGCCATTGAGTTCGACCAGCGTCTTGCCGGACTCGACCAGGTCGGTGTTGTCGGCGAGGATTGCGGTGACCACGCCGCCTACCTGCGGGGTCACCTGCACCACATTGCCTTCGACGTAGGCGTCTTCCGTCGATACCCAATGGCGACTGTATTGCAGCCAGTAGCCGGTTGCGGCGGCGAGAGCGATGACGACCGCGGCCGCGGCGGCGATGCGCCAGCGCCGTGCCGTCCGGACGCCGACCGGTTCCGCCGGTACGTCGATGGCTGATTTGGGTTGGCTGGCGGGGTTCATGAGGCGCTCCTTGTCGCCGCGCCCATGCCGTTGGCGGGCGTGGCAGCCACTTCGTATCCGCCGCCGAGGGCGCGGATCAGTTCCAGGTGCAGCGTGCGCTCCTGGGTTTGAATATCGATCAGCAATTGCTTCTGCTGCAGCACCTGGCCTTCGGCCGATAACACCTGCAGGTAGTTGCCGACGCCGCTGCGATAACGCGACACGGCCAGGTCGTAGGCTTCCTGGGTCAGCTGCAGCGCCTCTTTCTGTTCGCTCGCGCGCTCGGCCAGCCAGCGCAACGACACCAGCTGGTTGACGACGTCGTGCAGGGCGGTAATCAGCGTGGCGTTGTACTGTTCGGCGGCGGCATCGTATTCCGCCTGCGTGACGCCGAGGTTGGAACGCAAGCGGCCACCGTCGAAGATTGGCAGCGAAATCGCCGGGCCGATACCGAAGGTGCGGCTGCCCGCCATCAGCAGGTCGGACAGGCTCAGGCTCTGCAGGCCGGCAAATGCGGTCAGGCTGATGTTGGGGTAGAACTGCGCCTTGGCCGCCCTGATCTCGTGGCTGGCCGCCTCGACCCGCCAGCGCTGCGCGACCACATCCGGCCGGCGCCCGATCAAATCGGCCGGCAGGGAAGCCGGCACTGCTGCCGCGTAGCCATCGCGAAGCTGCGGGCGGCGGATATCGGCGCCGGCATCCGGGCCGTTGCCCGCCAGCGCGGCCAGTTGGTTCTGGGTTAGCGCAATGATCTCGTTGATCGCGGCCAGGCGCTCGCGCGTGGCCGGCAGTGCGGCTTCGGCCTGCTTCATGTCGAGCCGCGAATCAAGTTGCGCATCGACGCGCCGGCGCGTCAGGTCCAGCGTGTTCTGACGCTGGCGATAGGTCTGTTCGGTCAGCGCGCGCTGCGCATAGGCGGCGTCGAGCCTCAGGTAGGTCTGCACCACGGACGTCGTCAGCATCAGTCTCGCGGCGTGGTAGTCGACTTCCGCTGCGCGGGCGCGGTCGAGCGCGGCGTCGAACGTCGCCTTGTTCTTGCCCCAGAAGTCCAGCTCGTAGCCGAGGCCGAGCTGCACGTCGCTGGACCACTTCCAGCTGCCTGCGAGCGGTGGCGGCGCCAGGCCGTTCTCGCTGAAGCGCTGGCGCGTGCTCGTGGCGTCCAGGTTGACTTGCGGAAACAGCGCGGATTTGGCACCGCCCGCCAATGCATAGGCCTGGCGAACGCGCGCCGCGGCGACGCGCAGCGTCGGCTGCCCGGCCAGCGCCGCCTCGACCAGCGCATCGAGCTGCGGGTCGCCAAAGTCCTGCCACCATGCGCGCCTCGGCCATGCTGCCGGCGACACGGGCGTGGCGCCGAGCGATGCGGTGGCAGCAAGGCGGTTCGCGTCATCGACCGTGGCCTGCGTCTCCAGCCCCGTCATGCTGGCGCAGCCCGTCAGGAACATCGCTGCGCCGAACACGCTCAGTGCGCTCAGCACGCCCAGTTCACCAGGGTGCCGCAACGCCGGAACGGTCCAGGAGGATGCTTCCGGAGACAGCCGAAAGTCGCTGAGGGGTTGCGTCATGATCGCTGCGGGTGGTGGCGGGAATGGCATCACCGAACCTGCATCGAATATTTTCCGAATGGACGGCTTGGGGAGAATCCTAGACTTCGGCGTGGGATGCCGGTAGTGCCGTCACGGTGCGCAGTGTGTTGTCGCCTTGACACCAATCGCGCGGTCAGCTTGAGGCGTCACAGCGCCGGATCGGCGTTAGATTGGCCAAGGCAATCCAGATCGAGTGCGCGGATCTCCGTGGTCATGAAGTCGATGAAGACGCGAGTGCGGGTTGGCAAGTGTTGCCGGCTCGGATAGCAAACGTAGTGCCCCCGATCGCAGTGCGTGTGGCAGGGCAGTGCCACGACGAGGTTCTGCGACGCGATGTGCTGGCGGACCTGGTAGCCCGGCAGCAGCGCCAGACCCCGTCCCTGCAAAGCCGCCTGCAATACCAGATCGAAATTGTTGAAGGTGAGACGGGCCGCGGGCAGATATTTCCGCGACAGCCCATCGACCTTGAAATCCCATTCGAGCAAGCGACCATTCCAGAGACGGAAGTTGATGCACGTGTGGTCAGGCAGATCGTCCGGCGAATCTGGAAGCCCGTGTGTTTCCACGTAGGAAGGCGCGGCCACCAGTGCCATTTGCATCGGTATCAGCTGCTTGGCGATGAGGCTGGAATCTTCGAGATGCCCACTACGGAACGCGACATCGACGCGGTCCGAGGCAAAGTCGGTGAGCCGGTCGTCGAGCAGAAGGTCGATGGTGATGTCAGGGTAGGCCTTCGCGAACTTGTCCACCAACGGCGCCACGACCTTTCTGCCGAATCCGACCGAAGCGCTGATGCGGACCAGGCCACGCGGCGGGCCCATGCGCTGCTCGAACAGGTCGTCCATGGCATCCACCATATGCGTCACTCCCCGATGACAGTTCTCGAAGAAGCGCCGGCCTTCGCGCGTGAGTGTCGTGGTGCGGGTGGTGCGAAGGAACAGCTGCGTGCTGAGTTGCGCCTCCAGTTTCTGGACACTGCGACTGACAGCGGAACGCCCGATACCCAGGCGTTCGCTCGCCTTGGCGAAGCTCCCCGCGCTGGCCACGGCCATAAACGCCATGATGCCCGCGTAGCTCGTGGCAAAGCTTGCTGACAACGCGTCAGCGCGATTTGGCAGGCTCAGGTGAGGGCTGCGTTCCAATACTTCCGAATTGTTCATGTTGCGTGGGATGTTCGATGCGCGTCCAGGTTCTCTGCGCACGCTCATCAAATAACTGACTGGTCAGATACTAACGACGCATGAATTCGTCGTAAATGGGGACGGACGTCACATTTATCGCTTCAGATGCACCATGCGTCCCACAGAGGCAAATGCAATGGTGTGTTGTGCTTTTGGCACCGCTGCCATTGCGCGTGGGAATGCAGCGTTGAGATCCAGCGACGACTGCGTCGCTTTCTTCCTCTGCATCGGCAGGTGCCGGCTCAGTCACCATGTGCCGACTGCAAGCTCGCACGGCACGCACTGACGAGTTCGCTGGCCAGTCGCGCGCGCTGAAAGGGGTCGCTTGCCATGGCCTGATTCACCCCGTCAGCCATCGCCTCAATTGGTACTGCTGCAGGGCCACCAGCCGTGTCCCAGGTGGACCAGAAGGCAGCCTGCTTGCTGGTATCAGGGCCTTGTCCGGGACGCAGCAGGCCAAGCCCCGGCACGCCAAAGGCATTGGCGACGATGCCGCCATGCAGGCTGCTGCCTGCATAACAGCGGCTATGCGAAATCAGCGCGCAGATATCCCACAGGTTGAGTGACTCAAGGAGTGCGACGGACATATCGTCCAGCCGCGCCGCAAGCCTCCGGTAGCAGGTCAGGTCGTCGTGCCACGGCGCCGCGCCGGCACGGAACAGCACGACGCCGAGACCGGTGGAACGCGCGATGCGTTGGAGTTGCCCGGCAAGCAGCGTCAGCGTCTGGTCGTCGCCAAATTCGGCGGCGAACTGCATGGCGAGATAACCGTGCGGAAAGGTCGCCAGCAGGGCCGCCAGTTCGCCACGGTGCCATCGGCTGTCAATGCGCGTGCCGAACAACTCGCGGACCATGACGGCGGGGTCGGGCACCAGATGACTGAGCACCCCATGCGCTGCCAGCATCGCGCGGGTCTGCCGGTCCCTGACGCTGACATGGGCGGCGGATCTGAGCTTGGTGACCACTTCCTCCTGCATGGCCCGGTCAAGGCGATCGAATTCGATGCCGCCTGCGGCGTGATAGATCACGCGCCTTGTGTTCGGGAACAATCCGGCCGGCAGCAGGTAAGGCGCCAGATCCGGCAGCCCAAGCAGGTCGCGCGCCCACGCAGTGAGCTCCGGCGCGCGGGAATCGAGCCGGGCGATGATTGACCGGGCTGGCTCTGTGCCAAGGAGCATGATGGCCGCTTCCCACGCATGACAGGTCAGGATCTCGCCGCCCACGTGGATGATGTCGACCGCGGCGTCGCCTGCAGCGGCGGCCAGACGCGTGATCGCGTGCACGCGATGTCCACCGTGACCCCTCAGGTCGCGGTCAGCAAGGCCGGCGTACAACAGGCGCCGGTCGGCCAGCAGGCGTCCCATCACTTGCGCCAGCAGGAGGTCGCCGAAGTTATGGCGGTCGAAGGCGCCGAACAGGACGGCGGGACAGTCGGGATTCATCGAGGCGTAATCGGAGGTCCACACGCCTTCTTTATAGGTCTCCCGCAGGGCCTGGCCTAACGCAACTATCGCAACAGATAAAGCGAAAACTGCCCGCCGTTCGTCGGGAAGGCTGCGCCAGCCAATTCCCCCAGCGCTTCCATTGCACCCGTTGCACCCGTCGCAGCTAAGCCACCCATCGATATGCCGCCGGCACAGTCCACGCCGCTTTCTGCGTCAGCGCAGGCAGCGAGCAGCACCAGGGCAGCGAGCCCCGCGCAAACCAGCTTGCTCATGAACATCTCCTCGCGATTCCAGCAGGCAAGGGGAGTGGGAATCGCCGGGAATCAGGGCGGCGAGTCCCACGGTGACGTCAGCAGGTGCAACCTTCAGCCCACGCTCAGGCGGGCCGGATGTTCTGATTCACGCGGAACAGATTTGCCGGGTCGTACTTGCGCTTGATCTCCGCCAGTTGCGCGTAGTTGTCGCGATAGGCGGCCTTCACGTTGTCATTGCCTTCGTCCATCATCATGTTGATGTAGCCGCCGCCAGCCGAGTGCGGGTGCAACGCCAGCCAGTAATCCTTGGCCCACTGCACGATGCGGTCGTTGTTGGCCGGGTCCGGATCGACGCCGACAATCACGCTGGCGAAGTTCGCATCGCGGTAGCTGAACGCGGTGTCATTGGGGCCCGCGCGATGCGCCGCGCCGTTGATGGGATACAGGTGCATGGTCGAGTGCATGGACGGCAACTGGTGCCCGTACTTGATGTGCAGGTCGATGGCCTTGTCGCTCAGGTCGGTCACGAAGTCGGCTTTCCAGTACCACTGCAGGCCGGGTGGATACAGCGCGTCGAACAGGCTCTGCAAGACCGGCCATGGAATGGGTCCGGCAAAGTCCACCGCTGGCGGCATGGCATCGCGAATCGGCTTGAAGCGCGCTTCGGCCTGATCGAGCGGGCCCGTGTAACACCACACCACGGCGCACATCTTCTGCAGGTGGACGGACTCGGGGAACGGCGGCCCGGGCGGCACCGTCACAAAGCCGAACCAACCGTTGATGTCCTCTGGCGCGGTCAGGATGAAATCGCGCCACCACTTCATCAACTCGCGCGCCTGATCCATCGGCCACAGCATCGGGCCGCCGTAGACCGTGCCGGCGGCATGGGCCTTGAACTCGAACGAGGTGACCACGCCGAAATTGCCGCCACCACCGCGCAGCGCCCAGAACAGGTCCGCGTTCTCGTCGCTGCTGGCATTGACCAGTCGCCCGTCGGCCAGGACGACCTCGGCGCTGAGCAGGTTATCGATCGTCAAGCCGTAGGCGCGGCTCAGGTAGCCAATGCCTCCGCCAAGCGTCAGCCCGCCCACACCCGTGGTCGAGATGAACCCGCTGGGCGTTGCCATCCCGTAGGCGCTGGCGGCATGGTCCACATCGCCCCAGGTGCAGCCGCCACCGACGCGAATGGTGTTGCGCTTTGGATCGACAAACACGCCTTTCATCGGCGACAGATCGATCACCAGTCCGCCATCACATGTGCCGAGCCCGGCGCCATTGTGCGCACCGCCACGTACCGCCAGCAGCATTCCACTGTCTCGCGCGGCGTTCACCGCCGCAATGACGTCCGCGACATCCGTGCAGCGCGCGATCAGTGCCGGGCGCTTGTCGATCATGCCGTTGTACACCGCGCGGGCCTGGTCATAGGCCGCATCGCCAGGCTGAATCAGTTGCCCGCGAAAATGCGCCTGGAGCGTGGTAGCGACGGTTTCACTCAGAGCACCTTCCATGGTTGCCTCCTGTCCGGTTGGTATGCAGGAGTTTTATCAACCTCGGCGTTTGGAAAGCGTTAGGCGCACCGTTATTTGCGTCAATCTCTGACGCCGCCGGCGCCGGGCGGCTCAACCATGACTAACGCGCGAATAGCGCGCGCGCCCGGACGATGTCGGGCTGGTCGAAGCCTTCAGTGAATCGGGCGAGCGGCGACTCGACCACCCGGCGCGCGCCGATGCCCTCCCGGGGCTCGCGCAACGATGCCAGCGACAGCGCGGTGCGCAACTCGAAAGGCCGAGCCCCTTGGGCGGTGGCGATCTCGATGGCCCTGACCAGCGACGACTCGGCTTCGGCGAGATTGGCGCTGCGGTGCAACAGCAGCTCGCCGCGCAGGCGATAAAGCTCCGCGTCCAGCCAGTGCTCCCCGGTGTGCTCCGCATGATCGAGCGCCTGATCCAGCGCCGCAAGCGCGGACTCGGTCTCGCCGACGTCACCCAGACATTCCGCCAGCATGCCGAGATACAGCGGCAGCCGCAGGCGCGCCCCGGTGGCATGAAAGCCGTCGATCGCCGCCTGCATTGCCGCCACGGCGCCGGCGCTGGGCGACTGCTTCGCGTTGGCCCAGGCGAGCAGCACGTCAGCCCAGGCGAGGTAGTACCCGACGTGGTACTGATCGGCGATCTCACGCGCCTGTCGGGCGTAGTGAATCGTGAGACCGTGCTCCCGTCGCAGGGCGTGCTGCGTTGCAAGGTAAGACAGCGCCAGCGCCTGGGAGAACGGGTGCGCCAGGCGGTTTGCCACCTCGAGCGCGTCGCGCCCGCGCCGCAAGGCCTGATCGGCGAGCCCGGTGAACCAGAAAGCATGGGCCGACCACGCGGCGGCCAGTACGCCGAAGTTGCCGCCCATCAGCGACACATGCTCGGCGTGCTGGCTTTCGTCGTAGGCGCCGAGCGCGCGTTGATACGCTGGCTCTGCCGCCACCCAGTCGCCCTGCTGGACCAGGCTGCCCATGATGTTGGTCCATGCCATCGACGTGTAGGTACCCGACCCCGCAGTGCCCAATCCCGCGATGACTTCCTCGCTCAGGCTCCGTGCCTGGGCAAGCTCCGCACTGACGACGAGAAAGAAGGCAAGGCTGACCTGGGCGCGCGCCTGCTGACCGAAGTCGCCCGCCTGTTTGCTGAGTTCCACGGCGCGCCGCAGCGGCATATCGAGTTCCGGTGCCGCCCAGCCACGGGAAATCCGGATCGGCGGGGCAAGGTCGAGTTGCAATGCCAGCGACTGCCGCGCGCGCTCCTGTGGATCGACGATCTGATCGGCTTGTGCCAGCCCGCGCTGCAACAGCGCGATGGCTTCATCATAGGCGTACACACTCTGCGCAACACCGGCCGCGCGCCGATAGAAAGCGGCCGAATCGGTTGGCATGCCCGCCTGCTCGTAGTGCGCGGCAATCTGCGCGCTTGCCGCGTCGACATCGTCGCCCGGCGCCTGTTCGAGGGCGCGCGCCACGCGTTGATGCAGGCGGCGGCGTTGCAGCGGGCTGACCTCGGCATACGCCACGTCCCGGATCTTGTCGTGGCTGAAGTCAAAGGCGACGCCTCCGCTGTCTGGCTGGCGCACGATGCCTCGTTGCCAGAGCTCGTCCAGCGCCCCGGTCAGGGCGTCCTCGCGCACGTCGCTCGCCTGGGCCAGCACACCGGCGGTGAATGCTCGCCCGATGATCGCCGCGACGCCGACGATATCGCGCGCGGCAGGCGACAGTTGCGCCAGCCGGTTCGAGATCACCGTGTACACCTTGGGCGGCAACTTGGGGACCGTGCCGTGCGGCGTGCCGCCCGCCGTTGCGGTGTCCGACCGGGCGCGCATCATCTCGACCGTGAACAGGGGATTGCCTTCGCTTTCCTCGAATAGCCGGGTTGCCTCCGCATCGCCCAGCGGCCGATGGATGATCTGGGCGCCGATCTTCGCGGTTTCGGCGGCATCCAGTGCGCCCAGCAGCATCTCGGTGAGCTGGTCGTCGCGCCGCAAGGCGTCGAGCAGCCGGCTGACGGCGTGCAATGGCGTGATGTCTTCATGCCGCGCTGTTGCAACCACGAGGAGCTTCGCGTTCACGTCGAAGCGCATCAGGAAGCGCAGCCATTCGAGGGTCTCCGCGTCGCACCATTGCAAATCATCAAGCAACAGCAGCAACGGCCCGTCTTTCGCCAGCACGGCACGCGCCAGCGCTTCGAAGAACCGCTGGCGCTGCCAGTATTCGGTGAGCGGGGAGGGCGGCGGCAGGCCGGGTTGCTGCGTCAGCAGTTCCGGCAACAGGCGTGCGACTTCGGTCAGCCACAGTCTGTCAAGTCCGCTCATCGCTTCGTACAAGGCGGGGCTGCGCAGCCAGCCGGTGACCGGCGCAAACGCGACCTGACCCTCGGCCGCGTACGCGCGCGAGTGCGTCGTGGTGAAGCCTTGCCCGGCAAGGTGCACAAGCAATTCCTCCGCCAGACGCGACTTGCCGATGCCGGCTTCGCCCGAGATCAGGGCGAACTGCTTGTCGCCAAGCTGGCTGCGTTGCCACACTTCGAGAAGCCGTCGCCATTCTTCGTGGCGTCCGATCATCGACAGCATGGGGTCCCGAGTGCGTCGACGCTGCGTGGGCGCGGCCTGTGCAGCAAGGCGTGCGTAGGCCTCGCGCAAGGCTTCACTGGGCGCGACCCCCAACTCGCGCGTGAAGGTTTCAACGCAGCTGCGATAGGCGCGCAACGCGGATGCGTGATCGTGATTCAGCGCATGCAGGCGCATCAGCGCCATATAGGTCGGTTCGCGCAATGGGTCGAGCCGCTGCAACTGCTGCGCGTGCTTCAACGCCTTGGCGTAGTCGCGTCTGTCCTCGCTCAACTGGCTCGCCCGCACGAGCGCCGCGATGCACGCTTCGCGCAACTGATCGCGCTGCGGGGCGATCCATTCATCGAAGCAACTCGCCAGTAGGTCGCCTCGATACAACTCCGCGGCATGCGTCAGGAGCTCTTCCTCGGTGGCGGTGTCGTTGAGGCTTGCGGCCCGCGCCGCGGTGGCCAGGGCCGCCTGAAACTGCGCGACATCGACATCGAACGCGGAATCGGGCAGCCATCGCACCATTTGCGCATCGGCGTGGACGAAGCTGGCGGCGTGCGGCCACGCCTTGCGCAGATGAAACAGGAGCTGACGCAATGCATTGCGCGCCTGCGCCTGGGAGGAATCGGGCCAGAACAGGAAGGCGAGTTGCTGGCGCGTCTGCGGCGCGTCCCGATGCAGAATCAGATAGGCCAGCAGCGCCTGCAAGCGCGGAGAGTTCGCGTCAGGCATCGGCGCGTCGGCGCCGTCGAGATGGAAGTCGCCGAGCAGGCGGACAGAGTAGCGAGTTTCAGGCGCCATGCTGGTTATCGACGGCAACGAAGCTGGCCACGCCTTCGAGTTTGAGCATGGTTCGGACAATCCGGAGGGCAGTTCTGTGATCTTCAGTCTAGTGCGAACTGCGCTTGCCGCCGAAGCTCGTCGCAGGGGGCGAAAGCGAATCCGTTCGATGGTTCCGGGGCCGGAAAGTGCGCTGGGCATCTCAGTACACACGCAGTTCCCAAGTGCCGTGCGGCAGGCGCTACACTCAGGCTACCGCGCGGCAATTGGGCAACACCATCCGTCGTCCGGCGCGGCCCCATTTCTCGGCTTCCCTTACCCACAGCAAGGAGATGCGTCATGGCTACATCGCCCAATCCGTTCACCGATTTCACCAAGTTGCTAGAACAGTACAAGCTCCCCGGCGTAGACATGGCTTCGGTGATCGAAGCGCGGCGCAAGGATATCGAGGCCATCACGGAGGCCAACAAGGTTGCCTACGAAGGTATGCAGGCACTCGTGCAGAAGCAGACGGAGATCCTGAGCAAGGTCATGCAGGAGATCCAGTCCGCTGCGCAGCAGATGACCTCGGGCGGCAATCCGGCCGAGGCCATGGCCAAGCAGGGCGAGTTCGTGCAACAAGGCCTGCAGACGGCGTTCAACAATATGCGCGAACTGGCGGAGATGGCGCAGAAATCGCAGGCCGAGGCGCTGGCCGTCATCACCAAGCGCGCGGAGCAGAATATCGAAGACGCGAAGAACCTGATGAAGGGAACGGGCAAGTCAACGTAGACGATGAACGGTGTCGACCGTGGACACCGGGCTCGCCTGAAACCTCCCATGTTCCAGGCGGGCTGATTGAGCGGCTGCGACAATCGCAACGATCGTAGTGTTGCGGAATCGCAGCAGTCCACGCTTTCCTTATCCAGCGCGGGCTGGCGGGTCATCCGCTATTTGGAGCCCGACAATTCGACGTCCAGTCCAGGATCTGAATACGACAAAAGAGGGGTGTGAACCCCTTCTGTCGTGATCTATCCTGCGCGCCTTCCCTCATTGTCTTGCAAGATTGCCGCAGCCGTTGCCCGCAAATTCTTGCTTACATCATCATCGTGAAGTCTTTTCTCTTTATTGGCCTCTGCCTGTCGAGCGCATCCGCGCTTGCTGCGTCGCAAGTCGTGCTGGAAACCCCCGTGACCTATGCGGCCGGCGCGGGAGTGGTCGAGCAGGTCAAGACCGAATGCCACATCGAAGACATCCTGGCAAATCGCGTCGGAGAAGTCCTGCGAAAGCGCAATAAGGGTGGCGCGGCAACGATTGAGGCGGGTGCCAATCCCAATGGGGCGCAAGTTCTCCGGCTGAAGATCACTCATGTGCTCGGCATCGGTGGTGGTGCCTGGACGGGCCCGAAGGCCATTACGGTGGTCGCCGAGTTGCTGGAGGACGGCAAAATTACTCGGCAGACCAAGGTGAATCGTTGGTCCGTGGGTGGCTTCTGGGGGGCTTTCAAAGGGACCTGCTCGATCCTGGATCGCAGCGCGATCTTCATTTCCAAGGATATGGCCCGATGGATCAAGGATCCGTCCTACGTGGTGAAGGATGAGGGCCCACCGAAGGAGGCTACGGCGTCCGAACCGCCAGCGTCCGAATCACCAGCTTCCGAGCCGGCCGCCGAACCTGCGGACGCGACGGCAGAGTAGTCCCTGACCGCTGCCGGGCGGTGCGGCGCGCCATCCGTTTCGGTGTGGCGCGCCTCGATCAATCCAGTGGGAAGGCATCACACCGGCGTACCGCCGTGGTGACGGGCGACCGGCAGCTTCGGCGTCAACCCTTTGGCCGCCAGCCACTCCGCGTTGAACAGCCGCGCGGCATACAGATCTCCGCGGTCGCAGAGCAGGGTGACGATGGTGTGGCCCGGGCCCATCTCGCGGGCGAGCCAGGCGGCGGCCGCGACGTTGATGCCCGATGAGCCGCCGAGCCAAAGCCCCTCCTCGCGCAACAGCCTGTAGACCATGTTGACGCAAGTCTGGTCGTCAATCTGGACGGCATCGTCGATCAAAGTGTCGGCCAGATTGGCCGTGACGCGGCTGGAGCCGATGCCTTCGGTAATGGAATTGCCCTCGGCCTTGACCACTCGATGCTTGACGAAATGGTACAGGCCGCTGCCCATCGGGTCCGCCAGCACGATGCGCACGGGCGGATTGCGTTCCCGTTCCTTCAGGTAGCGAGACACCCCGGCCAGCGTGCCGCCGGTGCCGGTGGCGCAAACAAAGGCATCGATCTTGCCCGCCGTGTCGTGCCAGATTTCCGGGCCGGTGGTTTCATAGTGGGCCTGGCGGTTGGCCAGGTTGTCGAACTGGTTGGCCCAGATGGCGTTGGGGATCTCCTGGGCAAGACGCCCGGCCACCTTCTGGTAGTTGTTCGGATCTGCATAGGGGGCCGCCGGCACCGGACGCACCTCGGCGCCGAGCAACCGCAGGCGCTCCATTTTTTCTGGCGACTGCGTGTCGGGAATCACCACGATGCAGCGATAATCGCGCGCCGCACAGATATGGGCCAGGCCAATGCCGGTGTTGCCGGCGGTGCCTTCCACCACCGTGCCGCCCGGGTTGAGCAGGTGGCGTCGTTCGGCATCGCGGACGATGTAGAGCGCGGTCCTGTCCTTGACAGAGCCGCCGGGATTGAGGAACTCGGCCTTGCCGAGGATCTCGCAACCAGTCTCGGCACTGAGTCCGGCCAGCCGGATAAGTGGCGTGCGGCCAACCGTGCCGATGAAACCTTCCCTGACGTCCATAAGCCACTCCCGGTGCCCCAACTGAGCGGGGTGTCACCCAGAGTGATAGTTCGATGACGAAGGAATAACAAGCGGCGCGCAGAAAACTGCACATTGACGCCGTGTCGTCACCATTGCAGAAGCAGGGCGCCGGTGTCGTCCTGGATAACCTGACCACCGAACTTGCCGTTCTCGTGGACCAGGGTGGTGCGAAGCCACGACACGCCCTCGGCCGGCGCGTGACGCAGGCGCAGATGGTGGATCTGCATCGGCACCGCTGACATTTCCAGCAACGCACCGGTTTCGGCGTCAATGACCGGGAAGTACATCAGCGCCAGGTCCGGGCGAAAGCGCTCGTGGCCGCGGATACCTTCATAGTCATTCAGGAAATCGCCGCAACCATAGAGAATGAGCCGGCCGCGATGGACCTCCATCCCTCTGACGTGATGGGAGGAATGGCCGTACACCAGATCGGCTCCGCCTGAATCGATCAGGCGATGGGCGAACGCGCGCTCGTCGTCGCCAACCTCGAAGCCCCAGTTCGAGCCCCAGTGCAGCGAGATCACGACGATATCGCCGGCACGTCGTTCGGCGGCCATGCCCTGCCCGATTTCGTCAGCGCGCTTCATCGAGATATCGGGCAGGAAGTTGAGACCGCCTTGATGTGGCGTGGCGGCCCACGATGGCGGCACGCCGCTGCTTTCGGCCGCGTAGGCGTAGATCCGCAGCGCGCGGTTGTCGGCCAGCCCGAGCGTTGCCGGCGCGGCGGCGTCGGTTTCGTCCGCACCGGCGCCGCTGGTCCGAATGCCGGCGCGATGAAGCGTGGCGAGCGTTTCCCGAAGCCCTGCGCGACCCCAGTCCAGCACGTGGTTGTTTGCCAGCACGCAGCAATCGATCCGTGCGCTTGCGATGCATCCGACGTTGTCGGGATGCATGCGGTAGAGGACTTCCTTCCGGGCGCAGTGGTCGTCACTCGTCGTGACGGCGGTCTCGAGATTGATGATGCGGACGTGCGGCTGGCGGCTATCGAGCACCGCGAGCGCATCGCCCCACGGGTAGGTGGCATCGGCATGCGGTGGCAATGGTCCGTTCGCCTGTTCGGCCAGCCTGACATAGTCATGGGCCGAGCGGCAGTAGCGTTCATGGAGCTGCGGGGCGCACGGATGCGGCAGGATCTGGTCGATGCCTCGGCCGGTCATGACATCGCCGCAAAGGAAAAGGCGCACATGTTGCATGGCATCAATCCGCGGAACGTAGCGACACAGCACATCGACAACGCGCAGCGACGCAGCGAAGACGTTGCTGGATGCCTGTAGCGTAGCGCCGCCAAGGGCCGTCGTACATGCCCTGGAGGTGAGCACTAGAATGACCTGCAAGGCATTCGCATACTGGCGCCGTGATACGTGCGGCCCGGCCCTTGCCCCCTAGTTGTAGCCCCAGGAGAGCGCGATGAATGAAGAGACCTTCAATATCAGCATCCGCAAGTTCCTCAAGGTCGTCGGCGTGAGTTCGCAGCGGGAGATCGAGCAGGCGGTGGCGAAGGCGATGGCGGCCGGCACCATCTCCGGCACGGAGAGCTTTCCGGTTGCCGTCACCCTGAAGCTGGACGCCTTGCAACTCAATGTCCAGTTCGACGGAGAGATCCGGCTTGAGTGAGGCCGCGCGAGACAGCGAGTGCGCGCGCGTCTGGTGGTGAATGACGCGCTGCACACTACGCTCGCGTGTCACTTCTTCACTACACTCCTTCCATAACGCGCAGTTTGCGTGTCGGCCGCATGATCGGGACGGACTCCGTAAGTGCGGTACACGATGCAAAACGGAGCGCGACAGCGGGTGCGGACATGACGCACCCCGCCCAGCGGGAGCGTAGCGATGAACGGCAAGCAAGCAAAGCCTGTGGCCCTGGCATTGCAGGGAGGCGGCATGCATGGCGCCTTCACCTGGGGTGTCATCGACCGTCTGCTGGAAGACGGCAGGCTTGCCATCGAGGGCGTCAGTGCCACGAGCGCGGGTGCCATGAATGCCGTCGTGCTGGCCAATGGCCTGCGGCAAGGCGGCCAGAATGCCGCACGTCAGGCGTTGCACGAGTTCTGGCTTGCCATCGCGCAGTCGGCGGAGCGATACAGCCCTTTTCGTTGGGTCCCCTGGCTGAAGGGGACGCATAGCTTCGGCCTGAACCATTCGCCCTTGTACGCGATGGCCGATATGGCCCTGCGCGTGCTGTCGCCCTACCAGTTCAATCCCTACAACATGAATCCGCTGCGGGACGTGCTGGAGGGGCAGGTCGATTTCGAGGCATTGCGCCGGCAGTGCCCGATCCGCCTGTTTCTGTGCGCGACGAATGTCGAGACCGGCAGGATTCGCATCTTCTCCGGCGCGGACCTGTGCGTCGAGGCGGTCCTCGCTTCGGCATGTCTGCCGACGCTCTTCCAGGCGGTGACGATCGACGGTCAGTACTACTGGGACGGCGGCTATGTGGGCAATCCCGCCATCTTCCCGCTGATCTATGAATGCAGTACGCGTGACGTCGTGATCGTGCATATCAATCCGATCGTACGCCGGGGTGTGCCGACGACTGCGGCGGACATTCTTAATCGCCTCAATGAGGTCAGCTTCAATTCGTCCCTGATGCGCGAGATGCGCGCGATTGCCTTCGTGACCTCGCTGATTCAGCAGGGCAAGGTGGATCGGGAAGACATGAAGGAGATGCTGATTCACTCGATCCGCTCCGACGAGACCATGGCCGCGCTGGATGTATCGAGCAAGTACAACGCCGACTGGTCGTTCCTTTGCCATCTGCGCGATCTGGGCAGGACGCAGGCCGAAGCGTGGCTTGCGCGGACCTACGAGGATGTCGGCCAGAGATCGAGCGTCGATATCAAGGGGGAGTTTCTTTGAGTGGCGTTGACGCGTCCGGTGGCGCCGGCAGTGCGAGCCGCCACGCCAGGTTGCGGCGTGCGCGGGCTTCGTAGCGGGTGTGGAACGGCTCGGTGAGATAGATGCGCGGGCGCGCCAGAAGGGTGCCGAGGAAGGCGCGTTCGGCGCTGTCATAGGTCATCGCGTCGAGGTCGGGGCGCTCCGCACGCAGGTGCACGGCGTCACGGCAGAACCATGTGCGCGGATATCCCAGTACCGCAAGGTCGATGTCGACGGCAAAGCAACCGGTGGCATCGGCTGGCGGGCGGGTATGCGACGTGTCCAGGATCAACCCGGCGACGCGTTCCATGGCCGCGATCCCGTTCCCGGCCCAATGCCGGAACCACTCGGCGCTGCATCGTTCGTTGTCGCTGGCACCGGGGACGTAGATGACGTCGTGACACCACAGCGCGAGCTCCACGACGTCGGCGTCGGGGATGGCGTCGCGCGCCCAGTCCAGATCGCGCAAGCAGCGGCGGACATGCTGCAACGTGTGATAGTGCCGAGCTGGCTCGCCATAGCGGCAGGCGAGGGAGGCATAGACCTCCTCGGCGCGATGACCGCCGCAACGCGACCACAGCGCCAGAAAGCGGGCGCGCATCGCGTTCGCTGTCGGGTTCGCCAACTCCGGGCCGGGGGACTGTGGCATGTTGCTATGGCTGCAGTAAATCGAGTTCGGCTTTGGCCTGCTTCCAGTCGGCCAGGTCGAAGCCCTCGGTGAAGGTGCCGTGGATCGGCCCCAGGATCTCGCGCGCAGCGTCCGGCTTGCCCTGTTGCCGCCACAGTTGAGCCAGGCTCAGCGCAGCTTGCAGCTCCAGTGACCGGGCGCCTTGATGGCGCGCCACCGCGATGGCCTTCTGAAAACAGGCTTCGGCGTCGTCCTCCTTGCCGGACAACTGGAGCATCAGGTCCCCCTTCAGGCGGTGCAATGTGGATTCATCGAGTCGCTCTCCCTTGTCTTCCGCAAAAGCCAGGGCTTCGGCCAGAGAATCCAGACCTGCCTCGATTTGCCGCGCTCTTCCGCGGGCTTCGGCCAGCATGGCCAGCAGATTCGGCCGGCCCAGCGACGCGCCGGTAGCGGAATAGGCCGACAAGCCCTGATGAATCCGGGCAATTCCGTTCAGGGGGTCCCCCTGTTCGGCCATCTCCCATCCCTGCAGCACGGTTCCCCATGCCAGATAGATCGGAAATCCCTGTTCGCACGAGACCGCGATGGCTGCTTCGGCGTACTCGCGGGTTTGCTGTGGCTCACGGCGGCACCGATGGACTTCTGCGGCAAAGACCAGGCAGAGCGCGAGATTGACCGAGTCGGGGCGCTGCCGCGCCATGACGAGCGCCTCGTGGGAGCGCGTGCGCGCCAGATCCGGCAGGCCCAGATACCACAGGATCCAGCCCAGTGTGCTCATCGCGTGGACGGCGGGGTCTCGTCCGTATCCCATCAGGAAGTCATATAACGGCGTGTCCGGGCGCTGCAATGCAAGCACCTGTTCCATGTGGGAGCGCGCCACTTCGAACTGGCCCAGGCGGAACGTGGTGGCGCCGACGACGCGATGACCTTCCGCAAGCTCTTTGGGCTTCTGCGAACGCATCGCCATGCCGACCAGCCGTTTGGCCAGCGGCGCTGACACCTTGTATTGCGCCTGCAGTTGATAGAACGCCCACAGTCCGAGCTGCGCCGAGAAAAAGTACGAGTTCTGCTCGCCCTGTTCGCACAGCGAGAGCGCACGCCGGTAGGTGGCTTCGACCTCCGGGGAGGCCTGGCCGCGCATTGCCATCAGGATGGGACCGAGCGTCAGCAGCAGTGTGAGTTCCTGACGGGCTCGCTCCGGCGTATCGGGCAGGCGCTTGAGCAAGTCGAGGGCCGTGCCGAGATGCCGGATGGCCTCAAGCTGGGCGGAGCGTTGCAGCGCCTGCTGGCCGGCACAATGCAGGTATTCGACAGCCTTCGGGATATTGCCGCTGAGGCTGTAGTGGTGGGCGAGTTCGCCGCAGTAGTCTTTCAGTCGCCCGGGAAACAGGGTCTCGATGGCCTGGGCCGTGCTCTCGTGCAGCGCGCTGCGCCGGTCGGTCAGCAGCGAATTGCCGGCAACTTCCTGCGTGAGGGCATGCTTGAACGCGTACTCCACCTCCGGGAAGGCGGGGCGCTCGAAAATGAAATCCGCAGTCTGCAAGTCGGCCAGGAGCGGGCGCAGCCTGGCTTCGTCGAACCCGCTGACAAGCCGGATGAGACTCAGCGGAAACTCTTTGCCGATGATGGCCAGCGTTTGCAGCAGCTCCTTCTGCGCGAGGGGGAGCCGGTCGATACGGGCCGCGAGCACGCCCTGCACTGTGGTTGGAATGTGCAGCAGTGCGGGCGCCTGCTCGATGTGATAGCAACCGGGCTGGCCGAGCAGGGCGCCTTCCTCGACCAGGGTCTGGACCACTTCCTCCATGAAGAACGGGTTGCCTTCGGTCTTGTCGAGGACAAGCCGCTTCAGCGGCTCAAGACTGCGGTCATCCCCGAGCAACGCGGTGAGCAAGCCCTGGGCTTCCGCCGGCCCCAGCGGCTCCAGATGCAGCTGGGTGTAGCAGGGCCTGGCGTTCCAGTTATGCGAGTACTCGGGGCGGTAATTGACCAGAAGGACAATCCTCGCGTCTGGCACGTGGTCGATGAGGAGATTGAGGAAGGCCTCAGTTTCGCTGTCCAGCCACTGCAAGTCTTCGAAAAGCAGCTGGAGCGGCTCGTCGACGCTTTCCCGGACCAGCAGGCGCGCAATGGCTTCGAAGGTGCGCTGGCGTCGTATCGCCGCGTCCATGGTGGGCAGCGCGGAACCCGGATCGCTCACGCCGAGCAGATAGAGCAGGTAGGGCAGATGCTCTTCCAGGGAGCGCTCCAGCGTGAGCAGCCTGCCGGTTACCTTCTCGCGGCAGTTCCGCTCGCCATCCTGTGCGGTGATCTGGAAGTAGTTCTTCAGGAGCTCGATCAGGGGAAGATAGGCGAACGCCTTGCCGTGCGAGACTGAGAAGGTCTCCAGCACATGGCAGCCTCGCTGCGACCGGGCCTTGAACTCGTGGAACAGACGCGATTTGCCCACCCCGGCCTCGCCGCGCACGCCGACGATCTGCCCACGCCCTGACTTTGCCAGCGCCAGGGCGTCGTGCAGTTGCTGCATTTCGTCCTGACGACCCACGAACCGCGCCAGGCCACGGTGTGCCGCAACCTGCAGCCGCGTGCGCAAGGCCCCGAGACCCTGCACTTCATAGACCCCAAGCGGATCGCGCACACCCTTGACCTGCGTGGTTCCCAGCGCCTTGAACTCGAAATACCCCTCGGCGAGCTTGTACGTGGTGGGACTGACCAGGATCGAAGCCGGCGTGGCGACACCTTCCATCCGCGACGCAATGTGAATCGTATGCCCCACGGGATCGTAGTCGGTATGCAGGTTGTCCTTGCGGATCGAGCGCACCACCACCTCGCCCGTGTGAATCCCGACGCGAATCTGCAGCGGAACGCCCTGGTCGAGTCGCACCCGATCGCTGTGGCGGCGCATCGCCTCCTGCATGCGCAGTGCCGCGTACAGGGCCCGCAGGGCGTGGTCCTCGTGGGCAATCGGTGCACCGAACAACGCCAGGATGCCGTCACCGAGGAACTTGGCCACATAGCCTTCGTAGTGGTGCACGGCTTCCATCATCAGCGTCACCACGGGATCGATCAGGCGGCGCGCCTCTTCGGGATCGAGGTCCTGGATCAACGCCGTGGAGCCAGCCATATCGGCAAAGAGGGCGGTGATGGTCTTGCGTTCGCCGCCGGTTCCACCCCTGGCCTCCATGGCGGCCTGCTCGGCCAGGATGCGCTCCGCCAGATGGGGTGGCGTGTAGTGGACGGGGGCCAGATCCGCGGAACTGGCGGGCATGGCCGGCTCCGAACCGCCATCGGTCAGCGGGGCGCCACAACCCCGGCAGAACTTTGCGGTGGGGCTGGCTTCTTCCCCACAGCGCGGGCACTTTCGACCAAGTCTGGCTCCGCATGCCTCGCAAAAATTGGCGCCAGCGAGGTTCTCGAAGTCACATTCGGCGCAACGCATGTCGCCTCCCACCCGCTTCCCGCATCGGATCATTAGACGCGTGATCGGGGCGGCTAGCAAGACAGGGAAGACAGAGCGCTTTCTGGTTGAGCAACGTGGGTGGCGGTGCCAGAATTCCCTGAGAGAGCGCATGGATTGGGGCGACGATCCGATCGGCCAGGGCGCAGCATGGCCGCGTGGATTGCGAGGCATATGGACCGGGAATCGCTAAACGACGCGTCGGGTGGGGCGGTGATGTTCGCGGATGTCAGCGGCAGCACTCGCCTGTACGAGTTGGCAGGCAATGAGGCGGCGTTGGCGGCCATCGGCCGATGTATCCGTGCGATGACGTCCTGTGCCGCTGCTTCGCATGGCCGGATCGTCAAGACCATCGGCGACGAGATCATGGTGCTGTTTCCGTCGGCCGAAACGGCGATGCTGGCCGCGCTCGACATACAGCTTGCCGTGTCGGAGCTGGCGCCGGTATCGGGCGTGCCCATGTCGGTCCATATCGGGATTCACCACGGCCCGATCCTGTTGGACACATCCGGCGATGTGTTCGGCGACACCGTGAACCTCGCCGCTCGCCTCACGACACTGGCGTCGCGGGGGCAGATCATCACCAGCAAGGATACGGTGGAGCACCTGCCCGCCAGTCTGCGGCAGAGGACGCGCTGTCTCTACCCGATCAAGGTACGCGGACGGGATCAGCCTGTGGAACTGTTTGAAGCGATATGGCAGGAGGGCACCGACCTGACGCTGGTCGCCGAAGTGAACCTGCAACTCGTTGCGTCGTTCCTCACACTGCGCTATCGCGACACACTGCTGGAAATGAGCGCCGAGTCGGCGCCGGTGACCGTGGGGCGCGACGGCAGCATGACCATCGTCGTCTCGGACCGGCGGGCATCGCGCTTCCAGGCGGTGGTGGAACCGCGTGCGGGGCGGTATGTGCTGATCGACAGAAGCTCGAACGGCACCCATGTCCGCATCGACGGTGAAGAGGCGTTTATCCTGCGCCGCGACGAAATCACGCTCAGGAGCCACGGCTGGCTCACATTCGGCGAAGCCGTGGGCGCCAGTGACGAGTGCGTCGAGTTCTTCCTGCAAGCGGATAGGTGACCGCAGGCAGGCGTTGCCCCGAGCGCCGGCTTTTCACATGGTGCCGCCCCCCGTCTTGCCGGGTTTGGCGCGCGCCTTGCGCGGCGCCTGTGCGCGGGGTGCTTCGCGGTCGGGCACCAGCGAAATGGCGTGCATGCCCTCCAGCCACGACAGCGCATCGACATACGACAGGAACTGCTCCAGGTAGCCGGGCGACACCTCGCGCATCAGCGACAGCGAGCGATGCACCAGATGGTTCGTGTTCAGCGGCCCGGCGTTCTCTGGCACGCCCGCCTGCGATTGGCGCAACTGGCGGTCGACGCTGACGCGCGCCCAGGTGTCGCGGAAGTAGTCGGCGAGTTCCGGTTCGGCGTGGTGGGTACGGTGCGGCGTGGGGGCGGCGAGCGCGGCAGGCACGGTGGAGGCTTGGGTCGTGGGGACGGCGGACGGGTGCGCGCGCCGGCCGAGGCGTTCCCTGAGTGCGGCAAGGTCGGCGAGGGCGCCGGGCCGTTGCGGCGGTATCCGGGGCGGTGTCTCGGGCACCTCCGCCTTCACTTTCACCGCCACCTCGCCCGAGGCGCGTGCCAGCACTTCGCCATACTCCGCGACCAGTCCGGCCACCCGCTCCTCCAGCAGCCGCCCCGCCTCGCCTTGATAGCCGGAGGCGCGCCGCGCCAGCGCCTCGATGAAGCGAAAGCGCACCGGGTCCACGCGGTCGGCGCCGCTGTCGCGCCAGCCGTCGAGCAAGGCGCGGGGATCGCGCTGGCCGTCGCTATGCATGGGGTTTCGCGGCCCCGATTCCAGACCCCACTGCGGCCCCGACTGCAGCCCCCACTGCGGCCCCGGCAGCGGTCCCGGCCGACACTCTCGGCACTGGCGCGATTTCCACGCGCCGGTTCTTCGCCCGGCTCTCCTCCGTCGCATTCGGCGCAACCGGCTGCTGCGAGCCGAACGCTGCCGAGAAGACCGAAGAAGGGGGTACGCCCGCGTCGATCAGCGTGCGGGTCACGGTCAGCGCGCGCTGGGCCGACAGTTCCAGGTTGTCGGCAAACCGCCGGTTGCCCTCCTTGACCTGCTGGTCGTCGGTGAAGCCGCTCACCATCAGGATCTCGTCGCGCGCGCCCAGATAGGCCGATAGCGGCGCGGCAAGGCTCTTGAGCAGTGCGCGGCCCTCCGGCTGCAACTGGTCGGAGTTCAGGGCGAACAGCACGTTGCCGCTGATGCCGATGCGCCCGTCCTTGAGCGTGACCCGGCCGGCCGCCAGCGGCCCGGCCAGCGCCTGCTCCAGCGTCTGGCGCCGCTTCAGTTCCTCCTGCCGCTGCTTGACCTCGTTTTCCAGCCGGGCCGACAGTTCCATCTGCACACCGATCACGCCCAGTAGTACCAGCACGAAGGCCCCCAGCATGACCGACATCAGGTCGCCGAACACCGCCCAGGCCGGGACGGTCGGCTCCACGTCGGCGTCGAAATCGTCCGTCATGCCGCCTCGGCGCCAGCTTGCTGCGCGGAAAACTGCTGCAGGTTCTCCAGGATCTGCTTCTGCGACAGCATGCTCAGGTCAACTACCTCGCGGGCCTGCGCCACGTAGTAGGCCAACTGCTCGTCGCTGCGCGCCATCGACTTGTCGAGCGCGGCCTCGATGCGGGCGAGGTGCTCCGCCAGCTTGTCGTTCGACGCACTGAACATCTGCACCGCCATGCCGAATGCCTCGCCCAGGCTCGCCACCTCGACGGCGCTGCCCGTGACTTGCGCCGCAATGCCGTCCAGCTTGCCCGTCTCCTGCGCCACCTGCTCGGTGAAGCGCGTGCCGACGCGCTCCAGCAGGTCCGCCGTGGTCGTGACGAGCCCGTCCACCGCCGTGCGCTGCTCGGTGGAGGCGTGGTTCACGGCGTCAAGCAGGGTGCCGAGGGTCTCCAGCAGGCGGCCGCGCTCCTCCAGCATCGCGTTGTCGCGCGCCATGCCGTCGGTGAGCTTCTGGCGCAGTTCGGCGATGACGTCGGCGGCGGCCTTGGGCGCCTCGGTCGCGATCTGCGCGAGGCGGGCGACTTCGGCGATGGTGCCGCTGGCCTGCTGCTGCGTGTGCGTGGCGATGTCGCGGGCGGTCCGGGAGAGGGCGTCGCGGATCTCCCGCTGGTGGTCGGCGGACTGCGTGCTCGCCTGTTGCCATTCGTCGCGCATCGTGGCGGCCATGCCGGCCAGCGTGTCGCGCCAGGCAGTCAGGCGCTGTTCGTCGCGCGAGGCCAGTTCCGCTTGCAGCGTGGTCGCGGCCTGCAGCAGGCGGTCGATCTCGGCAAGCGTGCCGGTGGCGTGGGCCTGCGCGTGCGTGGCGATATCGCGCGCGCTTTGCGACAGGGCGTCGCGGACGTCCTGCTGGTGGGCGGAGGCTCGCGTGCTCGCCTGTTGCCACTCGTCGCGCATCGTGGCGGCCATGCCGGCCAGCGTGTCACGCCAGGCGGCGAGGCGTTGCTCGTCACGCGAGGCGAGTTCTGCTTGCAGTGTGGTCGCGGCCTGCAGCAGGCGGTCGATCTCGACAAGCGTGCCGGTGGCGTGGTCCTGCGCGTGGGAGGCGATATCGCGCGCGCTTTGCGACAGGGCGTCGCGGACGTCCTGCTGGTGGGCGGCGGCTCGCGTGCTCGCCTGTTGCCACTCGTCGCGCATCGTGGCGGCCATGCCGGCCAGCGTGTCACGCCAGGCGGCGAGGCGTTGCTCGTCGCGCGAAGCGAGTTCCTCTTGCAGCGTGGTCGCGGCCTGCAGCAGGCGGTCGATCTCGGCAAGCGTGCCGGTGGCGTGTTCCTGCGCGTGCGTGGCGATATCGCGCGCGCTTTGCGACAGGGCGTCGCGGACGTCCTGCTGGTGGGCGGCCGACTGCGTGCTCGCCTGTTGCCATTCGTCGCGCATCGTGGCGGCCATGCCGGCCAGCGTGTCACGCCAGGCGGCGAGGCGCGTCTCATCGTGCGCGGCGAGTGCCGTCTGGCGGGCTGTCTCCTGCGCGGCCAGTTGCGCGTGCAGGTCGGCGTGCGATTGGCTGACCGTGCCGGCGAAGGTGGTGGCGTGCTCCGCATAGGCAGCGGCGTGCTGCGCGAAGGCGGCCGAGGCGTCGGTCATCGCCTGGCGGTTGGCGCTGGCGAGCGATTCGCCCGTGTGTTCGAGGCGCGACAGCGCGGCGTCCCACGTCCGGGCCGCGCCGGTAGCCGCCGTATCGAGGCGGGTGCCGATGCCGTCGACCAGCGCCACCGAGCGTTGCGCGAAGGTTTCGCCGAAGCCGTCGAGCGATGCGCGCAGGTCCGACGTGAGGGCGGCGTTCGCTTGCTGGTGTTCGGCCAGGGCATGGCGCCAGGTGTCGGCCACGGCGGCGGTGGTGGCGTCAAAGCGGGTGGAGAGGCCGTCCAGATGCTGCTGCACGGTCTGCGTGACGGTGTCGCGCATGGTGGCCGCTTCGTGGGCGAGGCCAGCCATCGTGGTGTCCACGGCGGGCTGGATCGCCGCGCTGGCGGCGCGAGCGCTGTCGGCGATGCCTGCCTTCAGCGACTGCCCGACGGTATCGGCCAGCCGCGCGTAGGCGACGTCGGTGCGCGCGTGAAAGGCGTCCTGGCTGGCCGACAGGCGCTCGCCGAGCGCTTCGCTCTGGCGGGCCATCGCCGCGGCCATGGTTTCCAGTCGATCCACCAGCGTGGGCATCAGTTCGGTCTGCCGTTGCAGCAACGCGAATACCGTGTCGTGCTGGTGATGGCGGGAATGCGGGCGCAGCGTGGTAGCGATGCGCTCGTCCAGCAACTGCGCCGCCTGCACGCGCTCGCGGCGGGCGAGCGTCGAGAGCAGCCCAAGCATGGCCGAGGTGGCCACGCCCGCCACCGACGTCCCGAACGCGAAGCCAAGGCCCTTGACCGGCGCCGCCAGCGAGGCGCGGATGGCTTGCAGGTCGGCGGCACTTTCCAGCGCCACGCCGGTGGTGCGCAGTGTGCCCACCATGCCGAGGAAGGTGCCGAGCATGCCCAGCAGCACCAGCAGGCCGACCAGATACGGCGTCATCGCCGGGCCGGGCAGCGCCACGCGCTCGCCTTCCACACGCAGGCGCACGGCGGTGCGCAGGCTGGGGTGCAGGCGGTCGAGCCACGCGCCGAGGCTTGTCGGCGGCGCGGTAAGGTCGGCAACCGCGGCGGTCAGCGTGGGGGTGGCCTCCCGGTAGCGGTGCAGTTCGAACGCGCCGCCCACGTAGAAGCCGCCGATGAGCAGCGTGACGGCCAGCGCCAGCGCATTCGTGCCCGCGTAGCCAGCGCCGACCCAGCCGACGACGGCGAGGCCCGCGAGGAATACAACGAGTGGTGTGAGGTGTTTGTTCATGTCGATCGGTCAGCTTTCGCGCAGGGCGGCGAGCAGGGCGTCCACCGGCTGGAAGCGGATCTCCAGTTCGGCCAGCAGCACGCTCTGCATGTCCCTGCGAAATACGTTGAGCCACGCGCCCTCTGCATCGCGCAGCCGTGTGAAATGCGGTTCCAGCATCCCCGGCACCGCGGCAAGCACGGCCTGTTCGCGCGTGCCGAGCACCTGCTCCATGACGGTATCCAGCATGGCCAGCCGGGCCGCCCGCGGCGTGCGCGACGCCAGTGCCGTCCGCAGCCGCCCGCGCAGGCCGGCTACATCGCGCTCCATCTGTTGCTGCAGCGCGATGTAGCGCTGGCGATGGACGGCGAAGTCGGTCTCGGCCGCATCGGGCGTGGCCGGGCGCGCCGGCATGCGGCGGCGGCTGTCGGACGATGTGCCTTGCCCGGTGATCGCGGCGGTCAGCATGGCGCGCACATGGGTGCCGGCGGGATCGCCAATACTCGCGCCGATACCTACGCCACTACCCCCGCGCGCCGGTGCCTCGGACGGCACTTCCGGCGGACTGCCGTTGAGCGCGGCCGACAGCGCGATGGCGTCGGTCCAGCCAAGCCACCGACTCATCACGGCGGAAAGCGGCGGCGCGGCGCCGGAGGCCCCGGCGTCGGTCAGGCTGGCCAGCAGGCGTAGCAGTTTCGGGCCGCTGAAACCCGTGCGCTGTGGCACTTGCGTCATGTCGCCAGGATGAAAAAAAAGTGGAGTTTACACGGTCGCGGCCGTGACGGAACTGGCGTTAGTACTGGCAATGCAATCTTGCTGGCTCAAGGTCCGGCAAGGCATCGTCGATAGAGACTCGGGGGTAAGCAGAGTGCCGGTCGAGTTCATGGCCGTCGATCACCCCGGCGAAGTTACCTCGGCGCTCGCTGCGAGCGAGGCGCGAACCAGGCAGGAAATCGACGCCTATGGGTACTTGGCACTCGGCACTTGCCCGAAGAAGCGATGGACGACGGCATTGCCTGACCAGGGCTCGCATGGTGGCTGCTAGACTTCTTCCGGTGATCCTGAACTCTTTGTTTTCACCGTGAACCTTTCCCACCCGGAGCGCCAGCTCGCCTTCCTTCGAGAGATTGATCGGCTAAAGAGCGTCGTACGACTGTCGCCGCTTATCGATCGGTCGCGTCGAGAAAATAGTGCCGAACATTCCTGGCATCTCGCCATGTATGCGCTCGTACTGTCAGAGCATGCGGCAGCGCCTATCGATGTGCTCCGCGTGGTGAAGATGCTTCTTCTCCACGATATCGTGGAGATCGATGCCGGCGATACGCCGTTCCATGATCCGTCGATGCATGCCGGCCAGGCGGTGCGGGAGCAACTGGCGGCGGAGCGGATCTTTTCCTTGCTGCCGGATGCGCAGGCCACCGAGTTTCGCAATCTTTGGTCTGAATTCGAGGCGGCGGAGAGCGACGACGCGAAGTTTGCCAAAGCGTTGGACCGCTTCCAGCCACTACTCCATAACGTCGCAACGGACGGTGGTACCTGGACCGCGCATAAGGTCAATGAAGAACAGGTCTTTGCACGTTACGGGCCGACCATACAGCGTGGCGCGCCAGCCCTCTGGGAGGCGGCCGCCAGGCTCGTGCAAGAACACTTCAGCAATCCACCGGCCTAGAAAACTGGTCTTCGAAGGATGGACGTCAGATCGGCGGTCAAGGCCGCCCGGCATTTCCCGCCGATTCAGTGCAGCGCGGAGGCCGTGCGCAGTCTCGGCGTTTTCTTGTCGAGAATGGCCACCAGAAGCAGGCCGAGGGATGGGGAAAACATCATCGAGAAGATCGCCCAGCCGGTGCCGAAGCGCCCGAGCGTATGAGCCATCAGGCCGACCAAAAAGGAGCAAACAATCCACACACCAACAGCAATCATGGCAACGACTCGACACGGGTAAACGTGCTTTCCAGTATGGGAGCTTGTTGCCAAATGATTTGACCTGGTGGGACACATTCTTTGCATTCCGGGACACTAGGGGAAAGCGCCAACCGCGGTTGACTCGCCGCAGGCGCACTTTCACCTTACCCAGACACAGCCAAAAGGGACTGCCCGATCACGGGACTTGCCAGTGCCGACATTGGCAGACCGCCATGTGCGCGAAGCGCCCAGGATTGACGGTCAGTCAGTCCAGCGATATTGCACCGTTAGCGTGATAGCCTTGTAGTCGCCGCCGGCGCGCGTGATCCAGCCTTTGGACACCCCGATCTTGCCGGACCAGTTCGCCACGAGGGGTACCGATAACGTCAGCCCATACCGAGTATTGGTGCGGCGATCGTCGTTGCGGACGCCGTCCACTGTGGTATTGCCTCCGCCGTAGAAGCCTGCGTCGGCGGCGAGCCACAGGCCGGGCCGGAACTGGTATCCGCCATGCAGTTGCACCACCGCTATCGGGCTCTGCTGACGTTGCCTGCTGCCCAGGAATTCGTCGTTGGCGGTGAAGAGCCACACGCCAAACGAACTTTCGGCGAACCAGTTGTTACCAAACGGCACCGAAACGCCAAGTTCCGGCTTGAAGGCCCAACGGTTTGCGCCGATGTTGATGAGTCTGTTCGCGTGGTATTGCCCGCTCGGCGCGACCACCGTGAGGCTTGCCCCCAGCGTGGGGACTGGCGGATGCCTCGCGAACTCGGCGGGTGTCTTTGCGGCGCCGCCCAGCAGATTCACCGCAAGACGCAGATAGGCGTCCCCGACGCCGGCACGATAGACGCTGTTCGGCGCGTCGAACACGTTCCCCGTGACGTTGGCGCGCGAGTAGGGCAGCACGACGCCAACGGAAGCCGTGCGGCCAAGCAGGTCGAACACCTGCAGATAGCCCAACGCAAAAATGTCGATCTTCGCGTTGACGTCCGTAATTGGCAGGGAAGGGTCGGTCAGTACATCGCCACCGAGCCTTGCGTACGTTGCCAGCAGGAAATGCGTGCCAATCGGCGCCGCCGAATAGGCGCGCGGCTCAAGTTCCTGGGCCATGCAGCCGTTGACGAGCGCGCCCAGGCAAGGCAATAGCCGTCGGAGCCACAGGGCAAGCACGGCGGGCCTGTCCCACCCTGGCATCTATGTCTCCTCCTGGCGATTCCGCCTCGATCCCGCTAGAACGCGACGGTCAGCGCAGCGATCACTACCTGCTCTTGCGACTTTGGATTGAACCAGTAGACGCTGCCTGTGACCTTGCCAAAGGTGAGTTGTAGCAGCCCACCGCGCTGAAACTCACGCTCGCCACCGTAGATCCGCGTACGTTGAGCAACGAAACCGAACCTGAGCCATGGAACAGGACGATAGGCCAGCTCGTTCCAGGCATAGGTATAGGGCGTTGTCGTGCCCGTTCCCGGCAGGTATTCGGCTTCGATGTAGTAGTCGAACTTGCCCACAGCAAGGCTGGCCTCCAGGCCGGCAATCGGCCCGTGCGCGCTGCCGGCAACGAAGCCAACGATCGGCGTGACCTTGTACTGGAAGGTTTCGCCGCCGGAAAACGACCAGCCGACAAAGCCCGACTGGGCATGTATCGCCTCGTAGTTGACGCGCGCTTCCAGGTGGAGTTGGCCATGATCGGCCGCAAAGATGCCAGACCCATAGCTGCCTTCCTGCCGCGGCATGTTCCAGAAGCCAGTCGCCAGGAAGCTCCACGCGGGCGGCGGCGCATCCGGTGCCGTGCGCTCCGGGGTGGTGGCGATTTCCTGCGCGTGCACGCAGTTCGACGCCAGCCATATCGCAACTGCCAGCAGGCGCACCCGCATGTCATCCGCCCAGCGCAATGACGGCGATGGTCACGGCCACGCCGAGCGCCATCATGCCGAGGCCCGCTCGCCACGGGTTGATCCCCGCGTAGTGCCCCAACGCCATGCCGCCACCGAACAGTATGGCGAGCGTCAGAACCCTGGAGACGACAAGGGCCGTGGCCACGTCGTGTAGCAGGACGAAAGGCAGCGCAACGGGAAACGTCGAAAGCACGACGATGCAGAAGATGCGGATCGCGCCAAGAAAGTCGGCGAGTCGCAGGGTCGGCCGGTCTGGGACATCCGCTCCGGAAACAAGTCGCAAACGGATCGGCTCGAGGTCATCGTCGGCAATATGCGGATTCATGGCGGGCGGCAACGCGTCGCGGATCGCCGCAACGCCTGAGGTTCTGTCCTCCTGCTTTATTGTCAACGCAAGCTTCTGGAGCATCCCGCGTCCCGCCAGCGTGCGCACGAGGAACATGATCGCGTCGACAAGTCCCCATGCGAGGTTACAGCCGATGGCCGCGCGCAACATGGTGTGTGGCGCATCCGGCCCCGCGGTGGTGGCAGAGACTGCGCCAACGAACGTCAGCGCCATGTAAAGGCCGAAACACATCTCGGAGACGCGGTCCACGACGTCAAGGACCGGCTTCCGTTCTTGAGCGCGATCGCGGTGCGACGGATTCATAGCTGGCATGCAGATTCCTCTCCAGGAACAGGGGATTGCATTAAGAACAGCGGGTCCAAAAGATGCATCAGCTACTGATCTAGGTGAATCATAGTCAACCCCGGTTCAGTGGGTAGCGCTTTCTGCAGAAAATCGAGCGTGGCGGATTTCGGGAAAACGATAGTGCTCAGGTTTCGGAGCCTGTGGTGAAACCCGCCGCCGAGGGTTTTCTATACTGGGCTGCAAGGTCTGCCTGGACTACCCATCGCATCCGCACTGGGGGCGCCACATGCTGGAATTGTTCGAATCGCTCACCAATCGGCTGATCACGGATTGGCAACTTCGCAAGAGAGACGAGAAGCTCTCCCGCGCCTACCACTGCCGTTGCGGCACAGCCATTTTCTTCCGCAACACCCAGTGCCTGAATTGCGAGTCTCAGTTGGGTTATCTGCCGGATTCCCTCGCGCTGGTCGCGCTCGACCCCGGCCCCGAGCCCGGCACGCTGCGCGTCGATGGGGACGATCGCCTCTATAAATACTGCGGCAATCGCGAGACACCGGCTCTGTGCAACTGGATGCTGGATGCGAGTGATCCCGCTTCGCTTTGTATTGCCTGCCGTCTCAACCGCACGATCCCGGATCTCAATGACGTTGACAACGCGCACTATTGGGCTGCAATCGAAGTGGCCAAGCGGCGTCTTGTGGCGCAATTGCTCGCGCTCGGGCTTCCGGTGAGGTCGAGGGTCGAGGAGGACCCCGAACGAGGCGTGATGTTCGATTTCCTGCGCTCGCCGCCGGGAGCCCCGGCAGTGATGACTGGCCATGCGAACGGCCTTATCACCATGAATGTCGAGGAAGCCGACGACGTCAAGCGCGAGAAGATCAAACACGACCTGCGCGAGCCCTATCGCACGCTGCTCGGGCACTTCCGGCACGAGATCGGCCACTACTACTGGGATTTGCTAGTGCGCGACACGAAGTGGCTGGAGCCGTTCCGGCAACTCTTCGGCGATGAACGCGCCAGCTATGCCGAGGCGCTGAAGCGCAACTACGAATTGGGGCCACCGGCAGGCTGGGCCAATTCGTACATTTCTTCTTACGCCACGATGCATCCCTGGGAAGACTGGGCCGAGACTTGGGCGCACTATCTGCATGTGGTCGACACCATGGGCACTGCGCTTGGCTTCGGGCTGGAAGCCGAGGATATCGATGGCAGGGTGACCCCGTTTGCGAGCGAAGACCTGTACGCGCCGGATGATCCCGGGGCGTCGAGCTTCCTGTCGCTGCTTAACTCGTGGATCGAGGTGATCATGGTCCTCAACGAGCTGGCGCGCAGCATGGGGCAACCGGACTTCTATCCGTTCATCATGTCCAGGCCTGTGGTGGCCAAACTGCAACTCGTGCACATGATCATCTTCGACGCGCAAAACCGGGGGTGCGATCGAAAAGACGGCTGACGAGGGCAAGGTGCTGGCCTGAGGCCGACACAGGAATGGGATTCGGAATAGGGACGTGCGTGCAGAGCGCAAGCTGCAACGACGTGTTAGTACACAGGCGAGATAGGTTTGGGTGACTGGGCTATCTCGCCCGCCTTTCCATTTTGTCGAGCGCCTTCTGAATTCAGGCGCGCGATGCTGGACGAGGAACAGCTATGACTTCTTCTGGTGCGCGTTCGCGCGTGCGGCAGAGATAGCTGCATCGCGTTCTTTCGCTGCGGCTGCCTTCGCCTCGTCGTAGACCTTCTTTGCCTCGCCAACCTTGGTGTCGTATGCCTTTCGCGCAGCGGCGATTTCCTGGCGCATGTGGACAATCTCGTCGCTAGGTGGTTGGGACTTCGTTCCGCTCGCCGTTTGCCCGATGGCGGGCAAAGCGGACACCGCAAATATGGCAGCGGCGAGGATGGCTACGTGCTTCATGTTCTTGCTCCTCAGTTGGCTCCAAGACACGTTAGTCCAGATCAATGCTGGCCTTCAATTGGACCAAGGTCCTACAGTTCGGTGGTTCTTGCGACGACACGGATGCGCGACGCCTCAGCGTCGATTTGTACCGCCAAAATCGCCACTTCCTCTTCCGTCAGCCCATCCGTGGCTGGCCTCCTGAATAACATCCTGCTGTTCACAGGCAGGCAGGCAGGCAGGCAGGCAGGCAGGCAGGCAGACCGCCGCCATTGCGCGTGGTCAATCGCACTCTGCTGGCGCAGTTTCTGCGTTGCAGATTCGGTCGATGTTTTGGCTGCCAATCACTGACGGCGCAGCAAATGCCACGTGGCCCATGCACAACTATCACGTAGCCATTGCCATGCTGACGCCGCAGTGACGAATACCTGACCTAACGGTGGCTGGTGGCCAGCGCGACGATAGCGCCTGTGGTTGCCGCGATGGCGGCCACGGTACCCATGCTTTGCCACGGATGCTCATGGACGTAGCGATCGGTAGTTCTCGCCCACTCGGAAACTCTGGCATGGCTGTCTTCGCGCAGCGCAGCAAGACGCTCCTGCAGCGCGCGCTGCCGGGCTTTGAGTGCGTGGCGCCCGAGGCCTGCCCCTACGCCGGTTTCGGCTTTGACATCTCGAAGAAGCGCCTGCACGTCGGCCACCAGTGCATCGACGTCGCGGGCCAATGTGTCCTTGTGCATGGAGAAATTGGGTTGGATGTCGTTCATTTTGCCCTCCTGTTTGCGAAATCATCGCAGTGCGTCGCGCAGCACGACTGGCACTGCGTCCAATATAGGCTTGCGTTGACAGCCCGCCATAAGAAAAGCGGGCTGGAAGATGGCAAGAGCGACAGCGGAATAGATGCGGCGCCCGGCTGTCCGCGTCCGTACCGGCGTTCCCAGGCTCACTGATTTCCGCCACTCCGTCGCAGTGCAGCGACCTATGCTAATCACATTAAGGAACCGGCGGGAGTCCGAAATGGCGAATCTGCGCTGGCTGGCGATTCTGCTCATGCCTTTGGCAATTGCGGTGACGGGATGCGGCAATAGCGACGGCGGCGGTACTACGCTGGCGCCTCCGGCCGGTCTGGTCGAGCGTGACGAATCACCGATCTACGCAGCAGGCGTCCCAAGCGTCCCGGAAACGGTGAGCAACAGCGGGGGCGCCATCACCCAATGCACGGTTTCTCCGCCACTTCCTCCAGGTCTGAGTCTCGATCCGCAGAACGGCACGATTAGTGGCACGCCTGCCGGGGTCAGCCATGCAACGGTCTACACGGTCACCTGCGGCAACGCCGCAGGCAGCGCCTCCACCCGGGTCGAAATCGAGGTCAAGGACGTTCCCGTCGCGCCGGACGGCCTGGACTACCTGGACCGGTCGGTCATTTACCCGACCAATGCGCCGATCACGCCCAACACGCCGATCAGCACAGGGGGCGAGATCACGCAGTACAGCGTGTCGCCGGCGCTGCCGGCGGGCCTCGCCATTGACCCGCAGACCGGCATTATTTCTGGTATCCCCACGGCAGTCACGGCACCGGCGGTCTATACGGTGACGGGCGGCAACAGCGTGGACAGCGTCGAGGCCCAGTTGACGATCGAAGTGGCTGCGCTGGCCGTGCCGCCAGCCGGCTTCGTCTATGTGGATCCGCTACCCGAGTACATTGTCGGCGTGTCGATCGTGTACAACGAGCCCGTCTACTCCGGTGGCGAAGCGACCCAGTTTTCGGTATCCCCTGCGTTGCCGGCGGGATTGAGCCTCAACACGCAGACCGGGGAAATCAGTGGCACGCCGACTGTTGAACTGGCCCAGACGACGTTTTTTGTTACCGCCAGCAATAGTGCCGGCAGCGTCACCACACAGTTCACTATGACGGTGGCAGCAGCCCAGGTCGGTGAGTGGCTGCCCGCCGATGCCATGAATCAAGGGCGCTTCCGGCATACGGCCACGCTATTGCCCGACGGGCGAGTCCTGGTGGCGGCAGGGAACAGGAAGCGGGCGCTGTCCTCCGCCGAGTTGTATGACCCGTCCACGAACAGTTGGACACAGACCGGCAGTCTTGGGCTAAGCAGGCAAGCGCACTCGGCCAATCTTCTGCCCGACGGCCGGGTTCTGGTGGCGGGGGGCTTCGGCGATGCTGGGCGCAACCCGCTTTCCTCGGCGGAACTGTTTGACCCGGTCGCGGGTAACTGGTCGCAGACCGGCAGCCTCGGCCAGCAGCGTGACAGTCACACCGCCACGCTGCTGCGCGATGGCCGCGTACTGGTGGCAGGCGGCGAGGGCCAGGGCAGCAGTAAAGGCGCACTGTCTTCCGCCGAACTCTACGATCCGGCTACGGGCACCTGGTCGCCGACCGGCGGCCTCGGCCAGGCGCGCGAGCAGCACACTGCCAACCTTATGCCGGACGGCAGGGTCCTGGTAGCCGGCGGCGAAGGTATCGGCGGCGACGCACTGTCCTCGGCCGAACTCTATGACCCCGCCACGGGAACCTGGTCTCCAACCGGCAGCATGAGTCAGGCCCGCAACGCCTATGCCGCCGCGCAGCTCACCGACGGCAGGGTGCTCGTAGTCGGGGGAAGCGATGGTAAAAAAGCGCTCCCAACCGCTGAACTCTACGAACCGGCGACGGGCACGTGGTCAATGACAGGCAGCCTGCGCCAGGCACGTGACTTCCATACCGCCACGCGCTTGACCAGCGGGCGTGTGCTGGTGGCTGGCGGCATCGACGGCAGGGATTTGTTCGCCAGCGAGCTGTACGACCCCGCGACTGGAAGCTGGTCCCAGGTCGGCAGTCTCGAGCAAATGCGCGAGCAACACACGGCGACGTTGCTGCCAGACGGCAGGGTCCTCGTAGCGGGTGGAACTGGGCGCGGGGTCTTGTCCTACACAGAATTGTTTCACTAGCTTTGAGTGAGACGCGCGAGGGCAGGCGATCAACTGTCCATATGCTATGGTTGATTGACCTCTTCGGTAGAAGCGCGAGCGTCGTGCCGGCGCCACCGAACGACGGTATGGGGCCAGACCGGGCTCAAGGAGTTCGTCATGAATCTCAGCAAGCTGATCGTGGCGGCCGTGCTTGGCGCGGCAATCCTTCCCGTGATGGCACAGCCCGAGACCAAGGTGGACACGGTGTCGGGGGTGGGGGCTACCAAGACAACCAGAACGGTTAAGGCCACTGGCACGGTGACGGCCATCGATGCCGCCACGCGCACCATTTCGATCAGGAACAAGCAGGGCAAGGTCTCCGACGTGCAGGTCGGCGAGGACGTGCGCAACTTCGAGCAGCTTCGCGCGGGCGACACGGTCACCGTCGAGTACACGCAGGCCTTGTCAGTGAATCTCGCCAGACAGAGCGGCATGCGCTCCAGCACCGAACGCGAGATCTCGGACAGGGCCGCTCCTGGCGCCAAGCCCGGGGGCATGGTCGGGCGCGAGGTGACGGTCACTGCCGATGTCGTGGCGGTCAACGCCAAGACCGGCTTGGTGACGCTCAAGGGGCCAAGAGGCAAGACGGTGGACGTGCATGTCGAGGATCCGCAGCAGCTGAAGGCCGTTCGCCGTGGTGACCAGGTGCAGGCCGTCTACACGGAAGCCCTTGCCGTTTCTGTCACGCCCAAGACCGCCCGCTGAGTGGGGTGGCGCCAGGAGTTTGACCAAGCAGCGAACCGGGCAGGCTGAGGCCGGGCAGGAGCATGCAGATGGGATTTCTGGGTTGGGTGCGCCGGCGCAAGGCGTCGGCCCCTGGGCACCGCAAGCAAGAGATTGCCGAACTGGCCGAGCGCGTGACCCGGCTCTATCCACGCCTGCGGCTGGTGTCTCGCTACCAGCAGCGGCTCCGGCCTGCGCTGGAGCAAGCGCAGGATTATGTGCGCGAGCTCGTCAGGGGTCTTCCCGCGCCTCGTGAGGCCAGCATCCAGGCATGGGGCAACGACCCCTATATCCACACTTTCTTCGGCACGCCGCAGGACGTGCAGCTGGCCTTCAGCCGCTCTCCCGAACTGCGGGAGTTCTTCAACCAGTCGCCGGATGCGGAGCAGGCCGTTGCGGTGCTGGGGATGGAAATGATAGAGCGGCGCACGCTCGGCGTCGCGCTGGAAGGGGAGGTTATGCGCACGGAAGTGCCGCAAACCACCATCAGTTTCGGCGATCACAAGGCGAGGATCATCGCGCGCACCGAGGCAGAACTGCGCGAGGAAATCGTGCGGCGGATGTTCGACCAGTTCGGCATGGAGGGCCTCGCCCGTTTCGCTGCCGGCAAATCACGCCGCGACGTACTCACGCGCGAACAGACGCTGCTGGTGTCGCGTCTGCGCCTGCTCCAGCAGCAAGGCACCGGCATGCGTTCGATGCTCGGCGGCGATGGCGATGCCACTCCCGACGAGCAAGCCGGCCTGAGCGAGCAGATTGCGGTGAACGAGCAGGAGCTTGCGCAACTCGGGCCGGAAGAAGGGGCGCTCGACCGTCAGTTGGAATGTCTGGCGGAGGTCCTCGCGGATGCACGCGCCTGTTTTTCGATCGAGCAGCGACACTTGCGGCTGAGTGCCATGAACGTGCTTGTCGACGCGGACAACGCGGGGCCGGCACACGAGATCGATCTGCTCACGGCCCACGTCCCGGGCGATCCGCCGCTGGTGCGATCCATCACGCTGGTGCGCTTCGCGCGCGGCGACATGTTGTCGCCCACAGTTTTGCTCGAGGAGGCAGAGCGCCTGCTGTGAAAGCGAGGCGTTGCCGGGCAGGCGTGGCCCGGCCGGCGACTACTGCGCAGTTGGGGCCTGTTGCTGCAGGTTTTTTCGATATATCAGGAGAGGAACCCGGCCTGCACCACTCCCAACAGACTTTGATTCCCTAACGTCGCCCACCGCCACCTCGCCCGCCGCCAAAGCCGCCGCCTCCGCGCGCGCCACCACCGAAGCCGCCGGAGCGGCCTGAGCCTGACTGCAGGCTCGTATTCCCCCGATTGGCGTCACGCTGTACCGCGCTCCCTCCGCTGCCGACACCCTGGAAGCCATTGTCCCGGCCCCCGGTCGCGTCGCGCCCGCGGAAGTTGTTGCGCCCTGCGGCATCGGCCGTGCTCCTGCCGAATTTCTCGCGCGTGGCATTGTCGCGATAGGCAACGCCCTGGCGGTGCCGGGCATCGTGCTGCCAGCGGCCTCCCTCGAACTTGCTGGCATCGAAGTTGCGGTCGATGTTCCGGGCCTTGTGGTGCTCCACATGTACCCCGCCATTGTTCCAGTCGCAGTTGCCGAATATGGCGATGGCCCCAGCCAGGCCGATGCCCCATGCGATGCCTCCCAGGAAGGCATCGCCGGGGTAGTAGGGCCCGTAGGGCGGCCAGTAGTAGTACGGGTAGCCTGCATAGCCCCAACCGCCGTAGACGATCGCCGGGTCATACACCGGTACATAGATCACCTCGGGATTCGCCGGCTCGATGCGCACGATGGTCTGCTGCGCGGCTTCGCCGGAGGTTGCGCTTTCGACGGTCACGGTCTGCTGCGCGCCCGACTTGAGGTGGCCGGCTTGCTGGGCGCGCACACGCAGGCGTTGCACGGCATTGAACACCTCCTTCTGCTGCGCCAGGAATGCATCCCCCAGTTTCTGGGTCCAGTCCAGCTTGTCGCCCATTGGCTCAAGGATCTGCGGAAACGCCACCATCGATTTCACGCTGACGTCCCACGACTCGTTCTGCACCGCCTTGACTGCGTCGTTGCCCTTGAGGTTCGGATGCGCCTTGCTCCAGCGCGCGGCGAGCGCGACTTCCAGCGGGTAGGTGGAAGCCATCAAGACCTGTGAGAGCAGCGGATCGGGATAGAGCGCGATCGGCGCGACCAGCGCCTCGATTTCTTCCGCCTTGTACGGCGCGGGTTCCTTCTGGGCCTGCACCGCACCCTCCCCGGACATCGCCGGCGCGGCCGTACCCACTGCCGGCGGACCGGCGCTTTCGCAGCCGCCCAGCACAAGCAGGGCACAGCAAGCGGTGGTCAGGGCGCGCGGGTTCATGGCGACACCTTGCGCCAGCCGGGAGCCGGATCATACGATGTCGTTGCCGCTGCCCTGGCGGTGCTGTTGGTCCCGAGGTCGCGCTCATAGACCTGGCCCTTGTGGCTGACGATGAAGCTCATCACGCCGGTGTCACCGTAGCGTACCGGCCAGGCCATGACCGCGAAGCCGCCGAACAGCTTGCCATCGATGACATAGCTCAACGTGCCGCCATCTGCATGCGTCCCTTGCGAAGTGAGCAGCTTGTAGTGGTAGCCGTAGTAGCCCTCCTTGCTTGCATTGCGCGTGCCGGCATCCTGGAAAGCTGGCCCGAGCGGGCTGGGTGGCTCATTGGGTCCTGTCGGCCAGTAGAGCCCGTCGCGCTTGCCCGGGGAGCTGGACAGCCTGCTGGCATAGACGAGCCGTTTCTCGGCATCGTGGGTCGTCTGGGCGTATTCGGTCTGTGCATCGCAGACGGCCTGCATGGTCTGGATCACCGCGAGTTCGTTCCGCCCGATACGGCGCACGCGCATTTCCCGGGCGGCAGCCAGGGTGTCGAACTGCCAGCCATTGGCCGATTTGAGCAGCGGCACGGGCAGGGTCCATCCGTCGTCGCCGACGACGATGAGCGCTTGCGTGCCCGATTGCTCCACGCGACGCGATTGCGCCCAGGCCTGGTTGAACCTGTTCCGCACGTCGGCGCCGACCGGGGGGATGATGTCGCGGAAGTTGGGGCCAAGCATGGCTCGCATGGCCGTCTCGTCGTCATTGAGAACCGCCTGGCCAAAGGCCCCCATCGCGGCATCCGGCGAGTCGAACACCTGGCGCGCGAAGGCATGCGTCGCGCCGAGACCAAGCAGGCAGAGGCAGCCTAGTGCGGCGGCGGCCGCCCCTCGCAAGAATCTCTGCAGTCCTGTCATGTTCCCGCCCCTGAGCAATGACCTTCCCTGTGCTATGGTTTATATGACCTTTTGGGACAGTGCGCCAGTGCAGTGTGCTGTTGGCGCCGCCGACACGACAGGGTGTGAAATGGTACGTTTGAGCATCGAAGGACGGCAGCTCGAAGCACCGGAAAACTGTTCCATCCTGCAGGCGTTCCTGCACGCGGGGGAAACGCTTGTCGAAGGCGTCGGCTGCATGGGCCAGGGCGTATGCGGGTCGTGCCGCGTCATGGTGCGGCGCAGCGGCGAACAGGATGTGAAGACCGCGCTCGCATGCGAAACGCTGGTGGAAGACGGCATGCAGGTCGCCTTTCTGGATTACTTCACGGCGTCGGAGCGGCACGTCTATCGCATCGAGGAGATCGGCGACAGCTGGGACGCGTTGCAGACGATCTCGGACATTTTCCCGGAGGCGGCCCATTGCCGTCATTGCAGCGGATGCGATCGCGCCTGCCCAAAGGGGCTTGATGTCCAGGAGGGCGTGAAGCTCGCGGTGGAGGGCAAGCTGACGGCTTCGAGCCATGTCTTCGACGAATGCGTCATGTGCAACCTCTGCACGCTGGCCTGCCCCGAGCATATCCGGCCCAACCATCTCGGCCTGTTCGTGCGGCGGATGATCGCGGCGCAGTCCTTGCGTCCGGCCAATCTCATGTTGCGGCTGCAGCAGATCGAGAGTGGCGCGATGCGCATTGACTTCGACGCACCGGGCGCGCAGCCGCCGCGCTGACGGAGACCGACGATCATGCCGGCTGGTATCCCATATGAAGTCGCGCTCAGGCGCTACCGTCCCGGTGTGGCGCCGGCGGTGCGCAGCGACGACATCTCCGTAGAAGCGCTTCTCAAGGGCTATCACCCGGACCACGGCCCCAATGCGCGCGTTGCGCTGGCCGTCGGCGTGAATCGCGGCGAACCCTGTCAGCCGGATCTCGCCCGCTATCTGCAGGCAAACGCGCTGATCGACGACGTGGACATTGCCGGCGCACAGCTCGTCTCCACCGATGTGCTGATCATCGGCGGGGGCGGTGGTGGCTGCGCGGCGGCGCTCACCGCAGCCACGCGCGGCGCGCAGGTGATCCTCGCCACCAAACTGCGCCTTGGCGACAGCAACACGGTCATGGCCGAAGGCGGCATCCAGGCGGCCATCGGCGAGGATGACAGCCCCCAATTGCACTTTGAGGACACCTTGCGCGCCGGGCATTTCTGTGGCGATCCGGAGCTCGTCGCGCAGATGGTGATGGATGGACCCGACGTGATTCGCTGGCTGATCCAGCTGGGCATGATGTTCGATCAGGAGGAGGACCGGCCCTTTGGCGGCAACCTTCTGCGCAAGAAGCCAGGCGGGGCATCGGCCGCGCGCATTCTCTCCTACCGGGACTACACCGGACTGGAAATGATGCGCGTGCTGCGCGAGGCGGTGGATCTGGAACCCGGCGTCGCGGTGTGGAACCGTTGCCCCGTGGTCGAGCTCCTGTCCGACGAGCGCGGGCGCTGCGCCGGGGCCGTGATCTACAACCTCGAATGGCGCACCTTTGTGCTGGTGCGCGCGCGCGCCGTGATTCTCGCCACCGGAGGGGCGGGGCGCCTGCACCTGAATGCGTTCCCGACGTCCAACCACTACGGCGCCACAGCAGACGGCCTGGTGCTCGCCTATCGGATTGGGGCGCGCCTGCGCGAGCTGGACTCGTTCCAGTACCATCCCACCGGCATCGCCTACCCGCCGCACCTGGCCGGCGGCCTGATCTCGGAAGCTGCTCGTTCGGCCGGCGCCAGGCTGATCAACGGCGAGGGCGAGCGTTTCGTCGATGAACTTAAGCCGCGGGATATCGTGGCCTCGGCGATCCTGCGTGAATGCGCGCAGGGGCGCGGCATCGAGCGGGGCGGCCAGGTCGGCGTCTTCCTCGACACGCCGACGCTGGAAATGGAAAACCCCGGCATTCTGGAAAAGCGGCTCGTGACGCTGCGCCATCTCGCCCACAAGTGCGGTCAGGATGCGTCCCGGGAGCCGTTCCTCGTCTACCCGACCTTGCACTACCAGAACGGCGGTGTTGCCATCGACAAGGAGGGTGCGACCAGCGTGCCAGGGCTGTACTGCGTTGGCGAGGTCACGGGCGGCATTCACGGACGCAACCGGCTGATGGGTAACGCGCTGCTCGATATCCTGAGCATGGGCCGGCGTGCCGGGGCCAGCGCAGCGGAGGCGGGCCGCAGCGTCATGGCCGCACGCGCCGGAATCGGCCATGTGCACGCCTGGCAGCGGGAATTGACACTGGCCGGGCTGCCGCTGCATGTCCAGGCACCGCAGCTCTTCCCGGGCTACGCGCATTTCGATCTGCGCGTCGATGCGGGGTTGCACGCCGGCGCGCGGGGCCGGGCGGTCGGCGGCACCCGGTGAGCGATCCACGGAGCGCGCGATGGAACACCTGAATCAGGTTCTCCTCCACGAGGATGTCCGGGTTGGCGCAGACCTGGATGCCTGGCTGGCACACGGCGGCGGAGAAGGGCTGGCCAAGGCGCTGCGAGAGCCGGCCGCAGTCATCGCCGAGATCGAGCAGGCGGACCTGCGCGGGATGGGTGGCGCCGGCTTCGCGACATATCGCAAATGGGCGCCAGTCGCCGCCGCGGCGGATGGCGACAAGTACATCATCTGCAATGGCAACGAAGACGAGCCGGGGACGTTCAAGGACCGCTTTCTGCTGGAGCACACGCCGCATCAGGTGATCGAGGGCGCGCTGATCGCCGCAGCCGCCACCCGCGCCAACCATGTCGTGCTGTACGTCAATCCCCATCAGCCGCTGTCGCTCGCAAGTACGCGCATGGCGGTGCAGCAGTGGCAGGCGCACCCGCAGTTCGCCGAGCTTGCCCGGCTGGTCGGCGGACCGGTATCGCTCATCGTGGTACCAAGCTCGGGCTTGTATATCGGCGGCGAGGAAACCGCGGTTATCGCGAGCGTCGAGGGAGGATTCCCGTTTCCACGCCGCAAGCCGCCTTTTCCGGCCGAGCATGGCGTGCACGGCGCGCCGACCGTCGTGAACAACACCGAGACGCTGGCCCACGTGCCGGGCATCCTGCGCAACGGTGCACAGTGGTATCGCGAGCTCGGCATCGGCAACGCAGCCGGAACCAAGCTGTATTCACTCTCGGGCGATGTCTTGCGGCCTGGCCTGTATGAGCTGCCGATGGGCACGAGCCTGGAGGCGCTGGTGTTCGTGCATGGCGGCGGGATGCTCCAGGGCAAGGCGTTCAAGGCAGTCTTCACGGGGGGGCCCTCCAATACCCTGCTGACCAAGCGCGATCTCGATGTGGCGCTGGACTTCGACTCCGTGCGACAAAGGCGCTCCCGGTTGGGGACCGGCGCCATGATCGTGGTGTCGGAAGGCACCAGCATCGTTCGCAAGGTAGCCGAGTACGTCAGCTTCTTTGCCCAGGGTTCGTGCGGCCAGTGCCCGCCGTGCAAGGGCGGGACGTTCCAGTTGATGCGACTACTCAACCGGATCGATACGGGCCGCGGCGTGCGCGCGGACCTGGACGCGTTGGAGAACCTTTGCCGCATCCTTCCAGGCAGCGGGCGCTGCGGCCTGATCGATGGCGCCGTGACGGTGGTGGACAGCTCCCTCCATCAGTTCCGGGAAGAATACGAGGCGCTTTTGCTGGCATAGGCCCAGGCACCGTTGCAGATCTAGCGCCACGCGCTCCCCACTTGTACATAGACAGCGTTCTGGTCCTTGCTGTGGGCGAAATCCATGCCGATGGCGAGCCCCAGCTTTCTCGCGATCAGGTAGCGAAAGCCCACCCCGGCGCTGACAATGTTGGGGGCATCATCGAAGCTTTGCCGGCCGTAGGCCTTGCCGACGCCGGTAAATCCGAGCAAGGACCAGCGGGGCCGGAAGTCCCAGCGCAGTTCCACCTCCGTCGAGATCGCATTGCGGTCCTGGTAACGGGCCTTCTTGACCCCACGCAGGTCGACGTATGGCTGGACATAAAACGGCACATCGCCACTGGAAAAGCGCGTGTCGGCTCTGAGGCCGAGAATCAGTGTCTTGGCGATCGGCAGCCACGTGTACCCGCGCGCCGCGTACATGTCGTAGTTCTGGGTGCTGCCGATTCCTTCCCGTGCGAGCTGGGCTTCCAGTTCCGCATAGACGCCGCGGCTGGGGTAGAAGATGTTGTCGCGTGAATCGTAGTCGACCACCAGGCTGGCAGCGCTGATGCGCTGGTTCCGGCCTTGTCCCACCAGGTCTCCGGGCGTCTGGCCAAACTTGAAAACGGCGTTCGAATCGAAGTAGATATAGCGGGGGCCGGCAAACCAGTGGGTATTCCCGATACGGACCAGAAGCTGCTGGAGAAGGCCTGTGCCCTGCAGCGAATACGCCCTGGCCTGGTTCGCATTGCCGAAATAGTCCAGATTGGCGGCTACCTTGGCGATGCCGCCAAGGTAGCGGTACCGATCGCCGTCCCAGGTATGGAAGTGGCCGAGCGCCCCGGCCCACGTGCCGTTCTGCGTGTAAGCGCCGCCGACAAAGGTGATGTTGGGTGGTATGCGCTCCTGGCCGAGCGACTTGGCTCGCACCTCGCTTTCGGCGATGGATTCCGAGAAGAAGAGCAGGCCAACGCCCAGGCCATAGCCAACTGCCGGCTCGGTGATCACAAACGGAACGGGCAACGCGCCCTTGTGCTCGAGAAGGTAGCTACTGAGGTCAAACTGCCCGTCTTCCGGGTCGACAAGGCGGAGTGGGCGATCGTCGGCCATGGCGCTGATGGACGTCATTAACGACAGGCTGCATATCAGACGATGCAGAAACGGCCGACGCATCGGCGCACCTCCATGCCGGGTGTTCGTACGATCGCCGCTCTTGCCGCCCGGATATTCATGGCGCTCTGGGCGTTCGAGGGGAAGGCAATGCGATCCTGTCGAGTACCTCGATTTGTTTCGCCTTTGACTTCTGCAAGACGCTAACCATACTAGCTTCTGCACATCCCCTGCGTGCGGGGGATTGCTCCAGAAGCCAAGACACCGGGAACCAACGTGCCCAATATCCGAACGATCGTATCGGCGGTGGTCGTATGCGCTACGCTTGGCGCGAATAGCGTTGCCTATGCGCAGCGGCAGGACGGCGCGGCGGCTGCTGCAGATGCCGTCAGCGAGGCGGTGCAGGAAGGGCATAGCCCGTATCGCCCGTCACGCGAGCCGACAGCCTCCGGCAATATCAATTCTCCGGAGTGCCAGGAGTTGCTGGAGCAATTCACCGCGACACCCAACCGCGAGTACCAGCCTTCGACCGGGCGGCCTGTTACAACGAGCCAGGGGCGGGTCGTGCCAGGCCTGCAACGAGACCGCGCGCGGGATAACCTGATCGATACGTTCAGGGCCAAGTGCACGCATTAGCGTCTGTTTACCTATGAAGTCCAGCCCTCTTGCAAGGGCGGCACCTTCCAGTTGATGCGATTGCTCAGTCGGATTGACAGCTGCGGTATCGGGATCGCCGTCTGCGAAGTCGCGCGTCACGTCGATCTCGCGTGATCATGGCGGTGCATCGGGCGTCGTTCGGCCGCGTGTTCACCAGAAGCCAAGCACCTTCCACCAGACGCTCCCGACCACGGCGAAGATCAGCAGCTCCACCACACACATCACAAAGCCGACGCGCCACCAGGTTCCCATCGTGACAAAACCGCTGCCGAAGATGATCGGCGAGGTGCCCGTCGCATAGTGGGTGAGCGTCATCATAATCGCCGAGCCGGCCGCCATCAGCAGCATGAATGGCACCACATACGCTGGCGGTATCAGATGGACGCCGACTGTCAGGAAGGCGAGCATCATCGCACTGATGTGCGCCGTCGTGCTGGCGAACAGGTAGTGCGAGAAGACGAAGATCGCAACCAGAATCGCGGCCGTGCCGCCCCAGCCAATGCCGCTGGTCACGATCGCGTCGCTCATGCCCTTCGAGAACCAGCCAATCACGCCTTGCTTGTTCAACTGCTCGGCCAGCATGATCAGCGCACCAAACCATATCAGCGTGTCCCAGGCGCTCTTCTCGGACAGCACGTCGTCCCAGTCGATGGTGCCAGTAATGATCAGCACGAACAGGCCGACCAGGGCGACCACCGTTGGGTCCAGCGTGAGCGACGGACCGAACACCATCGCTGGAACGTTGGCCCACAGCAGCAGCAGCAGCGCGAAGGTGAATATCATCACCTTTTCCTTTGGCGACACTGGACCCATCTTCGCCATTTCGGCGTGCGCATATTCCACTGCGTTGGGTGTGGCCTTGAGCTGCGGTGGCGACAACACATAGATCACCAGCGGCATCACCAGCATGCATAGCAGGCCGGGCAACAACATGCAAAGCGCCCAGCTCGTCCAGCTCAGATGCAGATTCTGATTGGTTGCCTTGGCGATGTAGTCCACCACCAGCGGGTTCGGGGCGGTGGCGGTCACGAACATCGCCGAAGAGATCGGGTTGGCGTGGTAGTTGACCAACGCCAGGTAGGTGCCGACCTTGCCCTCGGTGCCTTTGGCCGGGTCCGAGTCGAATGCGATGGCGATCGATTTCATGATCGGATGCACGATGCCGCCACCACGCGCGGTATTGCTCGGTGTGAACGGCGCCAGCACCAGTTCGCAGGTGGCCAGACCATAGCCGATGCCTATCGTTCGTTTCCCCATCAGGGAGATGAACATCAGGCCGACACGGGTGCCCAGGCCGGTCTTCTTCACGCCGCGTGAGATCAGGATGGCCACCACGATCAACCAGATCAGCGGACTGTCGAAGGCGGTCAGCGCATCGGCGATCGCCCCCTTGGACGAGTCCGAGGTCACCTGCGACAGCGAGAGGACCACGATGGCCATCATCGCCATCACCCCGATCGGCATGACCTTCAGGATGATTGCCACGATTGTTGTCAGAAAGATGGCAACCAGGCCCCAGGCCTTGGGCGTGAGCCCCGCTGGCACAGGCAGAAGCAGCATGGTGATCAGCACGACCGTCGTGATCAGCGCGGGACCGAGTCGAAACGGGACCACGCTGTTGAAGTAGCGGAACGCCGCTTTCAGTTGTGTGAGCATCCCGCGCATCCTTCAAAGAAGAGTTGGCCCCGGCCGCTGGAACACAGCCCAAGGATCGGGCCATTGGAACGCTTCGGAAGGCCCTGGTTGCCGCATGGCCTGCCTCCGTCCTGCCTGGATATACGAAAACCCATACCAGGCGCCAGTCCGCGCGCGAGTCAACTCCAATGTGGAGCAGAAGCCGCGCGGGCAGCCGAATGACCTTTCCGTTTCTTATGGTTTATATGTTCTTTTTGGTAGAAGCGCCAGTGTGGCGCAGGCGCCGCCAGACGATGGAATGCGAAGAGTAGTTCCCGCGCCGAGTCACTGGCGGCGTCGCGGCGATGTCCCAAATTAGCAAATTCATGTCCCAGATAAGCAAGTGAGACAGGCCGCAAGCGCCAGATACTCGATGCGCAGAAGACGGTGAACCGACTCGCGGATTCATCCAAGACTGCAGGAGACATGAAAATGAAAATCAGGCAGATCACCCCGGCCATCGGGGCCGAAATTTCCGGCATCCATCTGGGTGAAGCGTCGCGCGATCCGGCGCTGTTCGCAGCGATCAAGACCGCACTGCTCGAGCACAAGGTGCTCTTCTTTCGCAGGCAGGAGATTACGCGTGCCGAGCACGTGGCCTTCGCCAGATGCTTCGGCAAGCTGGAAGACCATCCTGTCGCCGGTAGCGATCCGGATCATCCGGGTCTGGTGCGCATCTACCGTAGCGATAACCCGCACAGCTACGAGAACAACTATCACTGCGATGGCCTGTGGCGCCCCAATCCGGCCATGGGTGCGGTGCTGCGCTGCATCGAGTGCCCTGAAACCGGCGGCGACACCATCTGGGTCAATATGGTGAGGGCCTACGAGGAATTGCCCGACGACATCAGGCAGAAGATCATCGGCCTGCGCGCAAGGGCCAGCATCGAACACAGCTTTGGCGCGGTCATGGACGCGGAAGCGCGTGCGAAGCTGGTGCAGGACCATCCGCCAGCAGAGCATCCGGTGGTGCGCACCCATCCCGAAACGGGCGAGAAGATCCTGTTCGTCGGTGCGGGCTTCACCACGCACTTCACTAACTACAGCACGCCGGCCAACGTACGTCACGGCATCGACAAGGCACCCGGTGCTTCGCTGCTACTCAACTACCTGATCAGCCGCGCCACCATTCCCGAATACCAGGTGCGCTGGTCATGGCAGGAAGGCGACATCGCGGTCTGGGACAACCGCTGCACGCAGCACTACGCCCTCAATGACTACTGGCCGGCGCCGCGCAAGATGGAACGCGCCGGCATCGTGGGCGACATCCCTTACTGAATCGACTGCTGACGACTACCCGGAGCATCAACATGAATTTCCTAGACGGTCACCTTTTTCCCGAGAACCAGCAGCCGCTGATCATCACCGCAGCGCCATACGCGCCGGGTTGGCAGCCATCCGATTTTCCCGAGGACATTCCGGTCACGATGGAGGCGCAAATCCAGAAGGCCGTGGATTGCTATAACGCTGGCGCCACGGTGCTGCATCTGCACGTGCGCGAGCTGGACGGCAAGGGCAGCAAGCGTCTGTCCAAGTTCAATGAACTGATTGCCGGCGTGCGCGAGGCGGTGCCGGAAATGATCATCCAGGTAGGTGGCTCGATCTCGTTCGCACCCGAAGACGACGGCCAGGCCGCCAAGTGGCTATCCGACGATACCCGCCACATGCTCGCGGATCTGGACCCCAGGCCGGACCAAGTCACGGTGACCGTCAATACTTCGCAGATGAACGTCACGGACCACGCCGACGATGCCGACTTCAGGGGCACCTCGCGCGAGGACATGACACTGTTTAACGCCTACAAGAACATGACCGTCCCTGCCAACCCCGGTTGGGTGGAGGAGCACGTGCGTCGCCTGACGGCCGCCGGGATCCAGAGCGAATTCCAGTGCTACAACATCAACAGCTTCGAGTCAGTCGAGCGGCTGATGCGCCGCGGCTTCTACAAGGGTCCGCTGATCCTGAACTGGGTAGCCATTGGCGGCGGGATGGATACGCCAAGCCTCTACAGTCTGGCCAACTTCATGCGTGCCGTGCCTGACGGCGCGGTGGTGACGGTGGAAAGCAACGTACGCAATGTGCTGCCCGTCAACGTGATGGGTATCGCGATGGGATTGCACGTGCGCTGCGGCACCGAAGACGTCCTGTGGAACCAGCAGCGTACGGCCAAACAAAGCACGGTCAGACAGATCGAGCAACTGGTGCGCGTTTCGCGCGAGCTTGGTCGCGACATCGCCACTGCAAGGCAGGCCCGCGAGATCTGCAAGATCGGCGTGTTCTATGAAACCGTCGAGGAATCGCTGCAGGCCAACGGCTTCGCGCCAAACCGCAATGGGGGAAACCAGGGCTATCTGCGCAAGACGCAGTGACAGATGCAGCAGCCGATGACCAGGAGACTGTCATGAAACGCCATACCCTCAATGCGTGCAGGTGCCTTGCGCTTGCGCTTGGCGCCTTACTGCTGGCCACGAGCACGACCCACGCTGCCGACTGGCCAACCAAGCCGGTGCGCATTCTTGTCGGCGCGCCGCCCGGCGGCACAGCCGATATCGTTGCGCGCCTGCTTGCCTACGAGTTGCAGCGCCCGCTCGGGCAATCCGTGATCGTCGATTACAAATCAGGAGCAGCGGGAACCATCGCGGTCCATGGCATGCTTTCCGCACCCCGCGATGGCTATACCTTCCTGCTGATCCAGAAGGGCATCGCCTCGGAAGTGCCGTTGGCCATCAAGGTGTCCTACGATCCGTTCAAGGATATCGTTCCGATCGCACAGCTCACCCGGCAGGGACTGATACTCGTCGGCAACCCCACGCTGCCTGCGAAGAATCTCTCGGAGCTGGTCAGGTATATCAAGGCCAATCCCGGCAAGATCGACTACGCGAACTTTGGTATCGGCCTGCGCGGCCAGACGATCGGCGTGCAGTTCAACCGGCTGGCCGGACTGGACACCGGTGCCGTGAGCTACAAGGGGTCCCCACCTGCGCTGCAGGACGTCATGGGCGGACAGGTACCGCTGATGTTCGACGGCCCCGCGACGTCGCTGCCGTTTATCAAGGCGGGAAAGCTCAGGGCCTATGCGGTGGCGTTTCCGCAGCGAATTTCGGCGCTGCCCAACGTTCCGACCTTTACCGAACTGGGATACCCAGACCTCAACGAAGTGGGCTGGATGGGACTGTGGTCAGCGCCGGGCGTGCCGCCGGCGGTTATCGCCAGGATGCGTGATGCCACGCTCAAGGCGCTGCAATCCCCCGAACTAGGTCGAAAGATCCAGGATCTCGGCATGGAGGTCGGGTCGCCCGCCACCACGGATGAACTTGCCAGGGACATCCGCGAATCGTACGAGCGCCAGGGCAAGCTGCTGCGTTCGATCCATTTCACTCCGGAGTGACGACGGCCCCGTCCGTCCACACTCGAGTATCGAGGACCAAGAATGAAAGCAGCACGTGTATTGCCTGGTGCCGACGGCGGTCGGCTTGAGGTTCAGGATATTCCCGCCCCGAAACCGGGCCCCAATGAAGTGTTGGTCGGGGTGCGAGCATCGGGCGTCAATTTTGGCGAGATCAAGTACATGCGCGAGCATCGGACGGGAAACCCGATGACCGCGGGTGTCGAGTTCGCTGGCGAGGTGGTCGGCGTCGGCGATCAGGTCCGTGGCTGGCGCGAAGGCGACCGTGTGATGGGCCATGGCCGTGGCTGCCACGCGCAGTATGTCGTGGCGGCTCCGCTGGCGTTGATGCCGATTCCCGACGATGTGTCGTGGGTCGATGCCGCGGCGTTTCCCAACGTGTTCATCACCGCCCATGATGCGCTGGTCAGCAACGGCGAGCTGAAGGCCGGCGACTCGGTGTACATCAACGGTGCCTCGGGCGGTGTCGGCATGGCCGCGCTCATGACTGCGAAAGCGCTTGGCGCCAGGCTGGCAATGGTGTCGTCGCGGTCGGCGGAGAAGCTGGAGCGGCTCGCCGCTTATGGCGCCGACGTCGGCATCGACACATCGCGTGAAGCGCAGGTCGAGGCCATCATGGCTGCCACTGACGGGCGTGGCGTCGATCTGATCGTCGACACCATCGGTGGTACGGTCTTCGAGGAAAATGTCAGGTGCCTTGCAGTAAAGGGACGACTGGTCAATCTTGCGCGGCTGGGCGGCGGCCAGTTTGGACGGATCGATATCAACCTGCTCTGGCTGAATCGCCTGAAGCTGATGGGCGCGACGTTCCGCACACGCACCGAGGCCGAACGTCTCGCGTGTATCCAGGCATGCGCGCGCGATCTGCTGCCACACTTTCGCGAAGGCAGGCTGCGTCTGCCGATTGACCGCACATTCCCGATGGATTCGATCGCGGACGCCTACGCGTATATCGCGCGCAGCCAGCACATGGGCAAGATTGTGCTTATTGCCGACTGACTGAGGGAGCCGGATGGCGACGGCCCCGGCCGATCGCCGCTGCCGATCGCGCTGCCGTCTGCCTGCGCCATTGCGTGACGCTGCAGCCGAACTCGGCGCGAAACCAATGGCTGAAGCTGCTCTGGTTGGAGAAGCCGAGCAGACCCGCGATTTCGCCGATCGGCTGGTCGCTCTCCTCCAGATGGCGCGTCACGAGCTCCGAGCGCACCTCGTCGAGGAGTGCCGAAAACGTGAGTCCATCGGCGCTCAGATGACGATGCAGCGTGCGACGATCGACGCGCAGATGCAGCGCTACCTGCTGGGCCGTACAGCGCCCGCCGGGGAGCAGCGCCATGATGAGTTCGCGACAGGTTTCACGCGTACCCTCGCCACGGCGTCGTAGGGCGGCCTCCAGGTAGTCGCGCGCCAGTTGGGCCGCGCCAGACTGGTCTGGCGCGCGTGGCTTCTCCAGGTCGGCTGCGGCACAAACCAGGCCGTTGAACGGCTGATTGAACATCGGATTGCGGCCGAAAAAGGCGCGGTGCGCCGATATGTCGGCTGGCGCGCGATGCGTAAAGCAGACCTGCAATGGGCGCCATTCTGGTCCGATCAACTCGCGCAGGATGCGAAACATCATGCCGACGGTGAGTTCCATGGCCTGACGGGTGCCCGAGCCAGGGCTGGGCAGCAGGTCCTCACGAATGATCACGGTCTGACCTGCGTCCTCGACGCGCGTGACCAGCGATGCGCTGAGCAGCTTCAGGTAGCGACACAAGGTATCGAGCGCCTGTCGTGGCGAGGGCTCCTCCTTTAGCACCAGGCTGATCGGCCCGAGGTTGGAAAACGTACGACGCGCCGCCATCCGCAAGGCGAAATCCTCGACACCGGTCGTGCTGGCGGTAGCTTCCAGCAACTCGCGCAAGGCGCTGCTCGGAATGCGTGTCTCGGGGTCCTTGAGCAACCGCGCCGACAGCCCCACAGCACGCAACAGGGCTCCCGGGTCGCGGCCAAGCGATTCCACCAGCTCGATGTAGCCGTTCAGCGTGGCACTGCGAACGAGTCGCCCGACGTTTGGCATGGCGCTGCTTTCACATATTCGAACCGAAGGGAGTATGCCTCAAGATGATCATCAACCAATGATAGATGCCCGACGCGGGCCCACGCGGGTATGCCGGCTGCGGCACCGCACGGTGTTGCCCGCCTCGAGGGTCCATCCGGTGCAACGTTTCAGGAGCGACTCACTATCGACGTGGCATGTAATGCAAAGTCGTTGGCATCCGTTGCACGGCGGGCACCGAGTTCCATGGCGCATGCTTGCTAACTGGGAAATTGCAGAGTGTGTCCGCCAGCGTTTCCCGGTTTGCGAAGTGAGTGGGGCCGATTCCGAAATGGGCGGCGAACTTCATCGACCCATCGGAGAGACATCATGTCCGTAAGATTCCTGAATCCGAGTTTGTTAAATACGTTCCGGGGCTATCTGCCCGGCATGGTCATCAGCGCGGTGGTAACCGTCGCAGCCATGTCGCTCGCCACGCATTACCAGGCACCGGTGATGCTGTTCGCCTTGCTATTGGGTATGGCGCTGAACTTCCTGTCCCGAGAATCCTCCACCGCTTCCGGCATTGACTTCAGTGCCAAGCAGGTGCTTCGGCTGGGAGTGGCCTTGCTGGGATTGCGCATTACGGCTTCGCAGGTGGCGGCACTGGGTTGGCACTCCGTTGCCATGGTCGTACTGGCGGTGGCGCTGACCATACTGTGCGGCATCGTGCTGGCTCGACTGATGGGGTTCCAAACGTTCTTCGGCTTGCTCACCGGGGGTGCCGTGGCGATCTGCGGTGCTTCCGCGGCGCTGGCCCTGTCGGCAGCCATGCCACAGCATCCGTTAAAGGAGCGCGCGACGCTGTTCACGGTCATCTCCGTCAGTACCCTATCGACGGTCGCGATGGTGTTATACCCGATGCTCGCGCAACTGCTGGCCTTGCCTTCTTTACAGGCCGGAGCCTTTATTGGCGGAACCATCCATGATGTGGCCCAGGTAGTAGGGGCCGGCTACAGCATCTCGCATGAAGCCGGCGATGCGGCCACGCTGATCAAGCTGATGCGTGTGGCCATGCTGCTGCCGGTGATCGCGCTGGCTGCGTGGTTGTCGCAGCGGCATCAGCGGGCACAAGGGGAAGCCGGCAAGGGTCCGCGCCCGCCGCTGCTGCCGTGGTTTGCCGTGGCCTTCGCGGTGCTGGTGGCGATCAATAGCACAGGCTGGCTGCCTCCGGGGGTGGTAAAGGCCGGGCAGTTTGCTTCGCAGTGGTGTCTGGTCATGGCCATGGTGTCAATCGGCATGAAAACCCACCTCAAGGACATTCTGTCCGTAGGCTGGAAGCCGGTAGCACTGATGGTCCTCGAGACGGTGTTCCTGGCCGTGCTGTTCTACGGCATGTTGGTGGTGATGCGATTCTAGTTTGGCAACCACAGAGCCTGGCGTCGCCCACCGCCGCATTGCCGCGGCCCCCCCAAGCGGGCCCCACCGCTGTACAGATCGGTATTGCCGAGGGGCGGGCCGATGCGGGCGGCAATGATCCTTTCGCCCATGTGAGCAGGGAATGACCGTTCAGCTCTTTCTTGAAGTTTTGGCGACGAACGGCGTAGGCGCATGCTGCACCTTATCGCTCCCACATTTGGGGCATTTTAACTGGACGGTCGCGTGTTCTGCGACATGCTCCGCGTGTTCGAATTTTTCACCGCAATCCTGGCAACGATATTGATAGGTCGGCATTCTCATTCTCCAGTACGAATGAACTCGATACGTGCGCCGCGCCTCCACCACAGAGTGCATTCACGCGGGCACCGCGCCTGTACATTCTAGTGCGACACCCCTGAAAGGAGCACCCGCTGGATCGGCATTTCGCGGAAAGTGGCCATCCGCTGGGAGCGTGGTGCGGTTCGAGGCGGATGGCGCTCCAATAGGCCCGGGCGCGCGCTCATGCGGCCCGTGGAGAGAAGCAGGGCCTCCGCCTAGTCAGCCGCGTCACGGTGCGCCGGGTCCTGCATTAGTTGCGCCGCTTGTAGGTGTTGGGTAGCACTACACAGGTTCGTGGGCACTGCCGGATGCCTTCCAACACTCCACGCCGCATTGCGTTTCGCCACGCCGCGGTCATACCGACCTTCCCGCCCGGAAACCCGGCATTTGCGCGGCCACCTCGGCAGGCCTCTGGCCATTCTCCGCAACCGGCACGCTCCATGCATCTGTTCAATCGAGCACTGCAACATGCTCGATTGAAACCACACTCGTTAATTCACAGCTAGGAGAAGCCATGAGCACAATGACGATCAAGGACTTGCAGCCGCTCGACATCGAGCAGCAAGGCAAGCCAACCACGACGATTCGTTCACTCTCGAGCGAGGAGTTGCGCCGGATATCGGGCGGGCGCTCCGCGGTGGGGATGTTGAATGGAGACGAAAACAACCTTGTCACCTTCGATATAGACAAATGGAATTTTGACCAATTTGCGCGTGGGGCATTGTAGGCGGATAACGCCGAGAGAACCGCCCCCGCGCTGTCGCTCGCATTCAGCCCGGGGGGGTGAAGTGTCAATGGCAACTCATTATCTCTTTGATTGCCGGGTCAATAGTTACACGCCCAACGTATGGGCGTGTCAAGGATATTCTCTGGTTGAAAGGTAGCATTGACTGGCTGCTTCTGGCCGGCTTCAGCAATGCAAGGTGAGGGCGCCGACCGGCGCAACGCGGCCTCTCTCTCGGCCATTTGCCTTCCCTGGATCGAATCTGTTTTGCCGAAGCCGCTGCTCCATGTGCAGCACCCCGCGAAGCATCTACTTGGTTCCGCCCAGCTCCATGATCATCCGCGACAGCAGATAGAGCCGAGGCACCACGCTGTCGACCTCAGCGTATTCCTCGGGCGTATGAATGCCGCCACCGACGACGCCGAAACCATCGAGCGTCGGTGTGCCGACGCCAGCGGACAGGCTCGAATCGGCGGCGCCTCCGCTACCCTCAAGGGTGAGCTTGCGTCCGATTTCGCTGTAGATGGCTTGCGCCTTGGCCGCTAGCTGGTCCGAAGCTGCGTTGCGCGGCATCGGGGGGAAGCCGCGTACCAGCGAGGTTTTCACTTCCGTATCGGGGATCAGCTTGTTGGCCGACACGCGCGCCAGGTCACGCTCCACGCGGTCGAATTCCTCGGGCACCGCCACGCGCAAGACATCACGAGTCCATCGTGTACCCGAACTCCGGAGGCTGCCAAGTCATCGGATTGGGCGAATGCGCTATCTCCACGCTCAGCGGCGACATCCTAGTCTGATAGAACATAGGATTAGGATGTTCGTGCACAAGCGCCCTTGCTTGCAGGTTAGAGGGAAGCCGACGATGGAACTGCGGCAGATCAATGGCAGCCTCCTCGTGGCGAGCGAGATTACAGCTTGCCAGCGACAGCAGACGAAATACTTGCTCAATCGCATTGGCCAAGCCAACAGAGAAACTGCTGCAGAGGAAGAACTTCGCGTCGGGGGCATCCATGGGCGCCCGCGAGGTTGAAGATGCGCTGCTAAAACGCTGTGCTGCCGTGGCTCGAGAGGCGAATCTCGTCGCGACGGACCAGCGCGAGGCGAACGTGTTCCGGCTGGCCGCTATGGTGGTCCAGTCTCGGTTTCCGCATGAAGCCACGCGCCTGATGGTAGCTAGCGAGCGGTACTTCGCCACGCATCCGGCCGAACAACTAGCTTCCGTCGAGGTGATCAGAAGGGGCTGGGTGGCAAATCTGCCGCGCCTGCGGGACAGGTTAAGTCGCGAGTTGCAGTTGCGTTGACAGTAGGGCGTCGAGGAGCCGCGTACTTTGGAAGCGGAAACCTGAGTTCAGTACGTCCTGGCACTGCCCCACGCCGCCTTGGCGACTAGCTTTTATCGAGTTCATCGCCGATCTCGAGGGCAGGTGGCCAGGTTTTTGGGGGGATTGTAGCGGTCATCCCTGAAGCCATACGCCATGCGTGTGGATCGATCGCGCCTTGGCCCGCGAATGGGCCCGCAAGGGGACCGATCGCCTTGCCTATTCGCGAGCCAAGCTCAATGCCGCAGCGAGGCAGCTCAATGAGCGCCCCCGAAAGACACTAGATTTCGATACACCGGCTGAACGATTCCATCAATCCGTTGAGTTGACCGGTTGAATCCCCAGGCTACAGCGGTCGTCCTAGCCTTCCTGTCGGCTTGCAAGTGCTCGGCCGATGCGGACGTTGTTGGCTGGGCTGGAGACGCTCGTCTCGCCTTGCCTCATCCCTTGCAGAGCGGTGGCCGAGAAGGGAAGCCGGCCATATTGTTTAGCTGAGCCAGTTCATTTGCCGCCTCGATCAGCAGCGTTGAGTACTCATGGATTCTGGTGGTCGTCAGCCGCGCCTTGGGAACAGCCAGACTAATAGGAAGACTTATCGCAATAGGCATGTAAATTGGGTGTCATTCCGGTACCGCGGGGCGGCCACTGAGGCTGGCGGATTTGCCCCAGCCGCACGCTTGCCATGTACGCGCAGTACGTAGTTGAAATGGCTTGCAGCACTTTAATTCGGGTGCACCGACCACTGGAAAATTTGTGCATGTTCGCGTAACGCGTACAACGCCAAAAATCGTACGGCGGATTGCGGCTGGCACGGCGATGAGCCAGCCACTGTTCCATGGCAGCTTGTAGTCCAGTTGGCGGCGAAACTCCAAGCAGCCTTGATCGAGGATGGACTGACACGCCCGCCGGCCGAGAAGGCTCGGTTACAGCAAACGGTGGTCGATGAAAGTCGCGGCGCTTTTGGGCGCTTCAACGGGCACTTCTAGAGGTGGCCGCAAGGGCTTGGGGGCAAGGAGAGTGATCGGCGTGCCAACAGGTCTCCAATGCTGGCCGCGCGGCAAAGTTCTATCCTTCATGTACGGGGTGTGCTGTTGTGCCCATTGCCCAGCCAGACTCGCGCCACGGCGATTGGCACGCTTTCAGTCACGGCCCAGGAAGCAGGGCGGTGACGACATGAACCGGGTTCACGTAATGATTGCGGTGTGCGGCCTGATGGTTGCCTGCGTATCAACGGGCGTTGACGTCAAGCCGGAGCAATTGGCGAATTTCATCCCGGGTCCATCTCGTCGACGCAGAGACGGGCGAGATCGTGAATAGGGCCCTCAAACGTGGCGCGTTTCTCGAGTATTTCACGAACCACGCGCCATGCCTCATCGGTATGGAGGCGTGTGGGGGTGCCCAGCACTGGGCTCGAGAACTGACAAAGCTTGGACATGAGGTCAGACTAATGCCCGCTAAATTCGTCAAAGCCTTCAACATCGGCAACAAGAGTGATGCGGCGGACGCACGAGCAATCTGGCTAGCGGTGCAGCAGCCTTGCAAACCTGTGGCCGTCAAGACGGAGGCTCAACAGGCGGTGTTGGCCATGCACCGCATGCGACAGCAACTCGTAAAAATGCGCACGATGCAGATTAATGGACTGCGTGGCCTGCTGGCCGAGTACGGCGAGGTAATGAGTAGAAGCCGTACATCACTGGACAAAGCGATGCCAGGAGTGCTGCAGAGGCTCACTGAACGGTTGCCGGCCATGCTGGTTGACACTTTGCGTGATCGTTGGGGCGAACTCAGAAAGATGGACGAGCAAATCGCGCGGATCGAGCAGCGACTCAAGGTATGGATGAAACAAGATGAAGCATGTACAGCAATTGCAGAAATACCTGGTGTTGGATTGCTGACCGCTACGGCTGCTGTTGCGACAATGGGTGATGCGAAGGCATTTCGATCCGGCCGCGAGTTTGCAGCCTTTCTGGGATTGGTACCGCGGCAACGCGGCTCAGGTGGAAAGGTTAGCTTGTTCGGAATCAGTAAGAGAGGCGACACCTACTTGCGTACGCTACTGACCCATGGAGCGCGATGCGTTCTGGCGAATGCCAGAGACATCGGTTCATGGGCTGAGCAACTCAAGAAGAGACGACCGTTGAATGTAGTCGTAGTCGCGCTGGCGAACAAGATGGCGCGGACTATCTGGGCGATATTGGCACATCAGCAGCCATACAGCCGGAGGGATGCCGGCACGGCATCAGTATGCTCCGGTGGGCCGGCGTAGCGACTTGTTTTGGAAGAGTTCAATGTTGGAAGGTTGCGCAGGCGTTTCGAGTGGAATGACAAGACAGGTAGGACCGGAACTCGTGAAACCTGGGTTGTAATGTGAGCTTCGAGCTCGTTTGAGCAATGAGGCACGAGTCAGCGGATTTCATAGTGGCCCGCAGCGGTAGCCTTAGCTGCATGAGGCCGGATATACAGCTGCAGCCGACCTTGCTTGTCAGATCACGCGGAAGCTTGCTCAAGCCGGGAGGCGTTCATATACACTACAACGAGCAGCACCCCCATAGCGCCCTGAATTACCGCTCTCCGCGCGAGTTCAGGGGTGCGATGGCCTTATCAACCTAAGGGTGTGACCGTGTCCGGAGACACGGGGGCAAATCCAGTTCTTCCCCGACTAGTAGTAAATAGAGTCCGACGGGTAAGATCATTGCGAGTCGGAAAGGATGCAGTTTGTTTGGATGTCGAATACACGAACTTATGATTTCTCGCGCCTGCTTTCAAACGGATTTACCCAGCATTGCAATAATTGCGGGGAGATCGTAGGGCTTTTGAAAACAATGCGTGAAGCCAGACGTCAGTACTGCAGCGTGCCACAAGGTCGAGCGGCCGCTATAGGCCACCAACGTCCATTTGGAATGGGGGTGGCGAGCCTGCAGATGGAGTGCGAGTTCCATGCCTCCCATTCGTGGCATTTCGAGATCCACGATCAATAAATCCGCGTCGAATAGTTCCAGCGCCTCGAGCGCTTCGAGTCCATCGCGGAACGCCACAACCTCGTGGCCAAATGAGACGGCTAGGGCTGTCAGCGATTCACGTTCCTCTTGATTGTCCTCGGCAATCAGTACTCGCATTTTCGTCCCCGGACATCTTCGTGTAGTGGACAAGCGCAACTTCTATGCCACGGGGACGGGACCCTTAGGGTTTCGCGGCAACTTAATGCTAAAGACAGTCCCATTTTTGACTGTTGAATCCACTGACACGCGTCCATCGTGCATCGTTGCAACATCACGAACGATAAACAGCCCTAAGCCAATGCTGCCCTGCGGCTGCATGTTGATTTCGCCCGATGAGGCTTGTATGAAGGGGTCAAACACGCGAGCAAGCGAGAGTGGGGGAATCGGGTTTCCTTGATTATGGACCTCTACTGTCACCGAATCCTTGTCGCTATGTGTTGTAATGGTTACGGGTGCGGCCGCATCGCCGTGCTCGTTGGCATTTCGGAGGAGGTTGTACACGGCCTGCCTCACGCGATGGGCATCCCATCGGCCGGCTGTATCTTCGGCAAATGTCGCGACGAACTTCCTGGTCGGGTAGATTGTTTGGGCGTCGCCGATCGCCTCTTCGCAAATCTTCGTCATGGATACTTCGGCGAATGAAATCTGACGGTGCAACCCGAAATGGGCGCTCACGAAATCCAGCAACTCCGAAACCAAGTCATTCATCTGCATGACGGACCTTTCTGATCGCGAAAGTGCGGCCCTGGATTGCTCGTTGAGATTTGGATCTCTGCCGAGGAGGAATATGCTCATGAGAGCTGCGTTGATGGGGCCGCGCAAATCGTGGCCGAGCACGCCGACGAACAGGTCTCGAGAGCGATCGAGACCAGCGACATATGCGCTTGTGGACGCACCCAATGCTCGATCCAGCGCAGCATTGAAGGTTGCCATATCCATGATCTCCTGGATCAACCAAGACCGTCGCACCTTTATCCACTCGCTTACTACTACATGTCGAAGGATTCGATACTCGGATTGCAGTTGCTGCAAGGTGTAGCCAATCGCAAGTCGCTGGTCCCCGTGGTTGGATGCGGACCTAGCTTCGTCGTGCGGGGGCTGAAGCAGGGTGCCGAATGTCGCTGCGCTGCCTGTCTCGAGCTCCGAGGCAATTTCAAGAAGGATCTTGCGAGTGAGCGCCCGACGCGGCCCGAAGTCCATTGTGCTGCCAGTTGAGGCGCCATGGTTGAACTCGTGTTCCCAGATCGTCAGTATCGCTTCGATATTGGCTCGCATGAACTCATGTAGGCGCATGGTTACCTCAATCGTGGAGAACGGGTACGAAGTGCGGGCGCTATCGCGTGGAGGGGGATCATCGTGCAGCTAAGGACCTCACGGGCTCCTAGCCTGAGTCTAGACAGATGTCGAGAAGCGGGCAATGGGTGGTTGTGATTGAAGGGTTGCTTTAAAGCGTCATCGCCGCGCTTTAAGAGCGGGGGGCGACGTCCTTCCGGAGACTGGCCGGTGCGCCCGAAGCCTTATCGCCGCACTTGACATAGTCGCATGTGGCGGCATGAGCCGGCGAGACACCAACACCGTAGTGGGTGCTGGCGTTGGAGGCATGGCGGGTGCCGTGCTGACCGGCGGCAGGGAAGTAAAGCTTCAGCCGAACACGCGCGATCTCAGGTCGTCCTCGAAATCGCCGGTCCATTGCGCGCAGTCTGGTTTCCGTCGTACTGGCGGACTTCCCTGCCGAGGCGTACCGAGATGCTGCGCCCGCGTGCGGGCACAGTGCCTGTAGCGTCTTTAACGGCTGTCACGGTAAATCCGTCGGGTGCGACCCCGTTACGCAGACATGTCTCGCGGAAAGCCTCCTGCTCCAAGGGAGGGAACTGATTAAGCATCGTCTCCAACATGGGTGTCTCCTGATGCCGGCACATAACGAGCAAGGGCCGAAGGGGCAAAGGCCGCCAGTTGGCTGGCCGCCTTTGCCATCCCGCCGGCGGTGCATTGGCTCGGGTACTCGCTCTCTCCATATTCTGTTACCCCGCCTTCTTGATATCCGCCTTGACGTCGCCGTACGCTGCTTGCCAAGGTCCTTCTTCAGGGTTCCCGCAACTGCGTTTCCTTGTTTCCAGTCATCTTGCCGAAGGCTTCCTTGACTTTCCCGGCGGCCTCTGTGACCCGGCCCTGCACTTGGTCCTTGTTCATAAGGTATCCCTCTTCATTGGTGTTGCGGGCCGGAAACTGAGGCAACCCGGCTGCGGGATAACAGGTGGCAACCAGGTTGTCACCGAGCGCGTGCCCGGTTGCGCGTGCTCCTCTGATTGGACTTCAGCGATTCAGGAAGCCGGCCATGAGCCTGCCTTGCAGTGGCGGCAGTCGTCCGGGATGTTCCCGACGCCCCCCTCAGAGTCTGCCTAGCAGCAACAAGACAAGGACCACAACCAAAAGCACGAGTGTGCCTGATGGCGCGTAGCCCCATCCGCTGCTGTACGACCAGGTGGGAATTGCCCCAACGAGGAAGATAGCCAAGACAATCAACAGTAAGAGTCCAATTGACATGATGCGCTCCTGGTTCTGAGAAAACATGCCTTCCGCTGATTCAGCCGGGCGGAGGGCAGCCTGTTCTAGCGGATCGCGTTGTCGATGGCCATGCCATGGAATCCTGAACACCGATTCGAGGGATTCGCTGAAGTACTCGTTGCTCGTTGCCGCCGCTGGGGCAGTAAATATTGTGCTGATCGCGGTGGCTGTTCCGATGGTTGGCGCCGTGCGAATCCTCATGAGGACTTGCCAGGGGCCGTCATTGGCGACAGCAAGGCTTACTTCTGTACTTCTGTATCTGTTCTTCTTATGCACGCATTCCCGGCGCGCGCCTGTCCGGTGCCGGGAACTGCCGACTCGGACACGGGTGGGCAGGGCACTAGAGCAGGACTACCAGCGTGTGCTCGGCGCCATCCAGAGAGACGCTAGCCTGGCCGTTGGTACAGGGGAAGCGGATGCCGTCGGGGAGCGCCTGCGAGATACCACCGGTACGGTGCAACGGCGTTTCCAGGCTGATCAGTCGGGCAGAATACGGCGTCGCTTCGACGCTGGTTTAGTCGGCAAATTACGGCTGCCCGGCGTAGAGGTAATGAGACTGGGAAGCAACGTGCCGAAAACGTGCTGTTTATAGCCGTCGGCGCGATCGAAAACGGCAAACAGCAACCTATTGATTTATTGCGATGTTTTCTCGGCACCCACCCGCAGACCCGCATGGATGCTAGGGGCAGCTACCCCGGTAAATTGGACGGGGATTAAGGGGACCCCAGTTCCGAGTGACTATCTGGACTGGTCCCTGGCGGTCCAGCACGTCGACCACCACACGCTCGCCGGAACGGCGCACCGCCACGTCGGCGCTGCCGCCACCGACCGCAAGGTTACGGAACAGCACCTCGTCGAGGAAGGGCGGCAGCGATGGGTTCTCGAAAGTGATCGCGGGCTCGCGGGTGTCGAAGTCCAGCCCCAGGCAAGCCTGCAACAGCAGAAGCGGAGCGGCCGCTGCCCAGGCTTGCGGCGAGCAGGCCACCGGATAGAACGTCGGGCCTTGGCTGCGCTGGCGCGAGAACCCGCAGAACAGCTCGGGCAGGCGGCGCAGGTCGATATAGCTGGTGGCCGCGAACAGGCCCTCGAAGATGCGGCTGGCTTCCGGATGGTAGCCGTACCGCGCCATGCCGGCGGCGATCAGTGCGTTGTCGTGCGGCCATACCGAGCCGTTGTGGTAACTCATCGGGTTGAAGCGTGCCGCATCGGCGGACACGGTACGGATGCCCCAGCCGCAGAATGAGGTACTTTCCATCAGCGCGGCCACCACCGAGGGCGCGCGCTCTGGCAGCGCGATGCCGGCAAAGAGCGCGTGGCCCGCATTGGACGCGCGTATGCGGCAGGGTCGCTTGTCGCCGTCCAGCGCTAGCACGTAGGTGCCCAGCGCTGCATCATAGAAGCGTGCGTCGAACGCGTCGCGCAGCACCTCAGCCTTGGCCGCGTACGCCGCCGCGCCCTCGCTGTCGTCCAGCGCAGCGCGGATCGACGCAGCGGCCTGCCAGGCGCCATAGGTGTAGGCCTGCACCTCGGCCAGCGCAATCGGGCCGGGGGCGAGCCGCCCGTCCTCGTGGAAGACCGAATCGCGGCTGTCTTTCCAGCCCTGGTTGATCAGGCCTTCCGGCGACTGCCGGCCATACTCTACAAACAGGTCGCCATCGCGGTCGCCATAGTTGCTGATCCAGCCTAACGCGGCCTGGATGTTCGGCCACAGCGTGCGGATGGTCTCGACATCGCCGGTGCGCCGCAGGTAGGCGCCGGCCAGCAGCACGAACAGCGGCGTGGCATCCACGCTGCCGTAATAGAGGCCGAACGGCACTTCACCCAACCGTGCCATTTCGCCATGGCGCATTTCGTGCAGGATCTTGCCCGGCTCGGCATCGGCCTTCGAATCGACCGCTTCCGCCTGCATCGCGGCAAGGTATTGCAGCACGCCGCGGGCGATCTCCGGGTCCAGCCAAAGCGTCTGCAACGCTGTAATCAGCGCATCGCGCCCGAACACCGTGCTGAACCACGGAATGCCGGCGTACGGGTAGGGCCCGTGCACGGTGTTGGTCAGCAGCATGTACAGGTCAGATACGCTGCGCCGCGCCATTTCATTGAAGAGTTCGTTGGAGGTTGTGATGGACGCCGCGCGGCGGGTCGCCTGCCGCAGCTCACGCCGCGACTGGAGCAGTGCGCGAAGGAAAGATTGCGTCTCCTCGGTCTCGCGTTGCACAGATTTGCAGCGGATTTCCATACGAAGCACCTGCGAGCACGACGGTTCGAGCACTAGGGTGAAACTCGCCACGTTGCCGCCCAGTTGCTCGGGCGGCGGGTCGAAGCTCAGCCGGGTTTCGCGCCGCACTTGGTCCAGCCCGGTATAGCTGAGCGTGACCGCGGCGTGCGTGACATCCGGCGCATGCATAGTGCCGCGCCGCAGCCGCTGTGTGCCGCGCACTTCGAACAGGTCGGCAAAGTCGGCATCAAAAGCAATGTCCACGCGCACGCGCCGCGGCAAGTCGTCATAGTTGCGCACGCGCAGCCGCTCATAGCAGGCGCCGTTCCACAGGAAGCGTGACCTGCGCAGGTGGACCAGGTCATGCTCTAGCCGCAGCTTGCCGTCATCATCGAACAGGTCTGGGTTGGTCAAGTCGCAGGTAAGCGCGGCGTTGTCGTCGCGCAGCGTGGACGACAGCAGCATCGGACGCGCGCCATCGATGGTCAACCGCAGGTAGGACAGATGCCGGGTATCGAAATGAAATAGCCCTTCGGGGCTGCCAGGTGCGCCGATGGCATCGCCGTTGTGGTCGAACAGCGCGAAGGTGTCGCCGTGCTTGAGCGTGCGCGGGCGCCGCTCCTGCAGCGACGCCGCCGCCGGGATATAGAACTGCGCGACATGGTTGGCACCGGCGACCAGCCCCGGGCTGGCGGGTAGTGCATTGGGGTCAGTAGGCATGGATAAAATTCCTCCGCTCATGCGAGCGTCACGCCGGACTCGCTTTCCGACGCGTCTACGTCGCCGGGATCGACCAGGCTCTGGTAGATGCGCACGTACTCGCGCGCCATCCGCTCGACGGTAAAGCGTACTTCGAAGGCTGCGCGCACGGCGGCGCGCGGCAGTGTGGCCGCGCGATGCACTGCCGCCACCGCTTCATCGATGCCGTGCACGATATAGCCGCTGACCCCATGCTCGATCACTTCCGGCACCGAGCCACATGCGAACGCGATCACCGGCGTGCTGCACGCCATTGCCTCTATCATCACCAGCCCGAACGGTTCCGGCCAGTCGATGGGAAACAGCAGCGCGCGCGCATTACCAAGGAAGGCGGCTTTTTCATGCTCGGCGATCTCGCCGATGTATTCGACATCCGAGTGCACCTCCACCAGCGGGCGGATGGTGTCCTCCCAGTAGTCGTGGTCGACCTTGTCGACCTTGGCGGCAATCTTTAGCGGCAGCCCGGCACGCGCTGCAATCTCGATGGCATGATCGGGACGCTTCTCCGGCGAAATCCGGCCAAGAAACGCCAAGTAGTCGCCGCGTGGATTGGCGCAACCGGCCAGCACGTTCGCTGGCAGGCCGTGGTGCACGGTGCCGGCCCAGTTCACCGGCGGCATCGGCGCTCGCTGCGCGGTAGAGACCGACACCAGTGGGAAATGCGGGAAGCGCGCGTAGAACGGCTGCAGATCAGGCAAATCCAGGCGGCCATGCAAGGTGGTCACGGTCCGCACCGGCATGCGTCGAAGCAATGGGAAATGCACCATGTCAATATGGAAATGCAGCACGTCAAAATTGCTGGCACGCGCCATGACGCGGTCCAGCATCATCACGTAATACGGCAACGGATCGCGCACGCGCGCATCCAGGCGCAGCGCCATGTCGCAGCACGGTACCAGTTCGGCCCGCGTGGCCGAGTCCCCGCTTGCAAACAGCGTGACGTCGTGGCCCTGCCGCACCAGTTCTTCGGTCAGGTAGGAAACGACCCGCTCCGTCCCGCCATACAGGCTGGGCGGGCAGCGCTCCGCAAGTGGTGCAATCTGCGCGATCTTCATCGGCACCCCGGGTCTTGTAGCAGTACTGCAGGAACAGTAGATCAAGGCGGCATGAAATTCGCCTGCAATTAACGAAATCCGCAGCCCGACAGCACGGCCCAGGGCTGCGCAATGGCGTCGATACGGCATTTCTCATGGTCTATGGAGCCGAGGCAGGTGCCGTCGTCCAGTCGATATCGGAAACAGCCGCATCCTCATGAGGATGTTGCGCGCCGTCACGTTCGAGGCACCTTGCCGCTGCTGCGCGTGCAGCACCATTCCGTCGATCGAAGTCCCCGGCAGCCCGGGCCGCTCCTCACTCTTTCCTCAGATTTGCCTAGTCGACCAGCCGACCTATATTTAAAAAGCCAAGTGATCCTCTACCGTCCCGTGGTCTGGGCGCCAAGCCTTGGGCAAGGCCGGAGTCACTGATATCAACCTGTTCCGAGCTGTGAGATGCAGCCATGAGCGTCACGCACGATCCGAAGTCCAATCACCTTCTCGCCGCGCTGCCGGCCGTCGACTGGGAGCACCTCGCACCACAGCTGACGCTGGTTGAGTTGCCGCTGGCCCATGTCGTGTACGAGTCAGGCGATCGACAGGGCTACGTCTATTTCCCGACCGATTCGATCATTTCTCTGCTGTACGTAATGGAAGACGGGGCCTCGGCCGAGATTGCAATCGTGGGCAATGAGGGGATGGTTGGGATTGCAATTTTCATGGGGGGCGAAACGACCCCGAGCCGCGCCATCGTGCAAAGCGCCGGGCATGCATACCGCCTGAGCGCAGCGATCCTGAAGCAGGAGTTCGTGCGGGGGGGAGCTCTACAGCGCCTGTTGCTCCGCTATACGCAGGCGCTCATTACCCAGATGGCGCAAACCGCGGTATGTAACCGCCATCACTCCATCGACCAGCAATTGTGCCGATGGCTGCTGCTGAGCATCGATCGGCTGCCCTCCAACGACCTGACAATGACGCAGGAACTCATTGCCAACATGCTCGGCGTGCGGCGCTCCGGCGTGACCGAGGCCGCCTTGAAGCTCCAGGCTGCGGGGCTCATTCGGTACAGTCATGGGCATATTGCTGTACTCAACCGGATTGGCCTGGAACAACGAGTATGCGAATGCTACGCGGTCGTGAAGCGAGAGTTCGATCGCTTGTTGCCCGACCTGTCGGCGCCTTGAGGGGCAATGGCTGGGACACCTCGCACACTGATCTGCCTGCGAGCCGGTCAGCGGGATGGCCGCTAGTCGCTGCATGACCGTCCCCTTTCCTGATGGGTTCTAGTTATTCGATCGTAGTACACGAAGAGAGTCACGCGCGGGAGCGTGCCGGCCGAAGAGAAGTCTCCACCAGGAAGTGGATGTGTCCGCTCCTACCTCTCCAGTCGGGCAAGTGCTGACGACTGGGACATCAATGGCCCCTTTCGCTGTGTGCAGGATCGTGACATCGTCGTAGCTGCCGGGGACGTCGATGGTTGCGTGGGTAGATTAGCAGGGTAGATGACAGAAAGGATTTCATGAATTGCATTTTCGCTGGCAAACGGGCCAAGTCGGCAGATGCAAGCCGTCGGATCGACCTCCGCAAAATACCAATTGTCGGGGCTGCCGTGATAAATGACGATAACGGCAGAGGGATAATCTGTTGGCATTTCCATCACCTTTTCAAGGACGCCGGCACGATACCCGGAAACCCCGGAGAAAATCACTTCATATCGGCATAAAGGTCAAGTCAAAGAGGCTAGGCAGTCACTCAAATAATCCGGTCATCTTAATCCGGAAGAAAAATAACGGAACGTTGCCGACGAGAACGGCACGCGGATTTCCCGCGCGCCCAATCAGCAGCAAGTACCGCATCGCATTTATATATAGTTCACACTTGAGCCGGGCGCCGTCCGCCAGCGCACAGTCCGTCATATTTATTTAATTGTGGCCAGATCCGGTCCGGCGCTCAGTGCATGCGGCTCTCCTCCTTGCCCACCACGCCTTCCCTTCGTCTCACCTTCTTGCTGACCTATATTTCAATAGTGATCTTCTGCCATCCTGCGGTGTTGCCCGCGCCGGGATCAATGTGATGAGTATGTAACCCAGTCTGTTCTGCGAGAGTCGTGAAATGAGCGTCGTTAACGATCCGAGGCCGCACGGCAGTCCGGCGTCTGAGAACAGCGTTGGCGCTTCCAACCGTCACCTGTGGACTCGATTCTGGGCCATTGCGAAGCCTTACTGGTTCTCCCGGGATAAATGGACGGCAGTTGGCTTGCTTGTTTTGTTGATACTGTTGCTGTTGGGGCAAACCGAAACAAATGTACTGTTCAACGAGCAATCCGGGGAATTTACATCGGCATTGGCGGCCAAGGATACTGATCGCTTCTGGGCCTCCATAGTAAAGTGCATCTTTATTCTGATCGTGGCAGTGCCGATCTATGCGTTTTACTATTATATTAGAAATAAGTTAGCCATTCGCTGGAGGCGCTGGTTGACCAATCACTATTTGGACGGCTATTTTAAGGACAGGGTTTTCTATAAACTCAATTCAGACGCTGCGATAGACAATCCGGATCAGCGGATGACGGAGGATATAAATACATTTACGCAGCAGTCTCTATATTTTCTTTTGGTCAGTATGGGTGCACTGCTGCAACTCATTGCGTTTAGCAACGTCCTGTGGTCGATCTCCAGGTCGCTTGTCCTCTTTCTTGTTCTCTACGCCGTCGCTGGCACCTCGATATCGATATATTTCTTCGGGCGAGTTCTGATTGGTCTGAATTTTTATCAGTTAAAGCGGGAGGCGGATTTTCGATTCAGCCTGATCCGGGTTCGTGAGAACGCTGAGTCTATTGCGTTCTATCGGGGTGAAGCTCAGGAGTCTTTTCATGTGCGGGGGCGTTTTGAACAGGCCTTCCGCAACTTCAACAAACTCATCAACTGGCAGCTGAATCTAAATTTGTTTCAGTATGGCTATGGCTTCCTGACCATCATGCTGCCCAGCGCCATTGTCGCTTCGCGCGTTCTTTCGGGCGAGCTCGAAGTCGGTCGTGCCATCCAGGCTGCCGGCGCGTTTGCGGCCATACTGAGCGCATTGGCCGTGATCGTTGACAACTTTGAAAACCTGAGCCGATTTGTGGCGGGGCTCGACCGGCTGGACACATTCTCCATCTCCCTGACCAGGAAGGCGGCAGCCTCCTCGAATGCAGGGGGCACGATCAAAGCCATGCAGGACTCCCGCCTGGCGCTAGCACATGTTACCTTGCAGACGCCGAATCATGAGAGGACGCTGGTCAAAGACCTGACTGTGTCGATTAACCCGGGAGAGGGGCTGCTCATTGTCGGTGCCAGCGGAGGTGGGAAGAGTTCTCTGATGCGCGCAATCGCCGGCTTGTGGAACTGCGGCACGGGATGCATCATGCGGCCCAAGCCGGACGAAATGTTGTTCTTGCCGCAACACCCTTACATGGTGGTCGGGAGCCTGCGCAACCAACTGCTTTATCCGAATAACAATGACAGGGAAGTATCCGACGAGGAACTCCTGCTGCTGTTGGAGATGGTCAACCTGCCGGATATTGTCGGCAGATTTGGCGGGTTGGACGCGGAGCTGGATTGGGGCAAAGTGTTGTCCATTGGAGAGCAACAGCGCCTCACGATCGGGCGTGTACTGCTCGCAAAGCCGCGATATGCCATGCTGGACGAGGCTACTAGCGCCCTGGATATTGGCAACGAGGAAGATCTATACTTGCGATTAGCCGGCATGCCGACGACGCTTGTCAGCGTCAGTCATCGACCCACACTCCTTAAATATCATCACCAGGTTCTGGAGCTGCCCGGGGACGGGAGATGGCAACTGCATCCGGCCAGAGACTACCGCTTTGGCTGGTAGATCCTCGCCTGAAAAACTGTGGATTTGCGCCGAATGGCGCTGTCGCCATCAGCTGACCGTGATAGATATCTAGCACCGGCTTGCCACAGTTACCGTTTGATATTTTGCCGGCCTTGCGGCGAAATCGGGCGTGTTCGCCAGCGTACCGAAACGCCTTGCTATTCGGGGTATCTGTCTCTTACGCATTCTGATCGTGCGAAGGAGCCGGCGATGCACTTTGGCCTGCTTAGTCTCCCCTGGTGGGGTTACGCGCTTGTGACGCTGGGCTTGACCCACGTTACCATCGCGTCGGTCACGATCTTCCTGCACCGTCACCAGGCCCACCGCGCCCTTGATCTGCATCCCATCGCCAGCCACTTCCTGCGCTTTTGGCTGTGGCTGACCACCGGGATGGTGACTAGGGAGTGGGTGGCGATCCATCGCAAGCACCACGCCAAGTGCGAAACCCGGGAAGACCCGCACAGCCCGCAGTTCTATGGCATCAGGCGAGTGCTGTTGGAAGGTGCAGAGCTCTATCGCAGCGAGGCCCGGAACGCGGCAACGCTGGAGAAGTATGGGCACGGCACCCCGGACGACTGGATTGAGCGCAATCTTTATGCGAAGCACGTCGGGCTGGGGATAGGCATCATGCTGGTGATCGACCTGATGCTGTTCAGCCCGATCGGACTGAGCATCTGGGCCGTGCAAATGCTGTGGGTCCCGTTCTTCGCCGCGGGTGTGATCAATGGCATTGGCCACTACTGGGGTTACCGCACGTACGCGCCAAATGACTCGTCCACGAATATCGTGCCGTGGGGCATTCTGATCGGCGGCGAGGAACTGCATAACAACCACCATGCCTACGTCACCTCAGCTAAGCTGTCCAGCAAGTGGTGGGAACTTGACCTTGGTTGGGGGTACATCCGATTGCTGGTGATGCTCCGTCTTGCCAAGGTACGCAGGGTTGCGCCAAAGATCCGCTTCAAGCCGGCCAGGGCAGGCTGCGACGCGCAGACCCTGCAGGCCATCACTATTCGCCGCTACCACGTACTGGCTAATTTCGCCAACACCCTGCAGCAAATCGTGCTGGAGGAAACCCGTACCCTGCTGGCGGGTGCGCTCCCGGGTCTGAATGAGGCCAATGCAAAGGAAGCGCTCAAGCACTGGCTGCAAAGGGAGGCGGGGGTGCTACAGGCGCGTGAGCGCGCAAACCTGCAGCGGGCCCTCCATGCCAGCGCGTTGCTGCGCACCGTCTACGCGATGCGCCAAGACCTTACCGCGTTGTGGAGCCGCTCCGCCATCTCGGAGGAGCAACTGATCCAAAGGCTGGAAGATTGGTGCCGGCGCGCCGACCAAAGCGGAATCCGTGCGCTGCAGGAATTTTCCTGGAAGCTCCGCTGCTACGCCTGACTGTTGGGAGGGAGGCATGAAATGGGAACGATATTATTGATCGTGCTCGTCTTACTGCTGATCGGCGTGATTCCAGCCTGGCCGCACAGCCGCGGGTGGGGCTACGGTCCCAGCGGAGGTCTTGGGCTGGTGGTGGTAATCCTGCTCGTATTGTGGCTGATGGGCAGGATATAGCGCGTTGCACCGAGGTCGCGCTACTGACGCTCGTTCATGAGACAGTGAGATCCACGTTTTCTTTTTTTCAAGCAATAGAGCTTGCATTCGGGGGGACACTCGACTCGGATCGAACTTCGAGAGGGATTTTCGCATTGTCGTTCATCTGGAGGGCCTAGCCATGACATACCCAAACCGTCTTTCCGCCTTTTTCCTAACCGTCCTGATGGCGTTTTCCCTGGGGTGCGCATCGACGCCCAAGCAAGAAGGGACTGGAGAGTACGTCGACGACACGGTCCTTACCACGAAAGTAAAGGCGGCAGTTCTCAATGAGCCGACCTTGAAGTCCGCCGAAATCAACGTCGAAACCTTCAAAGGTGTGGTCCAACTGAGCGGCTTTGTCAGGTCCGAGGCCGACGCCAACAAGGCAGTCGAGGTTGCACGTGGCGTCAAGGGGGTGAAATCGGTCAAGAATGACATGCGGCTCAAATGACAGTCGCCGGCCGCGAGCGATTGCCGGTCTGCGGCTCACGTCCACCGGTGGGCGCGGGTGCCGTTGCCACGTGTAAGTGATCACGCGATGGATTCGCCTCAAACAAATCGCCTGATCGCAGGCAACGTTGAACCGCTTCGCCGCGACCGAACGGGGTCGTCGCGTAGGTCTCGCTACATGGTGCGCTTGGTTGGAAGTGGGTGAGTGGTCCCAAACCATGACGCAGTTGGCTGGTCGGACTCCTAGATATTTGCAATTGAAAGAGGCAGCCTTGTTTCTTGAGTGGACTCACCGATGCGATAGGCTGGGCAGGACTGCGGGATGGCTGGCTATCTCGCTCGCCGTCGCTGGCGGATGCAGCGCGTTGCCGACCATGTCCCGGATATGAGGAGCCGCCCCGCCCAGCCCCTCCCAACTCGGGGGCACGCACGGCCCGCTTTCGCCCCAGCAAAGCAAGGAAATTCTCAGTCGCCTCAAGAGCCACAGCGATGAAGCCAATATCTTTGATCGGCATCTGGCGGTCGAAGCCGCCATCGTCGGCAGCCCGTTGGTGCTGGGTAACAAGGTGCATCTGCTGCAGGACGGTCCAGCCACGTTTCAGGCCATGTTTGCCGCCATCCGCAGTGCGAAAGACCATATCAACATGGAAACCTACATTATCGAAGACGATGCTGTAGGGAATCGCTTTGCCGATGTGCTCATTGAGAAGCAGGCCCAGGGTGTACAGGTGAATCTCGTCTACGATAGCGTGGGGGCGATCAACTCACCGAAGGAGTATTTCAAGCGCCTTTCCGATAGCGGCATCAAGGTGCTGGAGTTCAATCCGGTCAACCCACTGTCCCCGCAGAGAAGAGCTGGGAGGTCAATCAACGCGATCATCGCAAACTGTTGATTGTCGATGGTGAGATCACTTTCCTTGGCGGGATCAACATTAGCAGCGTCTACTCCAGCGGATCCTTCCTACCGCAATCCAAGCGTCGGCTCGAATGGAAGTCCTCCTTTGGCGCGATACCCACCTGTAAGTGGAAGGGCCGGTGGTCCGTGAGTTCCAGAAGCTATTCCTGGCAACGTGGGCTAAGCAAAAAGGGGAACCGCTTGCGCCGAAGAATCATTTTCCACAACTCAGCAGTACTGGAACGGAGGTCGTACGCGCCATCGGCAGTTCGTCTGATGAGCCCTACAGCCTCATCTATGCGACACTGCTCTCGGCCATCGGCAGCGCGGTGACCAGCGTATATCTGACCAACGCATAGTTCGTTCCCGCCCCGCAGTTGCTAGCCGCGCTCAAGGATGCCGCATCTCGTGGTGTTGATGTCAAACTCATCGTCCCGAGCAAGACCGATTCGTGGCTGGTGTTCTTCGCCGGACGCTCCTTTTGCGACGAACTGTTGCGCTCCGGCGTAAAGCTCTACGAGCGGCGTGATGTGCTGCTGCATTCGAAGACAGCGGTTATCGACGGTGTCTGGTCCACCATTGGCTCAATCAACCTCGACTGGCGCAGCTTCTTGCACAACGAGGAAGTCAACGCCGTCGTCCTGGGACAGGTTTCGGCGCACAGATGCAAGCCATGTTCGAGGTAGATCTCGCCGTATCCAATCCCATCACGCTTGAACAATGGAACGACCGTTCGATCGGTATGCGCATGAAGGAGATGACCGCGCGCGTGTGGGCTTACTGGTTGTAGATTCCTGAATGCAACGTTGGCCTGGTCCGCGGCAATTGTAGATCGGGACGGACACTCAATCGCCGCTATCTGTCATGTTGACTGAACCCGGAAGCCGGCTCGACGGCGATCCCATTGCGTGCCTGGTATGCCCGGAAGATAGGGGTGGAAGCGCCTGTTCGGCACTGATGTGACACCGGCCTTCGCGTCGTCATATGTGCAGGCTGTGCTTGGTCTGTGGGAGTTGTCCGACGCGCGTTTCGGAATTTGGATTCTGACGCCAGGCGTGCAAGTAATGTAGTCTCTTTGCAGGGCCTTCACAAAATCGCCGCTGGAAATGCCAGTATGCAACGCTGAGAAGTCCTGCTACGGATGGGGAGTGCGACATGATGACTAAATGGCTATTCGCGGTCTTGTTTGGGATGGTTGTCGTGCCGGGAGGGGCTGTACTGGCACTAACCGCGCCTGCCGCGGGATCGAAGGCAGACTACGACGCCACAGTGAAACAGGCCGACGCTGACTACAAAGCCGCCAGCGCCAAATGCGGCGGCATGAAGGCCAACGCCAAGGACGTTTGCAAGGTGGAGGCCAAGCGCGATCGAGATGTCGCGAAGGCGAACGCCGAAGCCATGCGCGACGGCACCGACCAGGCCCAGGCAAAGGCGCACAAGGTCAAGGCCGATCGAGACTACGACGTGGCTAAGGAAATGTGCGACGACAGGAAGGGCAACGCCAAGGACGTTTGTGTGAAGGAAGCCAAGGTCGCCCACGAGAAAGCGCTTGGAGCGGTCAAGGTCGAGAAGGCCACCGACACCGGCACCAGCAAAGATGTCGCAGAGGCTCGTCGCGACGCCAAAAAGGACACCATGGACGCCAAGTATCAGGCCGACAAGGAGAAATGCGATGCCTTGTCCGGCGATGCCAAGGACAAGTGCACGGCTGACGTGAAGGCCAAGTACGGCAAGTGATCGGGCAGGGCTGGCGCCAGCAAGCGAGCGCCGTCGCTCCGCGAGCAGCCGGGGCCGACATCATGGTTCTGATGTTGGCCCCTTTGGGTAGAACACGCCAAGGAATATGCGTGCGCAACAAGGGATGTGTTCACGGATGCCAGCAGCATCACGGGGCCGCGCTATACCGATGGTGGCAAGGCGGGTACGTTCGATCCATACACCGATGGCGCGCGGCCTTCGTCGCTAAGGTCATTAGGAGTCCAGGGGACTCGTAGCTGTTTCGCATTCCAATTGCGACACAACCTGCCGACGAGCCCGCGATCCCTCCAAAAAACCCTCCGCATTTTCGGCCTGTTAGGTGGGCTGAAAAATAGCCGCCCGCAGGCGGCTTTGGCGTTCGTGGTCATCGTGGTCGATGCAGGACCGGCACGATCGGCCAGAGCATTGCCATGATTACTCCCTTGAGCGCAGCTTTGAAGGTGTCGGCCTTTGGGAAGCCTTGGAAGACTCTCGCGTATCCAAGACCGAACCACGTGCCCGTTGCGACGGAGACGAGCGAGCTAGGCTCAAGGACGTATCCCAGCAAATGGTTCAGCCCACCGTGAACCACGAATACGGCGATGAGGGCACGAATGTATGGCATGTTCTTATTCCTGGCAGCTCGGAAAATTCTCGGCAAGCCCGAATGAGGTGTGTTTACTTTGTTGCGCAGACGACCCGCCTATGTTTGGCCTTATGCATCTCGTAATGTCTGCCCAAGTCCTCAAAGGCGAACGTAGTGCGGGAAACGCGTCTGACGCATTGCAATTTGCCACCGATGTGGTCTGTCAAGAATACTCAGGGAGGGCCAAGCATGGAACATGCATAAAGTTTAGGTAGACAAAGCTACAAAATCGATGTGCATACTCTGTCGAATCGAGGCGGGGGGCGGCCTGCACCGCCGGTGGTGTGGCGGCTCCTTGTATGGTCGTGCCATGGGGACACCGCTGGCGTGGTTCGATAACTCAGCGAGACATGCGGCGCGTCTATCCCGGCGTCCTGCAAGTTGCTGGCTTCATGTCCACGAGCCTCGTGCGTCACGTGAACGCGTGACCCACTGCCACTGGGAGCGCGTGCATGGCGATGCGGCGAAAACGGCGACGATATGTGCCTTTCGCGCGGATTATCTTGCAACGATGGATTTGCCGGCCGAGGTTTACCTGGACACCGTCAGCAAGGTCCTCCTGCAACACGCGCTACCGCTCGGCAAGCTGATGGTCTTCAGTTGTCAAGCTATGAAGTATTGGTTCGGTGACGATTTTGAAAACTGGGCCGGTGGCGAGGTGGACGAGTAGTCCGCCGGCGATTTGGGGTGAACCCGTTCGCCCTTGATGGTGCGCACTCGATTTGCCCCGGGGGCGACAGAGCATCAACACCAAATTTCGACCTCTCAGCAGGCCTGGCATCGGTCCATCATCGCTCGGTTCAGCAAGGTGCGTTCGCCATGGCGGGGTGCTCCCACAGGCACTAAAGTGAGCTTAGGTTGCCCATTGAGGGGATGGTGCGGCCACTGCGACCGCAACATCGCCAACGATGCGGTAGTGGCGAGGAAATGATTGAATCAACTGACCCGAAGGCCGTGGCTTCCGTTGCAGGCAGTATCCCCATGAACCGCACGCCGAAGACGGCCCGTTTATCTATATCTCGCCTTTTCGCAATCTAATTATATACGGATTCTAGGAATTCGAAGCAGCACGGGCATGGTGGCCTGTACTCTCTTTGAATCGCCAATTGGATTCTCTGAGGACTATCTGCATTCAGCGAGGAATATCATGTCAGTAAGGGTTAGGAGTAATCAAGCGCAATGAAACTTTGAAGGAATCCCCCCAGGAACGTATGCTATAGCCGTCGCGCATGATGAGAATATGAACGGTAAGCTGGATACAAACGCGCTTGGAACCCCTGCTGAAGGATATGGTTTTTCAAACAATGCAGTAGGATGGCTCAGCGCACCGTCGTTTTCCACCGCCAGCTTCTCCTACAGGAAAAACTTGAATTTGACGATTAGGTTGCATTACTAAAGACGCATTTTCCAGTCTCTCCTCAAAAATTCGGCCATCGTAATCGACGCCAAATTCGTCAGATCCAAAAATTCCTCTGCCGGGACTGATTACGGCAACTGGGCCATATAATTAGAATTGGTTCTGACCGGATATTCACCAGTTAGCGGGCGAGGTCGTATTCGTGCTTCCGCTGAGCACTACTTCTTTATCCACTGACCTTCAGGAGTTTTGACGTAGGATCCGGGCGCTGCTATTTCGATCGCCTTCTGTCCCGCCAGGATCGCCACTTGCTCCAGGGTAGCGCCGTTCTTCTTGGCAATGGCGTCGTACGCCGCGCGGCGCTTCGCATTGATATCCGCCGCAAGTTCCACTGCGTCCGGGGTCGCCTTGACAACCCCCAGATAACCATCTGGTTGCTCCCCTACGAGCCCCTGTGACTTGGCACTATCCAGGCCCAATGCCATGGCCAGCGTACTGCAAGACAGCAGTAGCACCGCCATCAATCGTGTCGCCATTTTCATGGTTGGCTCCTAGAACAATGTGCGGTCTTCGCTGATGAGTTTATCGACATCTTTTTCCACTTTGAGGCGAATCTCATGATCAATCTTCACATTCAGATTGATGGTGATCGGGTCTTTGGGGGCCTCAAGGGCGATCCGAGGCGTGCAGGCAGCCAGAGGCAGAAAAGCGACAAGTAAAACGGGTTTCATGGCGTGTCCTCCACGTCATCGCTGCGCGAGCCTTCTGCAGGCATCCGGTTCAGTACCCGCCGGGAGATATCATCCGCAATGCGCAAGCTGCGCAATAGCTCGAACACGTTCTCCCGGTGCGTGTAGTTTAGTACGATTGGCAAGCTGGTCTTCTGCGGGTTTTGGCCTTTGAGGCTGACCGCTGCGTCTAGCCAGCCGTCCGGTTTCATATTCAGACGCGCCTCAAATTCATCAATCGCCAGATTGCTCAGGGCATCGAGCGCCAGTTCCACCGCGCGATTGGATTGACTCATCGCGGTGACCCCGGCAGAGGGCAAGACCTTGAGTGATAGTGGGCCCTCGTTGCTCACGCGACCCGCCTGCAAGGCCAGGGAATCCCTCGTCAATTGTAGCGGCAGATTGCCGCCCACGCGGCCAGCGAGTTGAACGGTCGGGTTCGGATCGTTTTGCAGGGCGGCCACCTCCGCCAGGTTGATACGCCCAATGGTCACTGACTGAAACTGAGAGGACGGCCATTGCAAGGTAGCGGCGTACAAATTGCCTCCTAGCACGTCGGCAGAAATATCGGCGACGTGCCAGGTGACCAGGTCAGATTGGACCGTCATGCGGATATTGCGCACCAGGGTGCCCACATCCAGTTGGGCGAGCATGACTGGCCCGATGCTTGTGAGCGTCACGCCGTTTTGCTGCAGTTCAATATGCGCCGCTCCATTGCCGCCCGTGGCCAGAATCCCTCCCCAGTCCAGCGCCAGCCCGGACACTGATATGTCGCCTTTCAGCCGCCAACCATCCTGCCACTGCCAGTGACCTTGGCCATTGAGCATACCTTGCTTTAAGGTGAATCCGAGGCTGCGGCTCATGGATCCAGACAGCGGTGTCCTGATCTCCACCATGCCTTTAGCTCCGGTATTCATTTCGCGGCCAGCCGGCTCCGCGGTCAGGGTCAACTCGGATTTCCAGGCCGGCACGCGCAGCGTGGCCCTGCCTTGCCGCCCGGCGGCAGCCATTGTCCCGGTGACGGCGGGCAGTACCCAGCGCGTCGCAACGACGCCCTCCGCCTTGATCTCCATATTGCCGAATAAGCCCTGGGGCCCGACGCGCAGAGGCGTTGTGGCGACCGCGGCGATCGGCTTGATCAATGTCGTTCCGACCAGTCCGCCGGCTATCGTTGCGCGACTGCCGGTGCCCAGGTACCACTGCCCGTCCTTGCCAAACCAGGGTGCGACGAGCTTCAGGCCCCCGCCCCGTGCATAGAAGGGGAGCCGCAAGTTGCCTTCAACCGTACCTTCCCAGCGCCCGCGCATAAAGTTGGCGCTGAGCGCGCCCGTGAGCGGGGATTTGCCGTAATGACCACTGAACTCCGCGCGCGTGGTCCAGCCCGGCGCCTGGAAGTCGGCCACCGGCACGCGCACCGCTAGCAATAGATCTGGTCCCCTGACCGTGAGGCTGGCTGGTTCCCCCGTCAGCCCGGAGGCTTCGATGCGGCCTTGCCAAAACCCGCGCAGGTCATATCCGGCGGCTTTACCTGCCAGATCAAGCCGTCCATGCCAGCCCCACGTGGCTTGCTGCCAGGCCAACAGGCTGTCGACAGTTTTGACTTCTATATCCCGATAATGAAGCTCGGCTGAGATTGTGCTTTCACCGGCCAATGCCAGCGGCAGTGTCAGGGCCCGAGGCCAGCGCAGCAGAAGCCCCTCGGGGAGTTGTATCGACGCCGGCAACAGTTCCAACCCTTGCCGATTCCAGCGAATAGGCACTCTGCCAGCTAGCGAGGGCCCGGCCAGCGTCAGCATGCCCTGGCCGCGTGCTACGCCGGTGCCCTCGGTATCCAAGGTCAGCACTATGGTGCCTGGGGGGCCTGCCGCTCGCAGGTTCAGGCTCAGGGACTCTACGCCCTCCAGATTGCCGCTGGCCCGTAGCACTTGTCGGGCTTCCAGGCTCCAGTCACCGCCGAGCGTCAACGGTGCCCCCAGTTCGGCATTCAATTGCCATTTTTTGGCGGCGAAGCTGGCCTCCAGCCTCATATCGGACCGTTGAAACTGACCGCGATGACCCAGTTGTTGCCCCTGCGCCTGCAAATTGCCGTCCAGTCCGCTGGCTTGCCACAACCCATCGCCCGTGAAGGTCAGCGCGCCCAAGAGCCTGGGCGTGATGTCAGCCGCCTGAATCTGGCCCTGCGCGCTCCAGCGCCCGGAAATGCTGTCATAGGTAGCGGTCGCATTGCTGTGCTTATACTTTCCCCATGCCTGCCAGCGCTGATCACGCTGGCGGACGGTGACTGCTATCGGTGGCAAGCCGGGAATGGACAGTGCATTGATGATGAGATCGAATGGCGGCGTCCATGGGGGAGGCCGTGTCTCGCCGCCAGCTTGGCAGTTGGCCAGGCTCACGCTGGCTACGGCAATCGTCACGGGCCGCCAGCCGGTGATCCGCAATCGTTCGCCGCGGGCCTGCACGCAGCCGTTTTGTAGCCGTTGCCAATGCGCCAGTTCCAGCCCGCTCTGCCACCCGAGCCCCTGGACACGTACACCAAGCGCAAATGCCGTGATCACTACCGCCAACAACATCCACACTGGCAGCAGCGCCAGGATGATCAGCCAGACATCGTTGCGACGCAAGAATGCAAGAGTTGGCGAATGTTGCCGGGAGAGGAGCATGTCGCAGCCCGTCTACGTTACTGAACTGACGCTGTGACGTCGTCGGGAGCGTCATGACTGTTTCGTGTCCTCGACGACCGAAACCACTGCATCTCGATACGCTTTCCCAGTAGTTTCTTTCCTTCGCGGACTGACGCGGCGGCGAAACCGAGGTGGGGGTGTCTCAATGCCCGGCCATTGGCCGGGACTACCTTCTATCCGTGCCGGCGCAGGGCCGGGCACCACATTCCAATCCGGTGCCATGCAGCCGGTCGACTTGGCCGCGAAGACCAACGGCCCGCAAGGGCCGCACTCGACGTCGAGGAGCCTACAAGAGGTGGTCAGTGAGACTCAGTACGCAGGAAATAACAGTTCAGCTCTTTCTTGAAGTTTTGGCGACGAACGGCGTGGGAACATGCTGCACCTTTTCGCTCCCGCATTTGGGGCATTTTAACTGGACGGTCGCGTGTTCTGCGACATGCTCCGCGTGTTCGAATGTTTCACCGCAATCCTGACAACGATACTGATAGGTCGGCATGCTCATTCTCCGGCAAGAACGAATTCGACACGTGCGCACGCCTCCACCACAGTGGGAATTCACGCGGCACCGCACCTGTACATTGTAGCGCGACACCCCTGAAGGAGCATCCGTTGCATTGGCATTTCGGCGAAAGTGGCCATCAGCGGAGAGTGCGGTGCGGTTCGAGGCGGATGACCGCTTCAGCACCGAGTTTCAGCCGTTGAGCTTGCGGGCCCAAGTGTCGCTTCCTGGCTGCGGATTCAACCGGTCGATGCAACGGATTGATGGAATCGTTCGGCCGGTGTGTCGAAGTCTAGTGTCTTTCTGGGACGCTCGTTGAGCCGCCTCGCTACGGCGTTGAGCACGGCGTGCTGGCCTGAAAGCATCTCTTGCCGCAGGAATGCTGACTGGATATACACGTCGCCTCAAGTCCAGACATAGCAGGGCCGCTCCTGGACTGTTTCAGTTTTGAAATTAAGTGGTGTGCAGTTGAGATGTGCAGATCTTTTTCTGGAGACTTTGTTGATACTCACACGGCCATAATCTAAGCTGACTTTCAACAATCAAGGCTGAAACAGCCGATATCGCCTCCCCCCGCGTGACCACGGCACCTGCGACGTTGGAAACGACATCGTGGCCGGGACCCCCGCCTGCACCACCAGACGCAGGATTCGGTGCCGCAGCTTTTCCGAGATCGGCTCGATTTCGATCCGGATTTCATCTGCACCTGGACGTCATTCCATGCGCACCCGACTTCATAGCGTCGTTCGCTCATTACAGTTCGGCATCCTGGGCGTAGTTGTGGCGATGCTCGCTGCCTGCAATTTTGGGAACGAGGGCGACGAGCCTGCGAGCAATCCACCACCCGCGACCAGCGTGAGCTTCCAAGTGGTGTCGTTCGGCGACAGCGTGTCTGATGTGGGCACATACGCTCCGGTAGCGCAGGTAGTGGGCGGTGGGCGCTTCACTACCAACCCCGGCCAGGTGTGGACGCAGGATGTCGCGAATTTCTTTGGTGGCACGCTGACGGCCGCTTTTACCGGTGGCTACGGATTTCCACTCACTGCACATCCCGAGGGTCTTGGCTATGCACAAGGCGGCGCGCGTGTGACAGATCCAAATGGCATCCGTTTCCGGGCCGATGGGCTTGGCGCAACTACCGTCCCGATTGTAAAGCAGGTACAGAACTACCTCGCCGCACACACAAGCTTCAATGCTGGCCAGCTTGTGCTCGTCCAGGGCGGCGGAAGCGACATCCTGATTCACGCGCAGCTCGCTGCAGCCGGTAGCGAATCAAGAGCGCAAGCGGAACAGGCGGTGAGCCTTGCCGCCCAGCAATTGGCGGCTATCGTCGGGCAGATTCTGCAAGGTGGAGCTTCACACGTGGTCGTGTCGAACGTCGGGAATATTGGCGCGACGCCCCTTGGCTTCAGCAGCGTTGACGGCGGAGCACTGCTGACCGGGCTTACACAAACGTTCAATTCAGCATTGACGAGCGCGCTGCAGGCGGCGGGCATCCAAAACCTGGTAGCCAATGTCGATCAGTACACCTTCATCAATGACATCATTGCGAATTTCAAGGCGAATGGTTTCCTGGTCAGTAACACCGGCACCGGGTGCAATTTGCAACTGCTCTCGAAGGAGATTGAGGTCAGTTCCCTGTTTTGTTCGCCAAAGACCTATACGGTACCCGATGCGGACCAGACCTATATGTTCGCGGATGACGTCCACCCGACCACGCATTTGCACTCGCTGTTTGCGACCCGGGTTGAACAGGCGGTACAGGCCGCGAGCAAGTGAGATGTTGGCGACTAGGACCATCAGCGCCGGTTGAATTTTGACCAGGAGTTCCGGCGATATTAATAGCCGCCGGCGCTCTCAAACGTCGTGTTGAGTAGCATCCAGAGCAAAACGGAGATGATCATGCGCATTTCACCTTTTCTGTCCGGCGTTCTACTGGTAGTGACATTAATGGGACTCGACGGTTGCGCTATTCCGAGTATGTCGAAGCCGACCACGCCTTCGTTATACGATCGGCTTGGCGGAAGTCCAGCGATTACAGCGGTCGTCGATGATTTTGTAGGGAATGTTGCTGCAGACACGCGCATCAACGCGAAGTTTGCGAATGCCAATATTCCGCGTCTGAAGATGAGGCTGGTTGAGCAGATTTGTGCTGGCGCAGGGGGGCCATGTACTTACACGGGTCGTGACATGAGGACCGCTCATGCCGGCATGGGTATCACCAATAGCGAGTTTGACGCGCTGGTGGAAGACCTGGTGAAATCGCTCAACAAGTTCAAGGTGCCGCCTCAGGAACAGAAGGAGTTGCTAGGCATGCTAGGCCCGATGAGAAAGGATATCGTTTCGCGATGATCCTGCGTTATCTCGGCCGAGCGATAGGCCGCCGGCACCGTGCGGCTCGACGACGTGTTGCGCCTGAAGCGCGAGGCGCAGTCGGCCGCGCCAGCCGCCCGCGCCAAGGCCGACTGCGGGTCGAGCTGAGGCGGGCGACTCATAGGCTCACTTTATGTCCAAGCTCTCATCGCCGTGGCAACGGGCCTCGTGCTGGGTATCTTCATGCCCCATATCCGAGAAGTTCGATTGGCTGGAAGCTGGCCATAAACGGGCTTTGCCGGCCGAAGCGAGGCGACAGATGGACTTGGCTCGACAGTCACCACTCGAGGTATATGGCCGAGCCCTCCGCCGGGAGGGTTCCGCTCATCCGCTACTACGACAAAGTCCTCACGGATCCCCTCGTACTTCTGGCAGGCCGCTTCAAACGCGGTGTAGGAGGATTGGCGATACGGCTAGCGCATGATCGACTTGTGTTGGCGAATGCATCCCCCCATGGGGAAATATGTCAAAGACTATCAAGAAGCAGTATTTGAAGGCACTAAACCGCCGCCTGACTCTGAAATACGAAACACGCTCAACGCTTCCATCCATCCGTTGCATCGACCGGTTGAATCCTCAAACCGGTCGCGGTCACGGCGCGTCTGCTTATTGAAGACTGGGTGAATATCGACAAGCCGTGTTCGAGCCGATGCATGCAAGGTCCGGTTAGAAGCCAGGCTTCTATATGGTGGTCGGCCCGGACTGGAAGGGTTCCGTGCCCAAGGACATGAAGGCCGTGCTCCGCTCGCGCGCAGGTAGCGCCTGACCGTATTCCTGGAGACGCCCGCGTCTGGCTCGAAGTCGACGACCCGAGGCAGGTATGCCAGTACTTCGCGTCTTGTGCGGCCGCCGTCGAAGCAGGATTGAAGACAGCGTTTGAGGAACATGTAGCGCTGCCGGTACACGGCGCGAACGACGCAAGGAGCGCGACGGCGAGCAAAGTCCGTGACGTCGCATGCTCCCGCGGAAGCACCACGCCACCGTACCGACTCTGAGCAAATCGAGACCAGAGTCAGAATTTCTGTGGATGTCTCGCGGACTCGCTTGGGATGCCGTCTCCGGGGACGATCCGCCGGGTGACCCGCTCGCTGGCCGTGTGTAGATGAACCGGTACGAAACCGTACTGATTCCTCACTCGATTGAGAGCACCGTTTCGACGATTGCCCTTCGATTACTCGCACCTGCCAGATGGCGCGGCGCGAGATTGCGAGGGAACTGCGTGCTAAGGCACTTGCCGCTGGGCCGCGTGCACTTCGTGATGTGTGGGTGCCGCTGCTCGACACAAGACCAAGAGGCACCGACCTCAAGCAAAGGGATTGGCTACGGATAGGGCCTCTTATCCGGTGAACAGGAGATAAGACATGGAAGAAGATCTCGTTCAACGGATACAGGCCAATTCCAGCTACAAGCGGCTGGTTTCAACCCGCTCCACCTATGGATGGGTGCTCACTGCAATGATGATGGTCGTGTACTACGGCTACATCCTTCTGGTTGCCTTCGGCAAGACCTTGCTTTCGACCCGCATCGGCGATGGTGTGATGACGTGGGGTATCCCGATCGGGCTCCTTGTGATCGTATTTACCGTGGTTGTCACGGGCATCTACGTCCGGCGCGCCAATGGCCAGTTCGATGACCTGACAGCTCAGATTCGCAAGGAGGTGTTGTAATGCCCACCCGGAACCATGTCCTATGCGCATCCATACTGCTTTCCCTTGTCGGCGTGGCCTTGGGAGCCGGTGGCGATCTTGGTCAGATGCAAAAGCAGCCAACCAACTGGACGGCGATATCCATGTTCGCCGTATTTGTGCTATTTACCTTGTTCATTACGAAATGGGCGGCTGCCAAGACAAAGTCCGCCGCGGATTTCTACACGGCCGGCGGCGGCATCACCGGATTCCAGAACGGATTGGCAATTGCAGGTGACTACATGTCTGCGGCATCCTTTCTCGGGATATCGGCAGCGGTTTACCTGAACGGCTACGATGGCCTGATCTATTCAATCGGCTTCCTGGTCGGCTGGCCTGTTATCACATTCCTGATGGCGGAGCGCCTGCGCAACCTCGGTCGCTTTACCTTTGCCGACGTGGCTGCCTATCGCTTCAAGCAGACCCCGATCCGCGTGTTCGCGGCCTCAGGCACGCTGGTGGTGGTGGCCTTTTACCTGATCGCCCAGATGGTCGGTGCCGGACAACTGATCAAGCTGCTGTTTGGCTTGGAGTACTGGCTTGCCGTGGTGATCGTCGGCACCCTGATGATGGTGTACGTGCTGTTCGGGGGCATGACGGCGACCACCTGGGTCCAGATCATCAAGGCCGGCCTGCTTCTTGCCGGTGCGAGCTTCATGGCATTCATGGTGCTGGCGCAGTTCCATTTCAATCCCGAGGCGCTATTCGCCAAGGCGGTTGATATTCACGCCAAGAAAGACGCCATCATGGGGCCAGGTACCTTCATCAAGGATCCGATTTCCGCGATTTCATTTGGCATGGCACTGATGTTTGGTACCGCAGGCCTCCCGCACATCCTGATGCGGTTCTTCACCGTACCCAGCGCCAAGGAAGCCCGCAAGTCCGTGTTCTGGGCGACGACCTGGATCGCCTACTTCTACCTGCTCACGTTCATCATTGGCTTTGGCGCCATTGTCATGGTCAGCACCAACCCGGTGTACAAGGACGCGCTTGGCGGCTTGCTGGGCGGTAACAACATGGCGGCTATCCATCTGGCGAACGCCGTGGGCGGCAATTTTTTCCTCGGCTTTATTTCCGCGGTGGCCTTCGCCACGATTCTTGCCGTAGTTGCGGGGCTGACGTTGTCCGGCGCCACAGCGGTGTCGCATGATCTTTACTCGACCGTGTTCAAGCATGGCAAGGCCTCCAGTGACAAAGAACTGCGCGTATCGCGTGTGACGACGGTCGCGTTGGGTATCGTGGCGGTGATCCTGGGGATTGCGTTCGAGAAGCAGAATATTGCCTTCATGGTGTCGCTAGCCTTCGCGGTAGCTGCATCGGCGACTTTCCCTGTGTTGTTCATGGCTGTGCTGTGGAAAGACTGCACGACGCGCGGCGCGACGATCGGCGGCTTTCTCGGCCTGCTTACCGCCGTCGGCCTGACCATTGTCTCCAAGTCGGTCTGGGTCGATGTATTCGGTTTCAAGGACGCCATCTTTCCTTACACATCGCCCGCCCTCTTTTCAATGACGGTGGGTTTTGTCGGCATTTGGCTGTTTTCGATACTGGACCACAGCGATCGCGCCCGCATCGACCGGGAAGGGTACCCGGCGCAGAAGGTCCGCTCCGAAACCGGCATCGGCGCATCGGGTGCTTCTGGCCACTGAGCACTGGAGCCATAGAAGTCGCTGAGGCACAAATGAGCAAGGGCTCGCTCCCGGCGCCGATGCGTAGGTCATCAACCCTTTTTCCACCAGGGCGCTGATGGAGCGGAGAGGGCATTGCTCGCGATCTGTAAGGGGCCTAGAATGACGCGGAAGTGGGTCGCGCGACACTGCTTTGGGGTGACATTGGCGCTGCTCTTCCTGGTGCAGCTACTGATCGTCGGTGCGGCGCTCTTGCCGCTTGCGATCGATTTGCCGGAGGCCCAGCGCGCGTGGTTAAGCGCGCTGGTGTTGCAACGCGGCGCGCTATGGATTGCGCTCGCAATGCTGGTGCTGCTGGCGTTGCGCTTCGGCCTGAAAATGTTGTTCGACGCTTACCCGACGCCGGTCGCGCGCCTGGCCGAAGACGCCTCGCTGCTTGCGGCCAACCCTGGCCACCGCCTCGAGGCACGGGGTGCGCGCGGCGTGCGCGTCCTCGTCGATAAGCTCAACCTGCTGGCGGCTTCCCATCAGGCGCTACACGACGACGTGCAGCAGAAAATCGATCTGGCGAACCGCGCGCTCGTCGAAGAAAAAAACCGGCTCGCAGCGCTCATGGCGGAGCTTGCCTTGAGCGTGCTGGTCTGCAATATCGAAGGGCGAATACTGCTTTACAACGACAGTGCCAGGCGGTTGCTCGAAACCGGTCGCAGCGGTGCGCCTCCGGCCGGAACCGCAGCAATAGGGCTGGGCCGTTCCGTGTTCGGCGCGATCGAGCGCGGGCTTATCCTGCATGCGCTGGAGAAGATCCAGCAGCAGCTCCGGGAGAGGGGGGACGGCGCGGCGAGACCCGTATCCGGATTTGTCGCCACGCTCGTGCAGGGCCAGATCGTACGCGCGCACATGGCGCCCGTGTTCGACGGCGCGCGCGCCCTCAATGGCTTCGTGCTGACGTTGGAGGACATCACCCGCCACGTTGAGGCCGACGGCCGCCGCGACGCGTTGCTGCAGTCGCTCACGGAAGATTCGCGCGTCGCGTTGGTGAATATCCGTGCGGCGGTGGAAGACCTCCAGGCGTACCCGGAAATGAGCGCCGCGAAGCGATTCCCGCTCATCGGTGTCATCGATGACGAATCGCAGCGCCTGTTGCACCAGATTGGACGTGCCGTGGATCAGCGCGGCACCTGGATTGACAGTTATCAGGAACTCGAAGAGATGCGCGGCACCGATCTGCTCGCGCTGCTGCTGCGGCGAATCGGCAGTCCCTCGCTCAGCGTCGTCGCCAGCGATACGGTCGACGCCACATTGTGGCTCAAGGTGGACAGCTACGCGTTGACCCAGGCGCTGGCCTATCTTGCCCAGCGGCTCGCCGCCGAAGCTGGCGTCACGGAGTTGCGCTTCGGGCTGTATCGTGCCGGCGGGCTGGCCTGTCTCGATTTCACCTGGCGCGGGACACCGCTCGCCGCCGACACGCTGCGGGTGTGGGAGAACACGCCTTTGCCGATCAATGCGGCCGGCGCGGCGCTCGCGATGAGCGAGCTGATCGCGCGTCAAGGCGGGGAGGCCCTTTGGTCTGCTGGCGAGTCGCCTGGTATCGCGCGCTACCGTCTGATGCTGCCGGTCTCCGAGCCTGGGGCGGCGCTGGACATCCCGCCTGCACAGGAAGGCCGCCCGGAATTCTATGATTTCGACTTGTTCCACCGGCCCGGACAGAGCACCGAGGTGGACCAATGCCAACTCTCGCAACTCAATTTCACGGTGTTCGATACCGAGACCACGGGGCTGGATCCTGCTGCGGGCGATGAGATCATTTCCATCGGCGCCTTGCGCATCGTTAATGGCCGGCTTCTGCAGCGGGAAAGCTTCGACCAACTTATCCAGCCGCGTGGCGTATTGAGCGTTGCGTCGATTGCAATTCACGGCATCACCGAGGCCATGCTCAATGGCCAACCACCGATTGAAACGGTGCTTCCGCAGTTTCACCGTTTCGCCGCCGACACGGTGCTTGTCGCGCATAACGCCGCGTTCGACATGAAGTTCCTGCAAATGCTGGAGGCGAGAACCGGCACGGCATTCACGCAGCCTGTCCTCGATACGCTGCTGTTATCGCAAGTGATCCACCCCAATCAGACCGAGCACACGCTGGAGGCGATCGCCGGCCGTCTCGGTGTGGCGGTTATCGGCCGCCACACCGCTCTGGGCGACGCACTCGTCACCGGCGAGGTCTTTCTCAAGATGACCCCACTGCTCGCGGAGAAAGGCATCTTCACCCTGAAGGAGGCACGCGATGCCGCGCAGCAGACCCACTTCGCGCGGCTCCGGTACTGAGGAGTGGCCCATGAATGATCCGCCTCCGATCCATCCCGATGCAGCATGGGCCAGCGCGCTGTCGCCCGACATCGATGGGGCCGGGCTCCGCATCGCCGGTGCGCAGGACGAGGGTGGCCTGCTGCGAGCCGCCGCAGAGATCCGGTCGCTCTGGCATCGCGTGGCGAGCCAGGCCGCAGCCGAGCCGATGACCCGGTACATCTCGACGCTCAACGACGCGTTGACGCGGCGCGTGATTGATCTCGCTTGTGCCGGGGAGGATATGGAGGGCATGCGCTGGTGCTGGATTGCCCTTGGCAGCGAAGGCCGCCAGGAACAAACGCTGTCGAGCGACCAGGACAACGGGATGATCCTCGCGGGCAGCGGCGGCGCGGAGGCCTTGCGTGACCGGATGTTGCCGCTGGCGCTGCGCATCAACGAAACACTCGATGCTTGCGGGTTCCGGCTATGCACCGGCCAGATCATGGCAAGCAATCCGCACTGGTGCCTCGATTTGCATGAATGGCGGGAGCGCTTCGCGAGCTGGATCATCGAAGGCGATCCGCTGGCGTTGCTTAACGCCACGATCTTCTTCGACTTGCGGCCGCTTTACGGCGCCGGCGATCTGGCGCAGGCGTTGACGGATTGGCTCGCGCAGATGGCGCCGGACAACCCGCGCTTCCTGTTCCAGATGACACAGAATGCCCTACGGCGCAAGGCACCGCTAGGCGTGCTGCGCGACTTCGCGGTGGCGAAGAGAGGGGAGTTCGCGGGAACCATCGACCTCAAGCTGGACGCCGCCACGCTGTTCATCGATGCGGCCCGCATCTACGGCCTGGCCTGCGGCGCCCGCACCAGCAATACGGTCGACCGCCTCGCGCGGGCCGGCGAGGTGGGACGCCTGGAGTCACACGATGTACAAGCGTGGATCCTCGCTTTCGATTGCATCCAGAGGTTGCGCCTAAAGACACAGCAACGCTGCTTCGAACGCGGCGTGGCCCTGCACAATCATGCGGACCCGAACGAATTGGAGGCGGGCGACCGGCGCGCATTGCTCGACGCCTTGCGCCGGGCCCGTGCATTGCAAAAGCGCCTGGCTCTGGATTACCTGGACTACCGTCAGGGCATCTGACCGCGGCGGAGCCTGGCACCGGGTACGGCAACGTACCGACTTCAAGGCTGATTGCGCGCACGGTTTGATGACTGCCTTGAGCCTCTTGTCTCAGGGAGTGAGGCACCGGATGGCGCCATGGCCCCATGCCCAATATGCACGGAGGAGTGCGACATGCAAACCATTGAATCGGTCCTACACGAGCGCCGCCTGTTCCCGCCGCCGGAAGATCTTGCGGCCCATGCGTCTATCTCCGGCATGGACGCGTACTCGGCGCTCGTCGCCGAAGCTGAAGGCGACTACGATGGCTTCTGGGGGCGTCTTGCGCGCGATACGTTGACTTGGAAGACCCCTTTCTCCAAAGTTCTGGACGAGTCGAACGCGCCTTTCTACACGTGGTTCGAGGATGGCAAGCTGAACGCTTCGTACAACTGTCTTGATCGCCATGTCGAGGCGGGCAACGGCAACCGCGTGGCCATCGTCTTCGAGGCCGACGACGGCACGGTGGCCACCGTCACCTACCAGTCTCTCCTGGAACGCGTGTGCCGTTTCGCAAACGCACTCAGGAAGCGTGGCGTGAGGAAGGGCGACCGCGTCGTGATCTACCTGCCGATGTCAGTGGAAGGGGTGGTTGCCATGCAGGCCTGCGCGCGCATTGGCGCGACGCATTCGATTGTGTTCGGCGGCTTCTCCGCGAAATCGCTGCACGAACGCCTTGTGGATGTGGGAGCCGTTGCGCTTGTCACCGCGGATGAACAAATGCGCGGCGGTAAGGCCCTGCCTCTGAAGAATATCGCGGACGATGCGCTCGCACTGGGCGGCTGCGAAGCCGTGCATAGCGTGATCGTGTACCAGCGCACGGGCGGCGAGATACAGTGGAATGCCGCTCGCGACCTGTGGATGCATGAACTCGCTCAAGCCGAGGCCGGCACCTGTGAACCGGAATGGGTTGGGGCGGAGCATCCGCTGTTTATCCTGTACACCTCCGGTTCGACCGGCAGGCCCAAAGGGGTCCAGCACAGCACCGGCGGCTTCTTGCTGTGGGCTGCACAGACCATGAAATGGACCTTCGACTGGAAGCCGGCGGATGTGTTCTGGTGTACCGCCGACATTGGCTGGATCACCGGCCACAGCTATATCGCCTATGGCCCGCTTGCAGTTGGGGGCACCCAGGTGATGTTCGAAGGCGTGCCGACATACCCGAACGCGGGTCGCTTCTGGCACATGATCGCGAAGCACAAGGTCACGATCTTCTATACCGCGCCAACCGCCATCCGTTCGCTCATCAAGGCGGCGGCTGTCGACGAAACAGTGCATCCGTCTAACTATGACCTGTCGTCGCTGCGCATCCTTGGCACCGTTGGCGAGCCAATCAATCCGGAAGGTTGGATGTGGTACTACATGAACATTGGCGGCGGGCACTGCCCGATTCTCGATACCTGGTGGCAAACGGAGACGGGCGGGCACATGATCTCGCCGCTACCAGGAGCGACGCCGCTTGTGCCGGGCTCGTGCACGCTGCCGCTGCCGGGCATCATGGCGGCGGTCGTCGATGAAACCGGGCAGGACGTGCCTGCCGGCCAGGGCGGGATTCTGGTGATCAAGCGTCCGTGGCCCGCGATGCTGCGCACCATATGGGGTGACCCGGAGCGCTATCAGTCGAGCTACTTCCCGGAGGAGCTTGGTGGCAAGCTGTACCTTGCCGGCGATGGCGCCGTCCGTGATCCCGAGACAGGCTATTTCACGATCATGGGCCGTATCGACGACGTGCTCAATGTGTCCGGCCACCGGCTCGGTACCATGGAGATCGAGTCGGCGTTGGCTGCGAATGCACTTGTGGCCGAGGCTGCCGTGGTCGGCCGGCCGGACGAGGTCACCGGCGAAACCGTTGTCGCGTTCGTGGTGCTGAAGGGGCCGCGTCCCGAGGGCGAAGGGGCGGAGAAGATCGCCAACGAGTTGCGGGCGTGGGTGAGCAAGGAGATCGGACCGATTGCGAAACCGAAGGACATTCGATTTGGCGACAACTTGCCGAAGACACGCTCTGGCAAGATCATGCGGCGGCTACTGCGCTCGCTAGCGAAGGGAGAGGAGATCACGCAAGATGTATCGACGCTCGAGAATCCAGCGATTCTCGATCAGCTCAGGTGAGGCGGGTCTGGCCAATGCAAGATTTTTTCCGGCGATGCGTGGCTGGCCGAGCGGCGGATCGAGGGGGCAAGACGCTACTTGGTTACCCCCGACCCGCCGCTTTGTTCCCACGCGCGTCACCTGTCATGGTTTGTGTATGGTCTGCGATTTCGACGGCGCGCTGCGTTGTCAGACGAACAACGCCTTCCCGAGTGCGCACATGGACATGTGTTGAGCTGAAGTCCTTCTGCTCCAGCAGGTTTGCCTTGACGCTAGTCATGATGGCTGTGTCGCTGATACCTTCGCCGGCGGTTTCATGAGTCGGATTGGGATTCGTGAGCGACGCGGCCGGAGACGTCGTAGCAACCAGGCTGGTGGCGGTGGAAAAACTCCACACCAGCGCGATACTGATAACGGCGCTGTCGGTGTGGAAAAAACGAGCGGATTTCACGCGTTATACCTCGCGAGGGATTCGTTCGTGTATCAGTTTCTAACCGGTCGATCCCACTTTGGCATGAACGACGCACGTGTCGGCACGGTGGCGGACACCTCGGCAGGTACAACCATCGTAGGGACATCCGGGTGAATCGGATGGATAGTGTCGATGATTTGGTAGGAGGAGAAGATATGTCAATCGCCTTTCCCAATCCCAGCCGGAGCCACGATCCTAGCAAGCATTGTGTCTGGTTCTGGGGCTATGACTGACAAGGCGCCAAGGATCCAGACACAGATAGCCACAGATGCCGAAGGCAACGAAGCCCAAGCGTGGTAAGGTTGCTCAGCGGGGCGGAAAGTTCGCCGTAATAGGCCGCTAGCAACGGGCCCATCATCCTTCCCTCGTCGCCGTCGGCGGATGAAGCAATTCCCGCACCCATAGCCAAGGCGGCCGAGTACGCGCTGCTGCATGCGGGCAAGGCCGACTTCTGATGCCGCCGCATACGTCATTGTGCCTTGAGGGCCATGCCATCGCCTAGGACGGCCGGCGCGAGGCATCGCATGCGCTAGCTGATGCATTACCATTGCTCGCACTGGCCTCGCGCGTAACGATCCTTGAATTTGCTACCGACGGCGGGTCAGACAGCGAGAGCGTAGGCAACCTTGTGCCTTGGCTGGCGCGGCACGGTATCCACGCCGAGATTCGCGGCGAAGAGGCCGCGGCGGCTGATGAAGCATTGCTTACGATGGTCAGCAATGCGCAACCAGCGGTGCTCGTTGCAGACGGGTAGGACCTTCTCGCATGGGCGAATTGATCGTTGGTGGTACCACGCGCATGCTGCTGCACAGATGCACGGTGCCGTTGTTCATGTCGCACTGAAGCTTGACGCATCATCCAGAGCCCGGAGACCTTCATGGCATACCACACCATCTTTGTGCATCTCGACACCAGCGCTCGTGCGCTTCACCGTTTGGAGCTTGGCGTGCAACTGGCGCACACGCACCGCAGCCGGCTGGTTGGGCTGTTCGCCGGCTTTGCTCCGGACACCACGTGGCTGTATCTGATGAAGGAGGCAGCCCGTTATTTCGAGGAGGACCGCGCCAGACGAGATGCCGCCCGCGACGCTGTTCGCCAGCGCTTTGAGCACGAGATGTCGAACCAGTCCATCGAATGGGAATGGCGGAACGTCGAGGGCGATCCCGTTACGGCAGTGTTGCGCGAGGTGCGTGAAGCGAGCCTTCTGGTCGTGGGCGAGTACGACGCCAACGACCCTCACAGTTTTGTCGCGGCCAAGTTTGTCGAATCACTGGTGCTGGAGTCAGGCCGTCCGGTACTCGTGGTGCCGAGCGCCGGTGAGTTCCAGCATGTGGGGCAGCGCGCGCTGGTGGCCTGGGACGGCGGGCGCGAAGCCGCGCGTGCGCTGCACGATGCGCTGCCGCTGCTAGCGGGATCCGCGGTGGAGTTGTTCTGCGCGAGCACCGCGACACAGGCACTCAGGACGGACGCCGCGCCGGTCAGCCATGCAGCCCGATTGCTGGAGCGCCAGGGCGCAACCGTGTCCATCCATCACAGCCCGGCCGGCGCAGACATGGTGATCGGCGAGCGAATGCTCTCTTGTGCGGCGGACTTCGATGCTGACCTGATCGTCATGGGTGCCTACGGTCATGGCCGGTTTCGCGAGCTGGTGCTTGGCGGCGTCACACGGACGCTGCTGTCATCGATGACGGTGCCCGTCCTGATGGCGCATTGACGCATGGTGGCATCGTGCTAGTCCACTTGCCTCTCGTTTTCCTCTTACTGGCCACTGGAGAAGTCGGTCCAGACGTCAAGTAGCCGATGTGCCTCGCCCGTTTCTGAGAGGGAAAGGAGCGAGAGCTGCGAGCCGGGCAAGACGGTGTCGATGGTGGCGCGCCAGCATGGCGTCAATCCGAATCAACTCTTTCATTGGCGCAAGCTGTATCAGGACGGCAGCCTATCGGCGGTCAGTGCCGGTGAAGAAGTCGTGCCGGCATCGGAGCTGAGCGACGCGCTCAAGCAAGTCCGTGAGCTACAGCGCCTCCTGGGCAAGAAGACCATGGAGAACGAGATTCTCCGTGAGGCGGTGGAGGTGATGAAGTCGCGAAAATGGATTGCGCGCTCACCCTCATTGCCGGGGGACGACCTGTGAAGCGGGTCTGCGAAGTTCTCGGTGTGGCGCGCTCTAATGTGGCAGAGAAGCTGGCTCGTCCTGCAGACTGGCGGGATGGGCGCGGTGCCAGGCAAACCGACGATGCAGGATTGGTCGAGGAGATTCGCAATGCGGTCGCGCATCTGCCCAGCTACGGCTATCGCCGGGTATGGGGCGTATTGCGGCGGGAACGAGAGCATCTTAGCGCGCCTCCCGTCAACGCGAAGCGGGTCTATCGAGTCATGCGAGTGTATGGCCTGCTGCTGCAACGCTGGGTGGCTCCGCCCCGCCCGCAGCGCAGACATGAAGGTAAGGTCGCGGTAGCAAAGACAAACCAGCGGTGGTGCTCTGACGGCTTTGAATTCCGCTGCGACAACGGCGAGCCGCTGCGTGTGACGTTCGCCCTTGACTGCTGCGACCGCGAGGCGATGTGTTGGGCGGCGACCACTGGCGGGCATAGCGGTGACGTGGTCCGCGACGTGATGTTGGCCGCGGTCGAAAAGCGCTTCGGAAACGCGCTGAAAACGCCGACGGAAGTTGAATGGCTGACTGATAATGGGTCGAGCTACATGGCAGACAAGACCAAGGCGTTTGCGTCGGCAATTGGCCTGAAGCCACTGACCACGCCGGTTTGCAGCCCGCAGAGCAACGGGATGTCCGAGAGCTTCGTGAAGACCATGAAGCGCGACTATGTCGCCTTCATGCCCAAACCTGATGCCGAGACGGCCGTTCGCAATCTGGCCATTGCCTTCGAGCACTACAACGAGCAGCACCCCCATAGCGCCCTGAATTACCGCTCTCCGCGCGAGTTCAGGCGTGCGATGGCCTTATCAACCTAAGGGTGTGACCGTGCCCGGAGACACGGGGGCAAATCCAAGGGAGCCGCCGGGAGGTGCCCGCTACCGTCGCCGGGGATTGGGGGCAGGAACGACCGACGACGTCCAACTAGCTGTCAGAGGGTGCCAAAGCGCGACTGCTGCCTTAGACGGGGTGTTTATGCGGATTCTCTGGTTCATTTCACTTGGCTTCATCGCCGTATGCTGCGGGTGCGCTTCGACGGAGTCCGTCAAGGAATCGAAAGAAGAAGGCGTGCACAGGGTCTACCAGGCGCCTTATGCAACTGTCTACGATGCAACGCTCGCGGCAGCGAAGGCGAAGAAAC
>NZ_JBFTSP010000008.1:0-185799 GCF_056400065.1 Cupriavidus sp. 01L415 | reverse complement strand
CTGCACCTGCCTGTCAGCGGGAGCGACCGTCTCAAGGACAAGGTCCACATTGACGTCAGCACAGCTTCTGGACCAGGGCGCCAGACACTCCCTCGAAATGCGCAGGGCCAATCTTACCCGGCAGTTTGCTCTATTGTTGGTGGCGTTAGATGTCCAACTTTTGGGGTGCAGTTCACCGGAAGGTCCTTTTACTTTTGGCGTACGGCCGACGGAATCGGCATAAAATCGGGGACTATCCCCTCTGCCCCACCGCCGCCCGCCATGCCACAGCCTTTCGATGCCGTCCTGCCCGCGCCCTTTGGCAAGGTCGGCGTACGTACCGTGGGCGCGCAAGTCCATGAGATCGTCTACCTGCCGGACAGCTTCGCGCTGGTTGCACCGACCACGCCGCTCTTGCGTCTCGTCGCCGAGCAGCTGGACGCCTACTACGCAGATCCTGACACGGTATTCGACCTGCCACTGGCCCATCGCGGCACGGACTTCCAGCGCAGGGTCTGGGACGCGATCAGCGCCGTGCCGCGCGGCGGCCTGACCACCTACGGCACCATCGCCAGGACGCTGCGCAGCGTGCCGCGAGCAGTCGGCCAGGCGTGCGGCCAGAACTGGTTCCCCGTGGTCATCCCCTGTCATCGCGTGGTTTCCGCAAACGGCCTCGGCGGCTTTGCCCATCATGGCGAGGAAGGCTTCCACCTGGGTGTCAAGCGCTGGCTGCTGCGCCACGAAGGCGCGATGCTGCTATGAGCGAGGCCACGATCACCGTCGACGCCGCCGCGCTGGCCGCCGACCTTTCGCTGGTGGACCGTTTCTGCGATGCGCTGTGGCTCGAGGACGGGCTCTCGCGCAATACCATCGACGCCTATCGCCGGGACCTGTCACTGCTGGCGCGATGGCTGCATGAAACCGGCCACGGCAAGCTGCTCGGCGTGGACGACACCGTGCTGTCCGCGTACTTCGCCGCGCGTCACCTGGAAACGCGCGCGTCGTCGGCCAATCGCCGGCTCACGGTATTTCGGCGCTTCTATCAGTGGGCGCTGCGCGATCACATGATCCAGGCCGATCCCTGCCTCCTGCTGCGCCCCGCCAAGCAGCCGCCGCGCTTTCCCAAGACGCTGTCGGAAGCGCAGGTCGAAGCGTTGCTCGATGCGCCCGACGCCGGCACGCCTCTCGGCATCCGCGACCGGACGATGCTCGAGCTGATGTACGCAAGTGGCCTGCGCGTGTCCGAGCTCACCAACATGAAGACCGTGGAAGTGGGTCTGAACGAGGGTGTGGCGCGCGTGGTGGGTGGCAAGGGCAACAAGGAACGGCTGGTGCCGTTTGGCGCACAGGCCGGCGACTGGCTGCGCCGCTACCTGGCCGAATCGCGTCCCGCACTGCTGTCGGGCCGCGCCTGCGATGCGTTGTTCGTCACGCAACGGGGCGAAGGCATGACGCGGCAGGCGTTCTGGCACCTGATCAAGAAGCACGCGCGCGAGGGCGGCATTCACGCGCCGTTGTCGCCGCACACGCTGCGGCATGCGTTTGCCACGCACCTGCTCAACCACGGCGCGGACCTGCGCGTGGTGCAGTTGCTGCTGGGCCATGCCGATATCTCCACCACGCAGATCTACACGCATGTGGCGCGCGAGCGGCTGCGCGAGTTGCATCAGCACCACCATCCGCGCGGATGATGCGTTGCGTGGCAATATGCCTGCCCGGACGGCAGTCGTGGCGTGGCGGGCGACGGCGTTATCGTGGCTCTGGTGACGCCGAAAGCGCAGGCGACATCGATGTGGCGCCGTGGCCTTGATCTCGGTCACGAACACCAGAATTTGCAGCGCCGGCTACTATTTCGAACCCTCATTGGGGACAGAATGCACGGTTGCATTCGGTTCCCTTCTGTAACGTAACCCTTCCCGATACCCCTCTGGATCTCTTCCCGCGACAATGACGCGCAACCTGCTCCACTTTCTTCTTGGCGTGCTCAGCGTCCTGCTGCTCGCTCTCAACACCGTGTTCTGGTGCCTGCCGCTATTCGCGCTGTCCGTGCTGAAACTGCTACTGCCAGTGCCCGCGATACGGCAGCGCATCGACCCCGTGCTCAACCGGATCGCCACCGCCTGGATTTCCTGCAACAGCGCATGGATCGGCCTGCTGCAGTCCGAGCCCTGGCAGGTGGAGGGCGCGGACGCGCTGCGCTACGCGGGCTGGTATCTGGTCAACGCCAACCACCGCTCCTGGGTCGATATCTTCGTGCTGCAGCGCGTGCTCAATCGCCGCATTCCGCTGCTGAAGTTCTTCCTCAAGCAGCAACTGATCTACGTGCCCGTGATCGGGCTGGCGTGGTGGGCGCTGGACTTTCCCTTCATGCGCCGGCACTCGAAGGCCGCGCTGCGCAAGCGGCCCGAGCTTCGCGAGCAGGACCGCGAGACGACGCGACGCGCCTGCGCCAAGTTCGCGCTGGTGCCCACCAGTGTCATGAACTTCTCGGAAGGCACGCGCTTTACACCCGCCAAGCACCGCGCGCAGAGCTCGCCCTACCAGCACCTGCTCAAGCCGAAGGCCGGGGCACTGGCCCTGGCGCTGAATGCGATGGGGCACCAGTTCCGCTCGATGCTGGATATCAGCATCGCCTATCCCGATGGCACGCCCACCTTCTGGCAGCTGGCCTGCGGCCGCAGCGGGCGCGTCATGGTGCGCGCCCGGGAATTGCCGATTCCGCCTGAACTGTGTCTTGGCGACTACGCCAAGGATTCGGCCTTCCGCGCCGAGTTCCACCGCTGGCTGGGTGCGCTGTGGGAAGAGAAGGACCGGGATATCGCCGCCATGCTGGCACAGGCCGCGAAATCCGCGGCATAGCCGGCGCAAGACCGGCCGCCGCCGTCATCCGGTATCCGGCAGCGTCTTGCCGGACGCCGGATCAGTCGATGGCAACCTCGACAACCTTGGGGTCGAGCAGCCGTGTCAGCTCGGTCGGCGACAAACCAACGAGATAGCCACGGCGGCCACCGTTGATGTAGATGAGCGGCAGATCGAGGATCGATTTCTCGACGTAAACCGGCATCTTCTTTTTGGTGCCGAACGGGCTCGTGCCGCCCACCAGGAAGCCGGAATGCCGGTTGGCCACCTCGGGCTTGCACGACTCCACCTTCTTGCAGCCGGCCTGCCGCGCAAGCTCCTTCGTCGATACCTTGCGGTCACCGTGCATCAGCACGATGAGCGGCCTGGCCGACTCATCCTGCATGACCAGCGTCTTGACGACGGCGTGCTCGTCGACGTTCAGTTCCCGCGAGGAAACCTTGGTGCCGCCGTGCTCCTCGTAGTCGTAGAAATGGCTGGAGTAGTTGACGCCGTACTGACGCAGGAATTTCGTCGCTGGGGTCTCGGGGCCGCTTTCGGGTTTCATCGTGTCATCCGCATGCGCGCACAGCCGCGCGATATGCATGCATATTAAACAAGCTGCCGGCCGCCTGCCCGGCGGTTGCCGGCAAAACGCCCGTCCGGACGCCGCCGGACAGGATTCGGGCGCCACGCCGCGCGATATTGGGGAAGTCACGGAGTTGGCGACCTCGCCGGCGCGCTACAATCGCGCCAAACTGAAAATCTGCCAGATTTCCCGCAATGATCAACCTTCTATTCGCCGTCATCGCCTACCTGATCGGGTCGGTGTCCTTCGCCGTCGTGGTCAGCAAACTCATGGGGTTGCCGGACCCGCACAGCTATGGCTCCGGCAACCCCGGCGCCACCAATGTGCTGCGCACGGGCAACAAGAAGGCGGCCATCCTGACGCTGATTGGCGACGGCCTGAAGGGCTGGCTGGCGGTCTGGCTGGCCAGGCACTTCGGCCCGGCGTATGGCCTGGAGGATTCCGGCATCGCGCTGGTCGCGGTCGCCGTGTTCCTGGGTCACCTGTTCCCCGTGTTCCATCGCTTTGCCGGCGGCAAGGGTGTTGCCACGGCGGCCGGTATCCTGCTGGCGATCGACCCGATCCTGGGCGCCGGCACGCTGGCCACCTGGCTGATCATCGCGTTCTTCTTCCGCTACTCGTCGCTGGCCGCGCTGGTGGCGGCGATCTTCGCCCCGTTCTTCTACGTGCTGATGTTCGGCGTGGATATCGTGACGGGCGCCATCTTCGTGATCAGCGTGCTGCTGATCGTGCGACACCGCGCAAATATCGCCAAGCTGCTGGCCGGCAAGGAAAGCCGCATCGGCGACAAGAAAAAGCCCGGCTAATTAAAGGCTGTTTCAAAATGAAACGAAGCGGTCCTGGCTAGGGCGGAGCGGGGGTTTCGGATCGCATGCGATCCGTCAGCGCATGCGCGCCCTGCAAGGGCGCGGCCGCAGACTCCATACAAGTGGTACGGCAAGCGAATGTGGCAACCCCGGCAACGACGCCAGGATCTTTTTGAAACAGCCTCTTAGGCTGCCTGGGCCATCGCAGCAAACGGAAACACCATTTCCACACGCAGCCCGCCTTCGGGCCGGTTGAGCAGCGCCAGCCGCCCGCCGGCCTGGCGCACCAGCCTGTCCACGATCGCCAGCCCCAGCCCCGAGTGGGCGTTGCCGCCACGGGCCGGATCCAGCCGCACGAACGGCAACGTCACGCGGTCCATCGCCTCTTCCGGAATCCCCGGCCCCTGATCCTCCACCGTCAGCCGCCAGCCTTCCTGCGTCCGCCCGGTGGCCACATACACGGGTGGCGCGCCGTAGGCGTAGGCGTTGTCGACCAGGTTGCCGACGATGCGGTCGAGTTGCGTGGCGATCATGCGGAAGCCGTCACCCGCAGCCAGTTCCAGCACCACGGTGCGGTCCTGCTCCAGCAGCGACGCCGCCAGCTCCCCGATGCGCTTGTCGACAGGCACCGGACGAGCCGTCGGCTCGCTACTCTGCGCAAAGCTCAGGAACTGCTCGACGATGGCGGACATCGATTCTACGTCGCGCGTCACCCCGGCCGCGGCCTTCGGGTCGGCCAGCATCTCGGCGCGCAGCCGCAGCCGCGCCAGCGGTGTCTTCAGGTCATGGGCGATGCCGGCCAGCATCGTGTTGCGCTCCTGGTCGATGCGCGCCAGATCCCCCACCATGCGGTTGAATCGCACGATCAGCTGCCGCAGCTCATGCGGACCCCGCTCGCGCAACGGCTTCACGATGTGCTGGCGCGAGAGCTGCTCGGCCGCCTCGGCCATGTCACGCACCGGGCGCTGGATCTGCCACGCCACCAGCAGCGCGAACAGGATCGCCACCCCGACCACCAGCACCACGCCCGGCACCAGCCGGTTATCCGGTGGCGGATTGTGGACCCACAGGATCGGCATGGCGATCCACTTGTTTCGCGTCGGCAACTTGATCCACAAGCGCGGCGTGGCCTCGTCTTCCAGCCGGATCTGCGTGCCCGGCGGCAGGCGGCCGATGAACTGCTCCACCAGGCGGCGCGGCCGGCCACCCTGCGGCACCGCGGCATGTTCTTCCGCCGCGGCATTGTCCGCCACCTCCACCAGGCTCGGCAGCGCCGCCGGCGGCCTGGCATCCAGCGCGCGCTCGATGCTCTGCAACTGGAAAATCATCTGCTCGACCGAATAGTCGACCTGCTGCTGGCGGCGGTCCATGCGCAGGATCGCCAGCCAGGAAAAATGGCTGATCACCAGCACGGCCGCAATCAGCAGCGCCATGCGGCCGAACAGGGTATCGATCCTCAGCTTCATTGGGGAATGCTGTCCTCGGCTTCGTCCGGCACAAACGTGTAGCCACGCCCGCGTACGGTCTGGATATAACGGGGACGCTGCGCGTCTTCGTCCAGCAGGCGGCGCAGGCGCCAGATCTGCACGTCGATGCCGCGGTCACTGATGCCGCTGGCGCTGCCGTACATCAGTTCGACGATGCGTTCACGGGAAAGCACCTCCAGCGGATGCATCAGCAGCAGCTTCAGCAGCGCAAACTCCGTGTCGCTGATCGACACCGCCTGGCCGCTGCGGATCAGCGAGCGCTGGCGGAAATTCACGCGGAACGGCCCGAAGGCGATCGACTCGCGGTCCTCGGGCGCGGCAGCGGGGCGGGCCAGCTTGCGGCGCAGCACCGCATTGATGCGCGCCAGCAGCTCGCGCGGCGAGAACGGCTTGCCCAGGTAGTCGTCGGCGCCGATCTCCAGGCCGACGATGCGGTCGATCTCGTCGCTGCGTGCGGTCAGCAGGATCACCGGAATATCGTCGTTCTTGGCGCGCAGGTTGCGCAGCGCCGTCAGCCCATCGACCTTGGGCATCATCAGGTCCAGCACGATCAGCGCCGGGCGCTCGCGCTCCAGGCGCGCCTGCAGCCCGTCGCCATCGTGCAGCACCGATACGGCAAAGCCCTGGCTGGTCAGGTATTCGCGCAGCAGGTCGCGCAATTCGGGATCGTCGTCGACGACGAGGATCTGGGTAGGCTGGTTCGTTCGCATAGGCACATGATAGTCAGGCCGGGCGCGCGACATGGCAATTCGGGTCGGCCGTTTTGTTTCCGGAGGTTACACCCGGGCCCATCGTAATCCGCTGTAATAAAACCGGGAAGCCACGAAATACGTGGGGTGACGGCGGCACATTATCCTTCAGGCCATGGCGCGGCAGCTTACCCCGCACACCCGGATTCCCGGACCGACGCCATCCCCCGGACGGCGGGACGCCCGTCCGGCACGATGCGGCATACTGCTGCAACTTCGCCGTCCAGACTCCGTGCGAACACCGTTGGCACGTCTTTTTTCGTCGTGCCGTCCCCAGGATCCCGGTCATGTCCAACCCCGAACAAGGTCAATCTATTCCGCCCACTCCGCCCACCCCGCCCCAGGGTCCCGCCCGGCGCCGCCGCACCTGGATTGCTGCCGCCGTCATCGTCGTCCTGGCCGGTGCCGGCTGGTACTGGCACAGCCACCGCAAGGCCGCACAGGACCCGGCGGCAGCCGCGGCGGCTGGCGGCGCCAGCGGCGCGATGGGGGCGGGCCGGCGGAATGGGGCCGGGGGCCCCGGTAGCCCCGGAGGCCCGGGTGCGCAGCCGCGCTCGCCAGTCGTCGTCAACACCGTGGCCCGCCGCAACATGGACGTGGTGCTCAACGGACTGGGCAACGTGACGCCCGTGACCAATGTCACCGTGCGCGCCCAGGTGTCCGGCCCGCTGCTGAAGGTCCTGTTCAAGGAAGGCCAGATGGTCAAGGCCGGCGACGTGCTGGCGGAGATCGACCCGCGCCCGTTCCAGGCCGCGCTGGATCAGGCCGTGGGCCAGCTGGCGCGCGACCAGGCGTTGTTGCAGAACGCGCGCCTGGACCAGAAGCGATACAAGACACTGCTGCTGCAGGACTCGATCTCCAGCCAGCAGGTGGATACCCAGGACGCACTGGTGCGCCAGTACGAAGGCGTGGTGAAGACCGATCAGGGCAACGTGGATAACGCCCGCCTGCAGTTGGGCTACACGCGCATCGTGGCGCCGAACTCCGGCCGCATCGGCCTGCGCCAGGTGGACCCGGGCAACATCGTCAGCACCAGCGACACCAACGGCATCGCGCTGATCACCCAGATCCAGCCCATCGCCGTGCTCTACACGATCCCCGAAGACAATCTCCCCGCGGTCCTGAAGAAACTCAACGCCGGGGAGAAGCTGCCCGTGCAGGCCTGGGACCGCCAGGCGCGCAACCAGCTTGGCGAAGGGGCGCTGCTGACCACCGACAACCAGATCGACACCACCACCGGCACCGTCAAGCTCAAGGCGATCTTCCCGAACGCGGACGGCATGCTGTTCCCCAACCAGTTCGTGAATGTGCGCACGCGCGTCGATACACTGGAAGACGCCACCGTGATCCCGGTGGCGGCCATCCAGCGCGGCCAACAGGGCACCTTCGTCTACGTGGTGACCGATGACAGCAAGGTCAAGGTGCAGGTCGTCACGCTGGGCCCGGGCGATGGCAGTCATACCGCCGTGATGAAGGGCCTGGAGCCGGGCGATCGCGTCGTGGTGGACGGCGCGGACCGGCTCAAGGAAGGCATGACCGTGGAGGCGGTGGACCCGGCCGCCCGTGCGGCGCAGCTGACGCCGGCGTCGGCGCCGCGTGGCCGCGGACGTCGCCGCGACGGTGGTGGCGGGGCCAGTGGCGCACACGGCGCTGCCAGCGAGTCCGGCGCAACCCAGGGCGCAGCCCAGGGAGGCGAGCGTCGCCGCCACCGCGACGCGGATGCCAGCCAGAACCCGGCGGCGACCACGCCAGCCAACCCCGCGGCCAACCCCGGCGCGGGCGTCGGCCAGCGTCCGCAGCAGTAAGCGCGCAGCGAGGAGTCGAGAAGCGGCATGAATCCCTCACGCATTTTCATCGAGCGGCCAGTCGCCACGGCGCTGCTGATGGTGGCCATCCTGCTGTCCGGGCTGGTCGCGTTCCGCCTGCTGCCGCTGTCCGCGCTGCCGGAGGTGGACTACCCGACCATCCAGGTCACCACGCTGTATCCGGGCGCCAGCCCGGACGTGATGACGTCGTCGGTCACCGCGCCGCTCGAGCGCCAGTTCGGCCAGATGCCGGGCCTCAAGCAGATGTCGTCGTCGTCCTCGGGTGGCGCGTCAGTCATCACGCTGCAGTTCGAACTGACGCTCTCGCTCGACGTGGCCGAGCAGGAAGTCCAGGCCGCCATCAACGCCGGCGGCAACCTGCTGCCGGCCGATTTGCCGATGCCGCCGGTCTACAGCAAGGTCAACCCGGCCGATGCGCCGATCATGACGCTGGCGATGACGTCCGACACCCTGCCGCTGCCCAAGCTGCAGGACATGGTCGATACGCGCGTGGCGGCCAAGATCTCGCAGATCCAGGGCGTGGGCCTCGTCACGATCAGCGGCGGCCAGCGGCCCGCCGTGCGCATCCAGGCCAACCCGACCGCACTGGCCTCGCTCGGCATGTCGATCGACGACCTGCGCACCGCCATCGGCAGCGCCAACGTGAACGGCGCCAAGGGCAGCTTCGACGGCCCCGCACGCGCCTCCACGATCGACGCCAACGACCAGCTCAAGTCCGCCGACGAGTATCGCCAGATCATCATCGGCTACCAGAACGGCGCGCCGATCCGCATCACGGACGTGGCCGATATCGTCGATGGCCCCGAGAACAGCCGCCTGGCCGCGTGGGCCAACGCCAAGCCGGCCATCGTGCTGAACATCCAGCGCCAGCCGGGCGCCAACGTGATCGAGGTGGTGAACCGCATCAAGACGCTGCTGCCGCAGCTTCAGTTGTCGCTGCCGGCGTCCGTGCATGTGCAGCAGCTGACCGACCGGACCACCACCATCCGCGCTTCCGTGGAGGACGTCGAATTCGAGCTGCTGCTGGCCGTCGCCCTCGTGGTGATGGTGATCTTCGTCTTCCTGCGCAACGTGCCGGCCACGATCATCCCGGGCGTGGCCGTGCCGCTGTCGCTGGTCGGCACCTTCGGCGTGATGTACATGGCCGGGTTCTCGATCAACAACCTCACGCTGATGGCGCTGACCATCGCCACGGGCTTCGTGGTCGACGACGCCATCGTGATGATCGAGAACATCATGCGCTACATCGAGGAAGGTGACTCCCCGATGGAAGCGGCGCTCAAGGGCTCCAAACAGATCGGCTTCACCATCATCTCGCTGACGTTCTCGCTGGTGGCCGTGCTGATTCCGCTGCTGTTCATGGGCGACGTGGTCGGCCGGCTGTTCCGCGAGTTCGCCATCACGCTGGCGGTGTCGATCCTGATCTCGGCCGTGGTCTCGCTGACGCTGACGCCGATGATGTGCGCGCGCCTGCTGCACCACGTGCCCGAAGAAAAGCTGTCGCGCTTCCATCTCGCCACGGGCCGCTTCTTCGACAGCGTGATCCGCCGCTACGGCCGCGCGCTGGAATGGGTGCTCGATCGCCAGCCCGCCACACTCGTCGTGGCCGTGGCCACGCTGGTGCTGACTGGCGTGCTCTACCTGCTGGTGCCCAAGGGCTTCTTCCCGGTGCAGGACACCGGCGTGATCCAGGCGATCACAGAGGCCGCCCAGACCACCTCGTTCTCCGCCATGGGCCGCAAGCAGGAGGCCGTGCAGAAGGTGATCCTGGAAGACCCGGCCGTGGCCAGCGTGTCATCGTTCATCGGGGTGGACGGCACCAATACCACGCTGAATGCCGGGCGCATGCTGATCAACCTGAAGCCCAAGGACGAGCGTGACTCGATGGAAGTCATCACGCAACGCCTGCAGGATTCGGTGCAAAAGCTCGGCGGCGTCGCGCTCTACATGCAGCCGGTGCAGGACCTGACCATCGAAGACCGCGTCTCGCGCACGCAGTACCAGTTCACCGTGGAAGACCCCGATCCGGCCGTGCTGGCCGAATGGGTGCCCAAGCTCGTGGAGCGGCTGCGGCAGGCACCCGAATTGCGCGACGTGGCCAGCGACCAGCAGAACAATGGCCTGCGCGCATTCGTGGAGATCGACCGCGACGCCGCGGCGCGCTTCGGCATCACCACCGCCGTGATCGACAGCGCACTCTACAGCGCATTCGGCCAGCGGCTCATTTCCACGATCTTCACGCAGGCAAGCCAGTACCGCGTGGTGCTGGAGACCATGCCGCAGTTCCGCACCAGCCCGCAGTCGCTGGCGGAGTTGCGCCTGCCGTCGTCCTCGGGCGGCCAGGTCCCGCTGGGTTCGATCGCGCGCATCAGCGAGCGCACCGGCCAGCTGGTGATCAACCATCAGGGCCAGTTCCCCGCCGCGACGATCTCGTTCAACCTGGCGCCGGGCGAATCGCTGGGTGCCGCCGTCGACAAGATCACCAAGGTGGAGAACGAACTGGGCCTGCCGATCTCGATGGCCACGGAGTTCCAGGGCGCCGCGCTGGCGTTCCGCGCCTCGCTGTCCAATACGCTGTGGCTGATCCTGGCTGCCGTGATCACGATGTATATCGTGCTGGGCGTGCTCTACGAGAGCACGATCCACCCGGTGACGATCCTCTCCACGCTGCCGTCCGCGGGCGTGGGCGCGCTGCTGGCGCTGCTGGTGTCCGGACAGGACCTCGGCATCATCGCGATCATCGGCATCATCCTGCTGATCGGTATCGTCAAGAAGAACGCCATCATGATGATCGACTTCGCGCTGGAGGCCGAGCGCGAAGGCGGCATGCCCCCCCGGGAAGCGATCTTCCAGGCCTGCCTGCTGCGCTTCCGCCCGATCATGATGACGACGATGGCCGCGCTGCTGGCCGCCCTGCCGCTGATGCTGGGCACGGGCATCGGTTCGGAGCTGCGTCGGCCGCTGGGCGTGACGATGGTCGGTGGCCTGCTGGTCAGCCAGGTGCTCACGCTGTTCACCACGCCGGTGATCTACCTGGCGTTCGACCGCGTGGCGTACCGCCTGAAGGACTGGCGCCGCCGCCGCTTCGGCGATCCGGACGAGGGTGGCGACGAGGGCAGCAACGAGGGCGGCAGCACGGGCCCCGGCGGTACGCCCGCGACCCCGCGTCCGCAGGAGCCTGGCGTCTGATGAACCTGTCGGCCGCCTTCATCCATCGCCCGGTCGCCACCGCGCTGCTGACCATCGGCATCCTGCTGGCGGGCCTGGCCGCGCTGCGGCTGCTGCCGGTCTCGCCCCTGCCGCAGGTGGACTTTCCCACGATCTCGGTATCGGCCTCGCTGCCGGGCGCCAGCCCGGAGACGATGGCCGCCACCGTGGCCACGCCGCTCGAACGCGCGCTGGGCACCATCGCCGGTGTCAACGAGATCACCTCGAGCAGCTCGCTGGGTTCGACGCGCGTGACGCTGCAGTTCGACCTGTCGCGCAATATCGACGGCGCGGCCCGCGACGTGCAGGCCGCCATCAATGCCTCGCGCGCCACGCTGCCCACGAGCCTGCCGAACAACCCGACGTATCGCAAGGTCAACCCGGCCGACGCGCCGATCATGATCATCGGGCTGACCTCGCCTACCATGACGCGCGGCCAGCTGTATGACGCGGCGTCCACGGTCCTGGCGCAGAAGCTCTCCCAGATCGAAGGCGTGGGCCAGGTGACGATCGGCGGCGCGTCGCTGCCGGCCGTGCGCGTGGAGCTGAATCCCACGGCACTGAACAAGTACGGCATCGCGCTGGAGGACGTGCGCAACACGATCAGCGCGACCAACGCCAACCGTCCGCTGGGCGTGCTGGAGAACAACGTCAACAACTGGCAGGTCTACGCCAACGACCAGGCGATGGCGGCCAAGGACTACATGCCGCTGATCATCCGCTACGCCACGCCGGGCACGTTCTCGTCGGCATCGGCAGGCGCGCTGATAGCCAGCACCGCCAACGCCACCGCGGGTGGCGGCGTGAGCACGAAAACGGTCAACGGCATCACCACGACCACGATCACCACCAGCAGCGGCACCACCACGATCAGCACGGGCGCCACCGGCGGCAACAACGCCACCTCGGGGCCGAATGCGTTCGCGGTGCCGATCCGGCTGCAGGACGTGGCCAACGTCGTGGACTCCGTGCAGGACATCCGCAACGCGGGCTCCGCCAACGGCAAGCCGTCCGTGCTGCTGGTGCTCAATCGCTCGCCGGGCGCCAACATCATCGAGACCGTGGACCGCGTCAACGAGATGCTGCCGCAGCTGCGCAAGATGATTCCGGCCGCGATCGCGATGGACGTAATGATGGATCGCACGCCCACCATCCGCGCATCGCTGCGCGAGGTGGAGCGCACGCTGATGATCTCGGTGGCGCTAGTCATCATGGTGGTGTTCCTGTTCCTGCGCAACGTGCGCGCCACCCTGATCCCCAGCGTCGCCGTGCCGGTGTCGCTGGTGGGCACGTTCTCGGTGATGTACCTCGCGGGGTTCTCGCTCAACAACCTTTCGCTGATGGCGCTGACGATCGCCACCGGCTTCGTGGTGGATGACGCGATCGTGGTGCTGGAGAACATCTCGCGCCACATCGAGGCCGGCATGAAGCCGAAGGCCGCTGCGCTGCGCGGCGCACGCGAGGTGGGCTTTACCGTGTTGTCGATGAGCCTGTCGCTGATCGCGGTATTCATTCCGCTGCTGATGATGGGCGGCATCGTGGGCCGGCTGTTCCAGGAATTCGCGATCACGCTGTCCGTGGCGATTCTCGTGTCGCTCGTGGTCTCGCTGACCACCACGCCGATGATGTGCGCGCGCCTGCTGCGCCCGGTGCCGGAGGAGAAGCGCGGCCGCTTCTACCACGCCAGCGAGCGTGCCTTCACCTGGCTGCATGATGGCTATGCGCGCACGCTGGCCGTGGCGCTGCGCTACAGCGCCATCGTCTGGCTGGTGCTGCTGGCCACGGTGGCGCTGAACGTCTGGCTGTACGTGATCGTGCCCAAGGGATTCTTCCCGCAGCAGGACACCGGCCGGCTGATCGGCTTTATCCGCGCGGACCAGGCCACGTCGTTCCAGGCCATGCGCATCAAGCTTGACAATTTCATCCGCATCGTCCAGTCCGATCCGGCCGTGGTCAACGTCACGGGCTTCACGGGTGGCTCGCAGCGCAACACCGGGCAGATGTTCGTCACGCTCAAGCCGCTGTCCGAACGCGCGGAAACCGCCGATGCGATCATCGCCCGGCTGCGCGTGAAACTGGCCAAGGAACCCGGCGCGAATCTGTTCCTGCAATCGGTGCAGGACATCCGCATTGGCGGCCGCCAGAGCAGTTCGCAGTACCAGTTCACGCTGCAGTCCGACGACCTGGAAACGCTGCGCACGTGGGAGCCCAAGGTGCGCGCGGCGCTGACCAACCTGAAGGGCATCGAGGACGTGGACACCGACACCAACGACAAGGGCTTGCAGACCTCGGTGTTCATTGATCGCGATACGGCTTCGAAGCTCGGCGTCACCGCGCAGCAGGTGGATGCGGTCCTCAACGACGCCTTCGGCCAGCGCCTGGTATCGACGATCTATCACCCGCTCAACCAGTACCGCGTGGTGATGGAACTGAGCCAGGAATACCTGCAGGGGCCGCACGCGCTGCAGGACATCTACGTGGTCACCGGCGGCGGCCGGCGCGTGCCGCTCTCCGCGTTCGCGCGCGTGGTGCCCACCAGCACGCCGCTGGGTGTCAACCACCAGGGGCAGTTTGCCGCGTCGACGATCTCCTTCAACCTGGCCGAGGGCTACTCGCTGTCCGAGGCCACCGACGCCATCAAGGGCGCCATGGCGAAGATCGGCGCGCCGGAGACGCTGCAAGCCAACTTCCAGGGTGGCGCCAAGGCGTTCCAGGATTCGCTCAAGAGCCAGCCGCTCCTGATCCTGGCCGCGCTGATCACGATCTACATCGTGCTGGGCATCCTCTATGAAAGCTACGTGCACCCGCTGACGATCCTCTCCACGCTGCCGTCTGCGGGGGTAGGCGCGCTGCTGGCGCTGCTGGCGTTCAAGACGGAATTCAGCATCATCGCGCTGATCGGCGTGATCCTGCTGATCGGCATCGTCAAGAAGAACGCGATCATGATGATCGACTTCGCCATCGATGCCGAACGGCGTGATGGCATGAGCCCGCGCGATGCCATCCATCGCGCCTGCCTGCTGCGCTTCCGCCCGATCCTGATGACGACGATGGCGGCGCTGCTCGGTGCCGTCCCGCTGGCGATTGGACGTGGCGACGGCGCGGAGCTGCGCGCGCCGCTGGGCATCTCCATCGTCGGCGGCCTGGTGGTCAGCCAGTTGCTGACGCTCTACACCACGCCCGTCGTGTACCTGACGCTTGACCGCTGGCGCCTGAAGGTCGGGGCCTGGCGCGAACGCCGCCGCGCGCGCCGGAATCCGGACACCACCGCGCCGCGACTTGAACACTGAAGGCGATTGCCATGATCCACACTCTCCGCCCGCTTCTGCCCCGCCCCCTGCTGTCGCGCCCGCTCCACGGCGTCACAGCGCTGGCGCTGGCCTGCTCGCTGCTGGCCGGCTGCGCCGTCGGCCCCGACTACAAGCGCCCCGACGCGCCCGTGCCGCAGGCATTCAAGGAAGCCAGCGATGCAATGCCCGCGTGGACGGGCGACTGGAAAACGGCCGAGCCGCAGGATGCGATGTCGCGCCCCGACTGGTGGCGCGTCTTCGGCGATCCGGCGCTCGACGACCTGATGTCGCAAGTGCAGGTGTCCAACCAGAACATCAAGGCGGCCGAGGCCCAGTATCGCCAGGCCGCGGCAGCGCTGGCGGCGGCGCGGGCCGGCTTCTTTCCCGTGATCGGTGCACAGGCAGGCGTGTCGCGCGGCGCCTCTGGCTCCAGCAGCAGCATCATCAACGGCCAAAGCGCCACGCTGTCCGCCACGTGGGAAATCGATGTCTGGGGCCGCATCCGCCGGCAGGTGGAATCCGCCGACGCCGGCGCCCAGGCCAGCCAGGCCGACCTCGCCGCGACGCTGCTATCCACGCAGGCCACGCTCGCGCAGAGCTACTTCCTGCTGCGCATCGCCGACGCCCAGCGCGCGCTGCTAGACCGCACCGTGGCCGACTACGCCAAGTCCCTGCAACTCGTGCAGAACCAGTACAAGGCCGGCACCGCGCAGCGCTCCGACGTGCTGCAGTCGGAGACGCAGCTCAAGTCCGCGCAGGCGCAGCAGATCGACATCCGGATCACACGCGCGCAGCTCGAACATTCGATCGCCGTGCTGGTGGGCAAGCCGCCAGCTGACCTGACGATGGCCACCGTGGACACGAGCACCGCGATCCCGCGCGTGCCCGTGGCCGTGCCATCGCAATTGCTGGAGCGCCGGCCGGACATCGGAGCGGCGGAACGGCGCATGGCATCGGCCAATGCCGAAATCGGCGTGGCGCAGGCGGCCTACTACCCGACGCTGTCGCTGTCCGCCACGGGCGGGCTGACGGCCAGTACGCTGGCGCGCTGGCTCTCGCTGCCGGACCGCATCTGGTCGGTAGGCGCCGGACTGGCCGGTACGGTATTCGATGGCGGCCTGCGCGGCGCAGCCAAGGCGCAGGCGGTGGCCGCCTACGACCAGACCGTGGCCAACTATCGCCAGACCGTGCTGGGCGCGTTCCAGGAGGTGGAAGACAACCTTGCGGCCGCGCGCCTGCTGGAGGAAGAATCCACGGTGCAGAACGACGCCTTGCGCTCCGCACGCGAAGCGCTGGCGCTGGTCAACAACCGCTACAAGGCCGGCACCGCCGGGCTGCTCGATGTGCTGACCGCGCAGACTGCCGCGTACACGGCGGAACGCACGGCACTATCGATCACGGGCCGCCAGTACACCTCGGCCGTCACGCTAATCAAGGCGCTTGGCGGCGGCTGGCATGCGCCGGATGTGGCAGTAGGCAAGACCGACACGCCGCCGGCCGCAACGGGCACGCCGCAATAGGCCAGTCCGGTTACCGCTGTGCCGGCACGGGCAGCGGCAGCTGGCTGACCCGCTCCCGCAGCCACGTGGCGGCCTTGCCCAGCGGGCGCTGCTTGTGCCACACCAGTTCCATCGCCACGGGCCAGTCCTGGTCCTGGAACGCCAGTTGCGGCGACACCAGTTGTGCCGCGGCCGGGGAATTCGCGACGATGTGCCACGGCACGAAGGCCCAGCCCAACCGCCGCTTGACCAGTTCGACGATGACCCACTGGCTTTCCACCCACCAGACCTCCGCCGCCACGCGCAGGCGCTTCTTCTCCTCGCTGTCGCTGCGCGTGGCCACCATCAGCTGCCGATAGCGCTTCAGCTCCTCGAAGTCGACGCGAGACTGCGCGGCCAGCGGATGGTCCGGCGCGCAGATGATCGGCATCGGCACCCAGCCCAGCGCGTGGAATGCCAGCTCCGGCGGCAATACCTCCTGCCGCCACATGATGCCGAGGTCTGCGCACTGGCTCAGCACCAGGCGGCTGACGTCCTCCATCAGCGGAAACAGCAGCTCCAGCTCCACCGAGGGAAAGCGCTGCGAGAACTCCTCCAGCAGCACGCCGAGCGTTTCCTCGGGATAGAGCTCGTCCACCGCCAGCGTCAGGCGCGACTCCACGCCCTCCCCCAGGCTCTTGGCCACGCCGCGAAAATGTTCGCAGCGCTCCAGGATCACGCGCGCTTCCACCAGCAGGCGCTCGCCGGCCGGCGTCAGCACCGGGTAGCGGGCACTGCGGTCGAACAGCGCGTTGTCGAGGTCGATCTCCAGGTTGGCCACGGCGGCGCTGATCACCGATTGCGCCTTGCCGAGCTGCCGGGCGGCGGCGGAAAACGAACCGCTCTCGGCGGCCGCCACAAAGGCTTGCAGCTGATCGATAGACAGGCTCATGTGCGCACTCCTTTGCATTTCCCGCAAACCATCGGTTTTGGCGATGGTATCCAACTTGTGTCCAGCTGTCTCGCCGATAGAATGGCACCCATTGTTTGACGTTCCATGCCACCCCGCTTTAACGCCGTAATCGGCAGGAGAGATCCATGCGCACCACCGGAGACCGGATTCGCCACACCATTGGCTTCGAGCTGATCGGGCTGATGGCCTTCGCCCCGCTGGCCAGCTGGGTGTTCGGCTTCGCGCTGCACCAGATGGGCCTGATCGGCGCCGTGGCGTCGCTGATCGCCGCAATCTGGAACTACGTCTACAACCTGATGTTCGACAAGGCGATGCTGCGCGTCACCGGCCAGCTCAGGAAGACGCCAGCCATCCGCGTGTTGCACGCGATCCTGTTCGAAGGCGGCCTGCTGCTGGTGTTCCTGCCGGGGGTGGCCTGGTACCTCGACATCAGCCTGATCGATGCCTTCATCATGGACATCGCAGTGGCCGGCTTCTACATGGTCTACGCGCTGATCTACAACTGGGTCTACGACGCGATCTTCCCGATCCCGAACGCCACGCCGCGCGACTGCCAGTCGGTCAGCTAGGCATCCGCGCCGCGCGGCGCGGCGTGTGGCCGACTTCGTTGTCGAATTGAACCGCGAAGCCCCCGTATTACGTCATCCGCGCGGCACGAGGCATGCGTTAACATGCTCGCCATGCCAAATCGCCCGTCCTTGTTCCGCCGCAGCCTGACGCCCGTCGTCACGGCCACCCTGCTGCTCGCCTTCGGCCTCTCCGCCGCGCAAGCCAAGCCTCCCGCCCACGCCGTCAAGGCCTCCGCCACCGCCAAGTCCGCATCCGTCCAGCGCGTCAGCGCCACCGAAGCCGCCGATCCGGCGGCCTCGCGGACCGGCCTGCCCGCTGCGGTCACTGCCGGGCTGCGCCGTGCCCACGTGCCGCTGTCGGCCGCCAGCTTCTACGTCGTCAAGGTCGGCGCGCCGCAGGCGCGGGTGAGCTGGAATGCGGAAACGCCGATGAATCCGGCCTCGACGATGAAGCTGGTCACGACGTTCGCCGGCCTGCAGTTGCTGGGGCCCGACTACCGCTGGCTGACCTCGCTGTATGCCGACAACCAGCCGGGGGCCGACGGCACCGTCAACGGCAACGTCTACCTGCGCGGTCGTGGCGACCCGAAGCTCGTGCCGGAAGAAATGGCCAAGCTGGTGACCACCGCGCGCAATGCCGGCGCGACGACCATCAATGGCGACCTCGTGCTGGACCGCAGCTTCTTTGCCGATGGCACTGACGGCACGTACACCATCGACGGCGAGACCCAGCGCGCCTACAACGTCAATCCGGACGCGCTGCTGTACGCCTTCAAGACGCTCTCCTTCACGATTACGCCCGACGCGGCCAATCGCACGGTCGATGTCGCGGTCACGCCGGCACTCGCGCAACTGCGCGTCGACAATCGCCTGACGCTGACCAATGGGCGTTGCGGCGACTGGCGCACGCGCGCCAACCCGAATATCACGCCGCAGCCGGACGGCTCCATCGTCGCCGCGTTTGACGGCAGCTACTCGACGGACTGCGGCGAGCACATCATCAACCTAGCCACGCTGTCGCACAGCGACTTTATCTGGGGCGGATTCGTGGCCGAATGGCAGCAGGCCGGCGGCCGCTTCACGCACCAGCCGGCGCTGCGCAGCGGCGCGGTGCCGCGCAACGCCTTCCTGCTGGCCCGCCACTACGGGCTGCCGCTGGGCGATATCGTCCGCGACATCAACAAGTACTCGAACAACGTGATGGCGCGCCAGCTGTTCCTGACCATCGGCGCGGAGATCGATCGCAGCGGCCCGGCCAGCACGGCGCGTTCTTCACGCGTGATCCAGCGCTGGCTGACGCGGCAGGGACTGGACATGCCGGGACTGGTGCTGGAAAACGGCTCGGGCCTGTCGCGCGAGGAACGGATCAGCGCCTACGACATGGCGCGCCTGCTGCAGCAGGCGCTGGCCAGCAACGTCGGCCCGACACTGCTGGATTCCCTGCCGATCCTCGGCGTGGATGGCACGCTGCGCAACCGCCTGACGCGCGCCAATGCGGCCGGCAATGCCTACCTGAAGACCGGCACGCTGCAGGACGTGCGCGCGCTGGCCGGATATGTCGACGCACTGAACGGGGAACGCTACGTGGTGGTGGCCTACATCAACCACCCGAACGCCTCGGCCGCGCAGGAAGCGCATGATGCGTTGATGCAGTGGGTGTATCGCGGCGCGCCCTGAGGGCGGGGAGAAGTCGGGCCGGCGGCAGCGGCGATCCGCTGCGCCAGCCCGGGCGAGGCGATTACGCCTCGAACGCCGCCGCGGCGCGGCCCAGCCGGTCGCGCACGCCATCCCATTCGGGCGTATCGGGCAGCGGCTCGAATACCAGGCGGTTGAATCCTTCCTTGTCGAGCCGGCGTAGCAGGCGGTAGAGCTCATGCGCGTAGGCGTCCGGCGTGGCCGGTGCCTGCACGAACACGCAGCGCGCATCGTCGCTGGCCGCCGCGCGGCCCACCCAGGCCAGGCGGCCATCGGCGGGTAGCGCGTGCAGGTAGTCGGGCAGCGATGTGGCCTGCGCCAGCGTCAGCGTGGTGCGCGGCGCGTAGTGGGCCTTGAGCGTGCCCGATGCGCGCGGCGCGGCGGCATCGGGCGGCAACGGCAACGTGCCGAGCACCTCGGCCATCATCGCCGCCGTGATCGCGCCGGGACGCAGCAAGACCGGCCCCACCTCGTCCAGACGCGACAGGTCGACGATCGACGATTCGATCCCGACATCCACGCCGTCCCCTTCCAGCACATAGACCGTACCGGCGAATTCATCACGCACGTGCTCGGCCGTGGTTGGGCTGACCTGGCCGAACTTGTTGGCGGACGGCGCCGCAATGCCGCCGCGGCCACGGCGAAAGCGCGACAGCAGGGCCTGCGCGACCGGATGCGACGGGCAGCGCAGCCCCAGGCTGTCCTGGCCGCCAGCCACCGCCGCGGGGATGTGCGCGGCGCGCTTGAGGATGATCGTCAGCGGACCGGGCCAGAAGGCATCGATCAGCTTTTGCGCGGCCTCGGGCACGACTTCGGCCCAGTAGCCCACGTCGGCGCCATCCACCACGTGCACGATGACGGGATGGTTGGACGGCCGGCCCTTTGCGGCAAAAATGCGCGCCACGGCCTCGGGGTTCTCGGCATCAGCGCCGAGCCCGTAGACGGTTTCGGTCGGAAAGGCGACCAGCTGGCCCGCCTCGAGCAGGCGGACGGCTTCGTCCAGCTCGGCGGCCGTGGGCATGCGTGAAGACATCGAAAGCTCTCAGAGCGGAATATGAAGTGCCTGCGCGGCGGCGGCGAAGGCCAGCTCCGCCGCTTCGGCATGATCGCCCACGCAGTTCACATGGCCCATCTTGCGCGACGGGCGCGCATCGTTCTTGCCGTACAGGTGCAGCTTGGTGCCCGGCTTGGCCACCACTTCGTCCCAGGCGGGCGTGCGCTCCAGGCCAAACTCGAACCACGCATCGCCCAGCAGGTTCAGCATCTTGCCGGACGAGTGCTGGCGCGTGCTGCCCAGCGGCAGGCGGGCCATCGCGCGGACCTGCTGCTCGAACTGGCTGGTCTCGCAGGCATCCATGGTGATGTGCCCCGAGTTGTGCGGGCGCGGGGCCATCTCGTTGGCCACCAGCGTGCCATCGGTCAGCACGAAGAATTCGATGCAGAGCACGCCGACGTAACCCATTTCCGAAGCGATCGTCGCGGCAGCCGCGCGCGCGCGGGTCGCGATGTCGGCGGAGACGCTCTCGGACGGCATCGTCGTCGAGAACAGGATGCCGTCGCGGTGCACGTTCTCGGCCAGCGGCCAGGTCGCGGTCGTGCCGTCGGCAGCGCGCGCGGCCAGCACCGACACCTCGTAGGCCAGCGGCAGCATCTGCTCCAGCACGCACGGCACGTGCTGCATGGCATTCCATGCGGCGCGCACGTCCTCGCGCGTCTTCACGCGGGCCTGGCCCTTGCCGTCGTAACCCATGCGCGCGGTCTTCAGGATGCCGGGCAGCACGTGGTCGGGCACCTGGTCCACATCGGCATCATGCTGGATGACCCAGTGCGGGGCCGGCGGCACGCCGGTGCGGTCCGCGCACGCCGCGAAGAACTTCTTTTCGCCGATGCGGTTCTGCGCGATCGACACGCAATAGCCGCGCGGCGCCACGAACGCACCCAACTGCTCGAGCCGGTCCAGCGACAGCGACGGCACGTTCTCGAACTCCGTGCTCACCGCCTGGCACAGCTTCCCCATCTCCGCCAGCGCGGCCTCGTCGGTATAGGTGGCGCAGATATGACGGTCGGCCACTGCGCCGGCCGGGCTGTCCTGGTCCGGATCGAGCACGCAGACGCGATAGCCCATCGCCTGCGCCGCATGCGTGAACATGCGGCCAAGCTGGCCGCCGCCGAGCATGCCGAGCCAGGCACCCGGCAGGATCGGCGCGCTCGGGTTATCGACACCGAATTCGGCGCGCGACTCCGGCGTGTGGGCTTCGGACAGGTAGGGATGGATATCGGTCGGCATGCGGATAACTTCCGGCGGCGGTGAATACGGGAAAAATCAGACGGGCAGCGTCATGGCGCGCGCGGCCTCGGTCTGCTTCGCGCGGAACGCTTCGAGTGCGGTGGCCAGTGCCTCGTCGGTCGTGGCCAGCGTGGCGATGGCGTGCAGCGCCGCGTTGGCCGCGCCGGCTTCACCAATCGCGAACGTGGCCACCGGCACACCCTTGGGCATCTGCACGATCGACAGCAGCGAATCCTCGCCGCGCAGGTACTTCGACGGCACGGGCACGCCGAACACCGGCACGATCGTCTTGGCGGCGATCATGCCCGGCAGGTGCGCGGCACCGCCGGCACCGGCGATGATCGCGCGGATGCCGCGGCTGCGCGCCGATTCGGCGTAGCGGAACATGTCGTCGGCCATGCGATGCGCGGAGACCACCTGGGCCTCGAACGGCACGCCAAAGTCCTTGAGCATGGCCACGGCGTGCTGCATGACGTCCCAGTCGGAACTGCTGCCCATCACCACGCCGACCACCGGCTTCGATACATTGCTCACTTCGGTCTTCCTTACTGGAGTTCTTCGCCGGTCAGGCGCGTCAGCGCCTCGCGGTACTTGTCGGCGGTCTTCTGCACCACGTCTTCCGGCAGCTTGGGCGCCGGGGCGGTCTTCGGCCAGGGCTTGCCGTCGATGCGCACGGCCTCGAGCCAGTCGCGCACGAACTGCTTGTCGAACGACGGCGGGTTGGTGCCCACCTGATACGAATCCGCCGGCCAGAAGCGCGACGAATCGGCAGTCAGCACTTCATCCATCAGCGTCAGCGTGCCGTTCTCGTCCAGGCCGAACTCGAACTTGGTGTCGGCGATGATGATGCCGCGCGTGGCGGCGTAGTCGGCTGCTTCCTTGTACAGGCGGATCGAGATGTCGCGCATCTGCGCCGCCAGGTCCTTGCCGATACGGGCTTCGACTTCGGCGTACGAGATGTTCTCGTCGTGCTCGCCCATCTCGGCCTTGGCCGCCGGCGTGAAAATCGGTTCGGGCAGCTTCTGCGCGTTCTGCAGGCCGGCTGGCAGTTCGATGCCGCAGACCTTGCCCGTGGCCTGGTAATCCTTCCAGCCGCTGCCGGCCAGGTAGCCGCGCACCACGGCTTCCACCAGGATCGGCTTCAGGCGCTTGACCACCACGGCGCGGCCTTCCACCTGGGCCACCTCGCCCGGCGCCACCACGCTCTCGGCGCTGATCCCGGTCTCGTGGTTCGGCACGATATGCGCCAGCTTCCGGAACCAGAAGTTCGCCATCTGGTTCAGCACACGGCCCTTGGCCGGGATCGGCTCGCCCAGGATGACGTCGAAGGCCGACAGGCGATCGGTCGTGACGATCAGCAGCTTGTCATCGCCGACGGCGTAGTTGTCGCGGACCTTGCCGTGGCCGAGCAGCGGCAGGGACTTGATGGAGGATTCGTAGAGGGCGTCGGACATGATGAGAGTGCGGCAGCGGCTGAAAACAAGCGGGGCTTCGTGCGCGATGCGAAGCCCCATGAAGAACGATCGCCCCGTGCGCGAACGACGCGCAACGGGGCGGCACTACGATTACTGCACGACCTGGGCGAGCTTGCCGGCCTTGTACTGGCCAGCGACATCGACCAGCGTCACCGGCTTGATCTTGCTGGCCTGGCCTTCGCAGCCGAATGCCACGTAGCGGGCCTTGCACACCAGCTTGGCGGCTTCGCGGGCCGGCTTCAGGAACTCGCGCGGGTCGAACTTGCTCGGGTTTTCCGCGAAGAAGCGGCGGACCGCGCCGGTCATCGCCAGACGGATATCCGTGTCGATGTTGATCTTGCGGACGCCGTACTTGATGGCTTCCTGGATCTCTTCCACGGGCACGCCGTACGTTTCCTTCATGTCGCCACCGAACTTGCGGATTTCTTCCAGCAGTTCCTGCGGCACCGACGACGAACCGTGCATCACCAGATGGGTGTTGGGGATGCGGGCGTGGATTTCCTTGATGCGGCTGATCGCCAGGATGTCGCCCGTGGGCTTGCGCGTGAACTTGTAGGCGCCGTGCGACGTGCCGATGGCGATGGCGAGAGCGTCCAGCTGGGTGGCCTTGACGAAGTCGGCGGCCTGCTCCGGGTCCGTCAGCAGCATGGAGTGGTCCAGCTTGCCTTCGGCGCCGATGCCGTCTTCCTCGCCGGCTTCACCGGTTTCCAGCGAGCCCAGGCAGCCCAGTTCGCCTTCCACGGTCACGCCCACGGCGTGGGCCAGTTGCACGACCTTGCGGGTCACGTCCACGTTGTAGTCGTAGTCGGCCGGGGTCTTGCCGTCTTCGCGCAGCGATCCATCCATCATCACCGACGAGAAGCCCAGGTCGATGGCGCCCTGGCAGATGGCCGGCGACTGGCCGTGATCCTGGTGCATGACCACCGGGATGTGCGGGTAGGCTTCCACGGCGGCTTCGATCAGGTGGCGCAGGAAATGCTCGCCGGCGTATTTGCGCGCGCCAGCCGAGGCCTGCATGATCACCGGGGCATTGACCTCGTCGGCGGCCTGCATGATGGCCTGCACCTGCTCGAGGTTGTTCACGTTGAACGCCGGCAGCGCGTAGTTGTTCTCGGCAGCATGGTCCAGTAGCTGGCGCATGGAAACGAGTGGCATGTCAAACTCCTGAATAAAAAATTGGGGTGTCTCGGTATTCTTCTGGATGCGGTTTTCGTGTGCTGCGCCAGCAGGTTCGCGCACACCCGTGCGCCGCGTCTGTCCGGCGCACCACATCGGGCGGCCGGTGCCTAGCTTCCCACCCTCACGATCTTGAGGGTGTTGGTGCCGCCCGGCTGGCCCATCGGCTCGCCGATCGTCAGCACGATGAAATCGCCGCGCTGCACCACGCCTTGCGCCAGCAGCAGTTCCTCGGCCTGTTCCAGCGCCACGTCGCGGTCCGAGCTGGACTGCAGCGGCAGCGGCACCACATTGCGGTACAGCTGCATCTTGCGTTGCGAGGCCAAGTTCGGCGTCATCGCGTAGATCGGCACGTGGATACGGTGGCGGCTCATCCAAAGGGCGGTCGCGCCGGAATCGGTCAGCGCCGCAATCGCCTTCACTCCCAAATGATAGGCGGTGAACAGCGCACCCATGGCGATCGACTGGTCGATGCGCGAGAAGGTCTGGTTGAGGAAGTCGGTATCGAGCTGCACGACTTCGGATTTTTCCGCCTCCAGGCAGATGGCGGCCATGGCCTCCACCGTTTCGATCGGATAGCGGCCCGCGGCGGTCTCGGCCGACGTCATCACGGCATCGGTGCCGTCCAGCACGGCGTTGGCCACGTCGGACACCTCGGCGCGCGTCGGCACCGGGTTCACGATCATGCTCTCCATCATCTGCGTGGCGGTGATCGTCAGCTTGTTGGCCTCGCGCGCCAGCCGGATCATGCGCTTCTGCAGAGCGGGCACGGCGGCATTGCCGACTTCCACCGCCAGGTCGCCGCGCGCCACCATGATGCCGTCGGACGCCTGCAGGATCTCTTCCAGCACGCCCGGGCGGATGGCCTCTGCGCGCTCGATCTTGGCGATCATGCGCGCCCTGTGCCCATGCGGCTGGCCGGCCACGGCGGCCAGCTGGCGCGCCATTTCCATGTCGGTGGCGTTCTTCGGGAAGCTGACGGCGACGTAGTCGGCGCCCAGGGCCATGGCGGTCTTGATGTCCTCCATGTCCTTGGCGGTCAGCGCCGGCGCGGACAGGCCGCCGCCCTGGCGGTTGATGCCCTTGTTGTTGGACAGGTCGCCGCCCACACGCACCGTGGTGAATATCTCGGTGCCGATCACGCGGTCCACCACCAGCACGATCAGGCCGTCATTGAGCAACAGCACATCGCCGGGGCCCACGTCGCGCGGCAGGTCCTCGTAGTCGAGGCCCGCACGCTCCTGATTGCCCATCGTGCAGGAGGAGTCGAGGACGAAGGGGTCCCCGGGCTTCAGCGTGACCTTGCCGTTCTCGAACTTGCCCACGCGGATCTTGGGACCCTGCAGATCGGCCATGATGGCCACCTCGCGCCCACACGCCCGGGCTGCCTCGCGCACCATGCTGGCGCGATCGATATGGTCCTGCGCGGTGCCGTGGGAGAAATTCAGGCGCACCACGTCGACACCGGCCGCGATCATGCGGGTCAGTACATCCAGCGTGCTGGAGGCGGGTCCGATGGTGGCGACGATCTTGGTGGAGCGGGTCATGCGTGCGGTTTCCTTCAGTCGGTGGGCGTACTCGGGACTTCGCTGTCATTCGGGCCGGCCGGGTCGCACCCGCAGGCCCCTTGGGGCATCAGGCTGCGGCGCGCTGTTCCAGCACTTCGAACGCGGGCAGCTTCTTGCCTTCCAGGAATTCCAGGAAAGCGCCGCCGCCGGTGGAGATGTAGCCCACGCGGTCGGCAATGCCGTACTTGGCGATGGCGGCCAGCGTGTCGCCGCCACCGGCGATCGAGAATGCATTGGAATCGGCAATCGCCTGGGCCAGCACCTTGGTGCCATTGCCAAACTGGTCGAATTCGAACACGCCCACGGGGCCGTTCCAGACGATGGTGCCGGCGGCCTTGAGCTGCTCGGCCAGTTGCGCGGCGGTCTTCGGGCCGATGTCCAGGATCATGTCGTCGTCGGTCACATCCTTGACGTCCTTGACGGTCGCGGCGGCGTTGGCGCTGAATTCCTTGGCGCACACCACGTCCACGGGAATGGGCACCGAGGCGCCGCGGGCGGCCATGATGTCGATGATGCTGCGGGCGTCGGCCACGAGGTCGGCCTCCGCCAGCGACTTGCCGATCTTCAGGCCGGCGGCCAGCATGAACGTGTTGGCAATGCCGCCGCCGACGATCAGTTGGTCGACCTTGTCAGCCAGCGACTTCAGGATGGTCAGCTTGGTCGACACCTTGGAGCCGGCCACGATGGCCACCAGCGGACGAGCCGGCTGGCCCAGGGACTTGCCGAGCGCGTCGATTTCGGCGGCCAGCAACGGGCCGGCGCAGGCAACCGGGGCGTATTTGGCGATGCCGTGCGTGGTGGCTTCCGCGCGGTGGGCGGTGCCGAACGCGTCGTTGACATAGACATCGCACAGCCTGGCCATCTTTTGCGCCAGTTCGTCGCTGTTCTTCTTCTCGCCCTTGTTCACGCGGCAGTTTTCCAGAAGCACGACCTGGCCCGGCGCCACGTCCACGTCATCCACCCAGTTCTGCACCAGCCGCACGGGCTTGCCCAGCAGTTCGGACAGGCGCGTCGCGATCGGCGCCAGCGAGTCTTCCGGCTTGAATTCGCCTTCGGTCGGGCGACCCAGGTGCGACGTCACCATCACGGCGGCGCCAGCGTCCAGGCAGGCCTGGATGGCCGGCACGGAGGCGCGGATACGGGTGTCTTCGGTGATGTTGCCCGCGTCATCCTGCGGCACGTTCAGGTCGGCACGGATAAACACGCGTTTGCCGGAGATTTTGCCTTGGGAGATGAGATCGGTAAGACGCAGGACAGAGGTCATGGCGATAAGAGCGAGACGAGGACGACAGAAAGCCGTCGGGAAATTCGGGGAAGCCGGCATTTTACCTGATCGCCGTCACGGTTTTACGCGATCCCGCCCTGAAATGCCGGAAACGTCACTACCGCCCAAAAACGTGGCAGACGACGTTTCCCCGAAGCGTTGCAACCTGGCCAGACTCCACCGAAGCGGGGTGCAGGGAAGTGCGCACCCGCCGTGGCTTGGGTTAATGTACGCACCAATGTACTAAACGTATGCATGGCCAGACACTTGAGTGCGTTTTGGCGTTTTTAGTACAGGACGACGAAAGCCGGCAACGATCGGCGATAAAAAAATCACTTCCCGGCCAGGGCAACCGGCACGGCAAGGAAAAACGTTGTCGCGAATGCAAAGGGGTAGTCATGAATCAGGCGAGCATGCACGGGGTCATCCGTGGCTTGTACGAAGGCATACTGGATCCCGGCGCCTGGCAGCACAGCCTGCGCGCGCTCACGGAAATGGCTGGGACCGCGCACGCGTCCATGATGGTGTGGGATACCGTTCGCGACCAGGTCACCGTCAACGAAATCGTCAATCCGGTGGAAGAATTGTTTTCCACCTACGAGAACGATTTCCAGGCCATCGACCCGGCCAAGGCCTTCGCACCGCGCCTGGTGCCCGGCGCCTGGTATATCGACGCGCGCGACCTCGGCCCGCAGGCCATGGCACGGCACCCGTTCTACTGCGACTTCTTCAACCGCTTCGAATTGCGCTCCTACGTGGCATGCCTGGTCGAGCGCCAGCCGCACTACGAGGTCTATTTCTCGATGCAGCGCGCGCTATCGCAGGAAGCCTTTTCCGGCGAGGACACCCGCGCGCTGGACTGGGTGATCCCGCACATGCGCAGCGCCATCGCCATGCGCGACCGCACGCTTGGCCTGTCCACGCTGGCCGCCCTGTCGGCGCGACTGCTGGAACGACTGGCCTTCGCGGTGGCCGTCTACACGCCGGACCGCCGCATGCTGCTGGCCAATACCGCCGGCGAACGCTGGGCGCGCCGGCTCGATCCCGCCGGCAAGACCGGCGACTGGCACCTGTCGCGCGGCTTTGCCGATATGCTCCAGGCCGCCTGCAACCCCGGGCGCCCCGTGGCCGCGCAGGCCGCGCGCGCCACGGACGCCGGCGGCGCCCAGGCGCAGGTCCTGGTGCTGCCGCTGCCGCCCACCCACATCCTGGCATCGCACTGGCAGCAGCCCGCGGCGGTCGTCGTGGTCCATGAGGCCGATGCCCCCTCCATCCTGCTCGAGACGGTCCTACGCGACCTGTACGCGCTGACGCCGGCCGAAACGCGCCTGGCGACGCGACTGGCCACGGGAGAAGGCCTGCCAGATGCCAGCCGGCAGCTGCGCATCCGGCACGAGACCGCGCGCACCCAGCTCAAATCCATCTTCCTGAAGACCGGCTGTGGCAGCCAGGCGCAACTCACGCACCTGCTGTCGCGGCTGGCCGCCACGCTCGAGGGAAACTGACAACAACAGCCTCCCCGAGGCGTTCCATAAAGAGCCTGCGGTTCACCACACGACTTGCAGGCAAGCGACCCGGCTCGCCACGGCTATCCGCCGTGCGCGCGCACGAGAGAACACGCAAGAAGGAAGACCAGGTCATGAACGACAGTGAGATGCACGAGACCATTCGCGGTCTCTATCAAGGCATTTTCGAACCCGATGCATGGCAACGCAGCCTGGCCGCGCTCCGCGACGTCAGCGGCAGCGCGCACGCCGCGTTGCTGGTCCTCGACACCGAGCAAGACAGGGTGCTGGTCAGCCAGGCCGCCCATCCCGCCACGAATGAAGCGGCTGCACATGACGCGCGCCCCCATCGCCCGGACCCTGGCCTGCCGTTTGCCGAACGCCTGGCCGTGGGCGACTGGTATATCGACCGGCGCGATGCGGGCGAGGCCGGCACGCGCCGGCCGGCCTACGGCGAGTTCTTCCACGATTTCGAGTTGTCGTCGATCATGGCCTGCCTGATCGACCGCCGCCCGACCTACGAAGTCTACCTGTCGCTGCAACGGCCCGCCGGGCGCGAAGGCTACTCCGAGGCGGATGCGCGCGCGCTGGACTGGGCCATCCCGCACCTGCGCGAAGCCATCGCCCTGCGCGAGCGGACGCATGCCGTGGCGGCACATGGCCATGTCTCGGCGGATCTGCTGAACCGGCTGCCGTTTGGCGTGGTGGTGTTTTCCCAGTCGGGCAAGGCCATGCTGACCAATCCCGCGGGCGAACCGTGGGTGCGCCGCCTGGTGCCGGTGGCAGGCGCCGGCGCGGCGGACACGCCGCCGCTGAATGGCAACGGCTGGCGGCTGTCGCGCCCGTTCGCCGAGGTCATCCGCAGCGTTTGCGATGCGGCCACCTCGCAATCGGTGCAGGCGATCCAGGCGTTCGGCACGGATGGGCGCAGCGTCCAGATCGTGGCCATGGCGCTGACCCCCGCCCTCCGACTCGACGCCGACTGGCACGGGCAGGCGGTGCTGGTGGCGATCCATGAAGGCGCTGGCACGCCGCGTGCGATCACCGCGGTGCTGCGCGACCTCTACGGGCTCACACCGGCGGAGACACGCCTGGCGATGCTGCTGACCACGGGCATGGGCCTGCCCGATGCCTGCGCGCAGCTTGGCATCAAACGCGAAACCAGCCGCACCCAGCTCAAGTCCGTCTTCACGAAGACCAACACCGGCACGCAGGCCCAGCTCGCCCACCTGCTGACGCGGCTGGGCACCGTGCTGACGGAATCGGCCCGCTTCTGACTTGCTGACTTGCTGACTTGCTGACTGCTGACTTGCTGACTTGCTGATGCGCTGACGTATCGACGTGCCGACGTGCTCTCCGGGCTGGACTCAGCCCAGGAAACGCAGCGCGGTGTAGACCGCCATCCCCGCCAGGATCATGCCGACCATGCGGCGCGTGAGCAGGTAGAACACCGTGGCCGCGATACCCGCCATCAGCTTGTCGTTGACCGGGGAGAGCGTGAAATGCCCCTGCCAGGTCAGGAAGTCCGGCAGGATGATCGCCGCCAGCGCGGCGGCCGGCGCGTAGCGCAGCGCGCGCTGGATGCGGTCCGGCACCGTGACGCGCTCGCCCGCCATCAGGAACAGCGCGCGGCTGAAGATGGTCACCACGGCCATGCCGACGATGGCGATCCAGGTTTCGAGGTGGCTCATGCCCGGTCTCCCGTCTGCGGATGCGTGGCCTTGCGGGCGCGGATCGCGCGCAGCGTGGCGCGCGCGGCCAGCTCGTCGCTGGCCATGCCGGCGGCAATGGCCCCCACCACGGCCACCACCAGACTGAGCCGGTACGGCAGGTCGAAGCACAACAGCGCCAGCACCGCGGACACCACCACCGCCATCAGCGTCGAGCGCGAATTGATGGTGGCGATCATCACCGGGATCAGCGCCATCGTTCCCGCCAGGCCCAGGCCCCAGCTATCGGGGAAGAGGCTGGCCAGCACGATGCCGATGATCGACGACACCTGCCACGTCATGGCGTTGATCAGCGCCATGCCCCAGAAATAGCCTTCCTTGCCGGGCGCGTAGCCGGGCTCGGTGTAGCGCTGCATGAAGTAGACGAAGTGCAGGTCGCCGTTGAAGAACCCCAGCGCGGTGCGCCGCCATAGCGGCAGGTAGCTGAAGTGCGGCTGCAGCGCCGCGCTGAAGATCACGAAGCGCAGGTTGACCACGGCGGCGGTGAGCCACACGGTCCAGATCGGCAGCCCGGCGGCGAACAGCGGCAGCACCGCCAGTTGCGCGGAGCCCGCATAGACCAGCAGCGACATGCCGATGGCCTCCGGCACGGTCAGCGCCGATTTGCTCATGGCCACCCCGGTGACCAGCCCCCACGAAAACACGGCGGGCAGGGAAGGCGCGAAAAAGCGCGCGCCGGCGAGAAAGCTGTTGCGCTCCACCTCGGCAAAGCGATGCCAGAGGCGCAACCACACCGGGGACGACTGTCGGGGAGTCATGTCGAAGAACAAAAAACGCTGAATGAGGGGGCAAGGCTACGGCGGCGCCACGTTTGTACGGTTCGCGTGTGTATCGAACGTATCGTGCGTATCGTGCAAAAGGGCCAGGCCGTCGGGGGGCACCTTCGGCCGCGCGGGCGCGCGTCCGAAGGCAAAGCAGCCATTATAGGCGTGGGAGGGTCGCTGGTAAGCGACGACTTAAAAGTGTTGTTTCGCGGTAAATCGACTCATGAATCGGCACACGGATCGACCCACTGATCGGCACATCAACGCCGCCTGAGGGCGATTGACTCGACGGAAAGCCGGAACGCCCACGCAGGGCGTCCGCGCGGGAACCCTCCTCAGGCCGGACGCCCCGTCGGCGTCAGGGTGGCCGGCTCCGCCGTCACTTCCGGCACCTTGTGTTCGTCGCCGCCGCCAGCCTCGCCCAGGTCGATGCCCGAGGTCTCCGGCAGCAACGCGGCCGACACCATCACCACGGCGTAGCCGACCCCTGCCACCATCGCGATGGCCAGCGCCAGCGACGTCCGCCCGCTGTTGAGCCAGCCCACCGCCAGCGGGAAGAACGACCCGATCACCCGGCCCAGGTTGTACGACACGCCGTAGCCCGTGGCGCGGACGCTGCTCGGGTAGGACTCCGAGATCGTGGCGCCGATCCCCGCGAACACGCCCTGCATCAGCACGCCCAGCGGAAAGCCCAGGAACAGCATCGACGTGTTGGACACCGGGATCACCATGTAGACCATCGCCATGACGAAGGCGCCCGCCGCGAACACGATGTACGTCAGGCGGCGCCCCCAGCGGTCCGTCGCGTAGGCACCGGCCACGTAGCCGACCAGCGAACCGAGGATCGTCACGGCCAGGTAGGAACTCGTGCCAAACACCGACAGGCCGCGTTCGGTCTTGAGAAAGGTCGGCAACCAGGTGGCAATCGCGTAGTAGGCGCCCAGCATCCCGCCCGACAGCAGGCTGCACAGCACGGTCTTGCGCAGCAGCGGGCGGCGGAACACGCGCGCGAGATCGGCGCCGGGCGAGACCTTGCCACGCTCGGCCCGGCTCTTCAGGAACACCTCCGGCTCCTGCAGGTTGCGGCGCAGGTAGACCACCGCCAGCGCCGGCAGGATGCCCAGGAAGAAGCAGACGCGCCACGCCACCTCCGGCTCGAACAGGTTGAACGTGATCGCGTACGCGATGGCCGCGCCGCCCCAGCCGAACGAATAGCTGCTGGCGGTAAAGCCCGAGTACTTGCCGCGATGCGCCGGATTGCGGATCAGCTCCGTCACCAGCACCATGCACAGCGACGACTCGCCGCCAAACCCGAGCCCCTGCAGCATCCGGAACGCCATCAGCTGCTCCGGCGAATTGGCCATGCCGCACAGGAAGCACGACACCGCGAACACCAGAATCGTCCAGCGCAGCACACGCACGCGGCCGAAGCGGTCGGCCAGCAGCCCGGCGCCGATCGCGCCCACCAGAGACGACACCAGCGTCCACGTGACGATGGCGCCGGCCATCGACTTGCTCATGCCCCATTGCGCCAGCAACGTGGAAATGAGGAACGAATAGATCATGAAGTCGAACACGTCGACCGCATGGCCGAGGAACGCTCCATAGAACCCCTTGCGCTCGGCGCGCGACAGCTCCCTGAACCAGCTCAGCATGATCCCCTCCTCCTGTCAGACGTCGTGATGGTGATTGGTCGTGGGCGGCGTGCCAGGTGCGCCCTTTGACGGGCGGCCCGGTCGGTGACGCAGCGGCTCACCCGGCGGCTGAAACGCGTAGCCGGCGTCTTCCAGCCGTTGCGCGAAGCCGAGCGAGGTCAGGTCGCCGTGGCGGCGCGCGACGATCTGCACGCCAACCGGCAGGCCGTCGCACGCGGGGCCGATCGGGGCCACCGTCGATGGCAGTCCGCACAGGCCGGAATGGCCGGCCCAGAACAACTGCGACGTCAGCGGCCACGGGCGTCCGTTGACCTGCAACGTGCGCTGCCAGGGCTCGCCGGTTTCGTCGATCGGGAACGCCGTCGTTGTGGCGGCCGGGCACAGCAGCACGTCGTAATCGGCAAAGAAGCGCTGCCACGCTCGCGCGAACTGTTCGCGGGCCGTTTGCAGGCGCAGCCAGTCGCGGTGCGTGAGCACGGCACCTTCGAACTGGAGCGACGCGTAGTCGTCACTGCCGCCACTCGCTTGCGCACGCGACAGGGCGTCGGCGAACGCGGCGTCATCCATGTGGAGCGATGTCGTCGCGCGCAGCAGCAGCACGTAGACGCGCCACAGCGCCGCGGGATCGAAGTCGGGGCGCACGCTCCAGCTGACCTGCGCACCCTGCGCCTCGAGCCAGTGCCCCAGCCGTTCGATCTCGCCGCTCACGGCCGCGTCGGCCTCCGCCAGCGGGTGGGTCGGCAGCACCGCCACGCGGAAGTCGGACAGGCGCGCGGGACCGCACGGCGGCAGATCGAGCCGCCATGCCGACGCCTCGTCGCCAACCGGCCCCGCAATGGCGCGCAGCACCAGCTCCAGGTCATGCGCGCTGCGCGCCACCGGCCCCGCCACATTGATGTCCTGCGCGACAAACCCGGCCTCGGCATTGCCATGCCCGCGCAGCGGCACCAGCCCGTGGCTGCTCTTGTGCGAGAAGACGCCGCAGTAGTGCGCGGGATTGCGCAGCGACGAGCCGATGTCCGAGCCGATGTCGAAGAAACTCATGCCGGCGCAGACCGCCGCCGCGCTCCCGCCCGACGATCCGCCCGGGGTACGGGCGAGGTCGCGCGGATTGCGCGTGGTGCCGTAGATCGCGTTGTAGCTCTGCCAGTCGCGCAGGCCGAGTGGCACGTTGGTCTTGTCGAGCAGCACGGCGCCTTGCGCGCGCAGCCGCGCCACGACCACGGCATCGGCCGCCGCCCGATGGTCACGCCGCGCGGGACTGCCGCACGTGGTGGGCCAGCCGGCCACATCGAACGACTCCTTGACCGAGAACGGGATGCCATCGAGCGCGCCACGTGCGCATCCGGAGAGGCGGCGCTGGTCGCTCTGCCGCGCCGCCTCGCGCGCGGCCTCGAAGTCGGCCAGCACCATCGCATTGATCTCGCCGTTATGCGCGGACCAGGCGGTCTGGCAGGCATCGACCAGCGCCATGGCGGTGGTTTCGCCGCGGGCGAGTTGCCCGGCGGCTTGCCAGAGCAGCAAAAAGGGCGCCTCCGGCCGAGGAGTGTCGGCCGGCATGAGGTCGGGCAGGGTCACAGTCGCTCCGTATTGTCGTGGGCCGGCAGTTGGCTCGGGCCGGCCTGTGGGGGGCTATCGGGAAGCAGTATTCGGTATACTATATTCACAAATCCGCGAAGTACAAGGCAGCATTTGTGCCAGCTTGAATGCACTGCAACAAGGCAAAATTAGGGAAAGTGCTGCTTTCAGGCGGCCCGAGCGCGGCAGTGCGCACCATCTGCGGGACGCATTTGGTATACCGTTTGGTGCAACACCGCTCAGCGGCGCAGCAAACCCACGAGTTCGTCGATATCCGGCAGCGGCACGTCGCGGCCAGTCACCTCGCCGTCCGTGGCGTCCAGCACGCCATCAGCCAGCGCGCGCTTGCCCTGATGGAGCTCGACGATCCGCTCCTCGATCGTTCCGGCCGCGATCAATCGGTAGACCGTGACCGGGCGCTGCTGGCCGATCCGGTGCGCACGGCCCATCGCCTGATCCTCGGCGGCGGGATTCCACCACGGGTCGGCGATCACGATGTAGTCGGCGGCGGTCAGGTTCAGGCCGAAACCGCCGGCCTTGAGGCTGATCAGGAAGACATCGCCCTCCCCCGCCTGGAACGCCGCCACGCGACGCGTGCGTTCGCCGGCCGGCGTGGCGCCGTCCAGGTATTGATATGTCAGGCCGGTATCGTCCAGCGCCTGCCGCAGCAATCGCAGGAAATCGACAAACTGGCTGAAGACCAGCGTCTTGTGACCATTGGCCGCCAGCGTGGCGGCCAGCTCGGCGAACGCGCGGACCTTGGCCCCGGGCTGGCCGACTTCCGGCGTGACCAGGCGCGGATCGCAGGCCGCGCGACGCATGCGCATCAGTTGGGCCAGCACATGGATGCGCGCCTCGGGCTCCACCGGCTTCGGGCGCCCCTTCTTGCCCCGGGCCGGCCGCAGCAGGGCGCGTTCGGCCTCGGACAGCGCCTGGCGGCGCAGCGCTTCGTAGTGCGCGGCCTCCGTGGGTTCCGGTTCCACGCGGATGACCAGCTCGGTGCGCGGCGGCAGCTCGTCCAGCACCTGCGCCTTGGTCCGGCGCAGCACGAAGGGCGCGATCATGCGCCGCAGCCGCAGGCGCGGGTCCCGCGCGCCGTTGCGCTCGATCGGGTTCGCGAAATGCTCGTTGAAGCGGACCAGCGACCCGAGCAGCCCCGGATTGCAGAAGCGCATCACGGCCCAGAGTTCGGCCAGCCGGTTTTCCACCGGCGTGCCCGACAGCGCCAGCCGGCCATCGGCCTGCAGCGCGAACATCGCCTGGGCACGCCGTGACGACGGATTCTTGAACGACTGCGCCTCGTCAGCGACCACGGTATGCCAGTGCCGGCCGCAGAAATCCTTGCGCGCCTGTTGCAGCAGGTTGTACGACACGATGACCAGATCGTGCGCGCCCGCCTGCCCGACGATGGCCTCGCGGTCCCCCTCGGCATAGACATGCACGCGCAGCGATGGCGCGAAGCGACGGGCCTCGGCCGCCCAGTTGCCGCAGACGGAAGTCGGGGCGACCACCAGCGCGGCCCCGCCCGCCGCGCGCGCCAGCATCACGGCCAGCGACTGCAGCGTCTTGCCGAGCCCCATGTCATCGGCCAGGCAGGCGCCGAAGCCGGCCTCGACCAGCGCCATCATCCAGCGGTAGCCCTCTTCCTGATACGGGCGAAGATCGGCCGCCAGCGTGGCCGGAACCGCAGCATCGACGTCGCGCGCGGCACGCAGGCGCGCCACGCGCGTGCGGAAGTGCGCATCGGGATCGACACCCACGCCGGCCAGCACGTCGTCCAGCCACGGCGCAGCCACCAGCGGCACGCGGATGCCGTCGCGCAGACCGTCTCCCACGCCGGCCAGGTCACGCAGCCGCCCGCGCAACTGGCGCGTCAGCGCCACGTAGACGCCCTGCCCCATCGGCATGAAGCGGCCGGCGTGCCCGTGCGCCCATGCCACGAGCTTTTCCAGCGACATCACCAGCCCCTCGGCCACGCGCAGTTCGCCGACGAGCTTGAACCACTCGCTGCCCGTCTCCACGCTGACGGCCAGTTGCGGGATATCGGCTGCAATCAGGCGGATCTCGCGGCCGCGCGGCCATTCGAGGTCGATCACACCGGCGAGCCCGGGCAGCACCTCCACGGCCGTCAGCGCGTCTTCGGGATCGTCGAGCGTCCATGTGTATTCGCCGCTGGCCGGTGCCTGCTCCACGAGGAACGGCAGGGCCTGGAACACCTCGGCCATGTGAGCCAGCTCAGCGTCGACATCGCGATGCGTGACGAGGGTCTCGCCGCCGACCGTCGCCATCAACCGGGCCCGGCCGCTGCCCGGCGCCAGACGGGGACCGAGCGGCCCCAGCGGCGTGACCACCAGCCGCAGGCTGATGCCGCGACCGACCGGCGCCACCTCGGCGCGCAACCGGCCCTCGGGCGCGCGCTCACGCGCTTCGCCCGATGCATCGGCATGGATCTGGAAATGGCCGGCAAGCGCCCGCAGCGTGCTGTCCAGTCTGGCCTGGGCATTGGCCGGCACGGCCAGCCCGTCGGCGATCAGGCGCGCGGCGCCCTGCTGGGCCGGCGTGAAGCGGATCACCCGCAGGCGGCGCGGGCCGTCCTGCAGGACGGAAATCTGGCGCAGTGCCTCGGCTTCCAGCCGGGCAGCGGCGGGCAGGAAGTCCTCCATCGCCGGCGCCTCGCGCAGCGGCGGCACGATGCGCAACACGTAGCGGTCCCCTTCGCGCACGGCTTCCAGCGTCGGCGCCGCCTCCACCACCTCCATCGGAACCGTGGGTGCATGGGACAGGACCACGCCCGGATGGCCGACCAGCGCCATCACGGCGGCGGCACGATCGATCACGTGGCGGCGATTGCGCGACTGGTCGCGGCGGATGGCGCGCGCCACGCGGGCATCCCACGGCGCCAGCGTGTCGTCGTCGGCCACACGCGCCAGCGGCAGCGGACGCGGCTTGCTCCAGCCGCGCGGGCCGTGGGTCTGCTCCATCGCCTCGACCGTCCCGACCACGCCGTCCGCGTCGATCGTCAGCGCCCAGAGCAGACGCCGGCCATCGACAGCGCCCGTGGCCTCGCCGCCGGCAAGCGCCGCCAGCGCGCCTAGCGCGTCCTGCCAGCGGTCGTCGTCGGGAACATCCCCGTCTTCAGCGGGGTGGATTGCGGGCACGGGCGAGAGATTGAAGTCGAAGGGTGGGTCGGAGGTGCGATTGTAGAACGCGGCGGCGCCCAAGCCACCCGCCGCGCGTTGGCACGTCAGGGCGCGCGGCTTACAATGGCGTCTTTGCGACTTTTCTTGGTGCACAGGGAGACAACCATGTCGATGGCGGATCGCGACGGCAAGATCTGGATGGACGGCAAGCTCATTGAGTGGCGCGATGCCAAGATTCACGTACTGACGCACACCCTGCACTACGGCATGGGCGTATTCGAAGGTGTGCGCGCCTACAAGACGCCGGACGGCACCGCGATTTTCCGCCTGAAAGAGCACACGCGCCGCCTGTTCAATTCGGCCAAGATCTTCCAGATGGCCATGCCGTTCGATGAAGCCACGCTCGAGGCCGCCCAGCGCGAAGTCGTGCGGGCCAACAACCTCGAATCGTGCTACATCCGCCCGCTGGTGTGGATCGGCTCGGAAAAGCTCGGCGTTTCCGCCCGGGGCAACACGATCCACGTGGCCATCGCCGCCTGGCCGTGGGGCGCCTACCTGGGCGAGGAAGGCATGGAACGCGGCATCCGTGTGAAGACGTCGTCGTTCACGCGCCACCATGTCAACGTGTCGCTGGTGCGTGCCAAGGCCAGCGGCTACTACATCAACTCGATCCTGGCCAACCAGGAGGCCACCGGCCTCGGCTACGACGAAGCGCTGCTGCTGGACACCGACGGCTACGTGAGCGAAGGCTCCGGCGAGAACGTGTTCATCGTGCGCAATGGCGTGATCTACACGCCAGACCTGGCCTCGTGCCTGGACGGCATCACGCGCGACGCCACGCTGACGATCGCCCGCGACCTCGGCATCGAGGTGCGCGAAAAGCGCATCACGCGCGACGAGATGTACTGCGCCGACGAAGCGTTCTTCACCGGCACCGCCGCCGAAGTGACCCCGATCCGCGAGCTGGACGACCGCGTGATTGGCGAAGGCCGCCGTGGCCCGATCACCAAGCGCATCCAGGACACGTTCTTTGCCGCCGTGGGCGGCACGGACGAGAAGTACAAGAAATGGCTGACGCCGGTCTGAGCGACGGCGCCATCCCGCATTACCCATAAATCACCCGCAAGACAACGCAACACCATGACCCAAACCGCATCCGTCGTCGAAATCGGCGCAGAAGACATTCCGCTGCATTGCCCCACGGGCAACACGCCCGCCTGGAACTACCACCCCCGCGTCTTCCTGGACGTCGTGGACACCGGCGAGGTCAAGTGCCCATACTGCGGCACCGTGTACAAGCTCAAGCCGGGCACCGTGCTCAAGGGTCACCACTGACACACCCGGCCCAAGCCACTTTCCGTCGGATCATCAAGACGCCCCGGGCCGCCCCGCGCCCCGGGGCGTTGGCATACGCGGCGTCCGCCTGTGACGCCGGCCCCGCTCCGGGCACCGTACTACAGGGCCACGCAACACCCACAATATGAAAAAAGCCCTCGTCATCGCCCCCAACTGGATCGGCGACGCCCTGATGGCGCAGCCGCTGTTCGCGCTGCTCAAGGCTCGCAACCCTCGACTGGTCATCGACGCCCTGGCGCCCAAGTGGGTCGCCCCGGTGCTGGCGCGCATGCCGGAAATCAGCACTGTGTTCCCGAGCGAGCTCGCGCACGGCAAGCTGCAACTGTCCGCCCGGCTGTTGTTCGCGCAACAGCTCAAGCATGAAGGCTACGACGTGGCCTACGTGCTGCCGAATTCGCTGAAATCGTCGCTGATTCCGTTCCTCGCTGGCATTCCGCTGCGCGTCGGCTATCGCGGCGAAGCGCGCTTCGGCATGCTCAATGTGCGCCACGCCAATCCGCCGCGCGACAAGCGCCCGCCGATGGTGGAGCACTACGCCCGGCTGGCGGTGAAGCCGGGTGGCAGGCTGCCGGAGTCGATCCCCGACCCGAAGCTCAAGACCGATCCGGTACGCATGGCCGCCACCGCGGAACGCTTCGGCATCCCGCCGCAGACGCGCGTGATCGCGTTTTGCCCGGGCGCCGAATTCGGCCCGGCCAAGCGCTGGCCCGCTGCGCACTTTGCCGAACTGGCGCAAATGCTGCGGCGTTCGTTCCCCTACGCACAGATCATCGCGCTGGGGTCGGGCAAGGATGCCGAGATCGCCGACGAGATCGTCAAGGGGGCACCGTTCGTGCGCAACCTGTGCGGCCAGACCTCGCTGGACGACGCCGTGGACCTGCTGGCGCTGTCCGAGGCCGCGGTCTGCAACGATTCCGGCCTGATGCACGTGACCGCCGCGCTGAACCGGCCCCAGGTGGCCGTCTTCGGTTCGAGTGATCCCCGCCACACGCCCCCGCTGTCACAGGCAGCGAGTATCATGTGGCTGCAACTCGAGTGCAGTCCCTGCTTCAAGCGGGAGTGCCCGCTCGGCCACCTGCGCTGCCTGAAGGAAATCGAACCCGAAATGGTGTTCGTCGAGTTGCGCCAGCTTCTGCACCGTCCCTGACCACGCCAACATGCCTCGTTTCGCCCGCCTGTTCGATTCCGCCGAAGACATCGTCGATGCCTTCCGTGAAGCCATGAAGTTGCGTGACGCCGACGGCGCGCTGCGGCTGTGGCTGGACGAAGACTCGGTCACCTGCGTGATGCCTGACGGCCAGCGCCTGATCGGACACGAGCACCTGCGCCAGGCCTTTGCGCAACTGCTGGAAGAGCAGCCGGTGCTGATCGACGCCATCGAGACCAGCAGCCACGCCACGCTTGGCGTGTCGATCTTCGACGTCACCGAGGCCCTGCGCTTTGGCGACGATCGCGTGGAAGCCGATCTCTACGTGCACACCACCTACGTGCTGATGCAGAACCACGAGGGCTGGCGCCTTGCCCACATCCACTGCAGCCCGGCCAACGCGGTGCAGGTGGCCGCCGTGGCCGCCGCACCGGGCCAGGCGCTGCACTGACTGGCCGCACCGCCATGCTGTTCGGCGAGGCCTTCCACACCCCGTGGTGGCTGCGCGGCGGCCATGCGCAAACCATCCTTGCCGCACGCTTCACGCGATACCGCCGCGTCACCTTCCGGCGGGAACGCTGGGATACGCCGGACGGCGATTTCATCGACCTGGACTGGACCACGCACCCGGTTGCGCCCGGCGCACCGCTGGTCATCATGTTCCACGGCCTGGAAGGCGACTCCCGCAGCCACTACGCGCAGACGCTGATGCACGCGTTGCGCGAGCGCGGCTGGCAAGGCGTGATTCCACATTTCCGTGGCTGCTCGGGCGAACTGAACCGCGCGCCGCGCTTCTATCATTCAGGCGATTCGGCCGAGATCCGCTGGGTGCTGGAGCGCCTGCGCAAGCAGGTCCACGCCGCGGAACCGGATCGGCATATGCTGGCGGTAGGCATCTCGCTGGGTGGCAATGCGCTGCTGCGCTACCTGGGCGAGGAAGGCCGCGGTGCGGGCTTCCTGTCCGCCGCGGCAGCGATCTCCGCCCCGGTGGACCTGGCTGCCGGTGGCGCGGCGCTATCGAGCGGTTTCAACCTGATCTATACGCGGATGTTCCTGCAGACGCTCAAGCGCAAGTCGCTGGCCAAGCTGGATCAGTTTCCGAACCTGTTCGACCGCGCCACGATGCTGGCCAGCCGCGACCTGTACGCATTCGACAACGTCGTGACCGCACCGCTGCATGGCTTTCGCGATACCGACGACTACTGGGCCCGCGCGGCCAGCAAACCCATCCTCGGCGAAATCCGCATTCCCACGCTGGTGCTGAACGCGCGCAACGACCCGTTCCTGCCGGAACATCACCTGCCGGGCCCCGCCGACGTCAGTACGGACGTGTTGCTGGAGCAGCCCGAACACGGCGGCCACGTCGGCTTCATGACGCCGCGCGGCGGCATGCTGGGGCAGATGCCGCTGCTGCCGGTGGCGGGCCACATCGAATGGCTGCCCGCGCGCATCCTCGATTTCTTCGACAGCGTGGGCTGACCCCGCGCGCGGCATAAAGCGCGGGATGCCGCGTGACGGAAGGAGACAACGACCATGGACGAGATCGTCAAGCAAGCGATGGCCCGCTGGCCCAACGTGCCCAACTGCTACGGCTGGCTGGCATTGGACCGGCGCGGGCAATGGCGCATGCGCAATGAATTCGCGCAGCAGCATGGCCTGTCCGGCGACCCGATCCGGCATGACGCCCTGGTCGGTTTTATCGAGCGCAACTATGTGCAGGATGCGCGCGGCGGATGGTTCTTCCAGAACGGGCCGCAACGCGTGTTCGTCTCGCTGGCCTATGCGCCATGGATCGTGCGGTTGCACGAGGGGCGGCTGACCACCACCACGCAACGGCCGTTCGCGCTGGAGGCCTGCCATGCCGACGAGCACGGCAACGTGGTGCTGGCGGGCAAGGTTGAGGGCCTGAGCGGCGATGCGGCACGGACGCAGGCCGCGCTGCTGCACGACCATGATCTCGATGCCTTCAGCAGCGCCTGCACATGGCACGGCGAGGCATGCGGCGCCGTGCTCGGCGTGTTCCATCACGCAGGGCGCGACATCGATATCGAACCGATCGTGGAAGACGAGGTGCCGAAGCGTTTCGGCTTTGTCCGGATGCCGGAGCCCGAACCGGGCTGATCCCCGCTGGCGTGCCCCGGGGACATGCCAGCCTAGTTCGGCATCCCCTTGTTGTCCTGCCGCTCCTCGCGGTACTGCAGCTGCAACTGGTGCAGCCGCGCATCGACCTCGGACAACGTATAGAAGTCGCCATCGCCGGCCTTGCGGGCGATCTGCAGTTGCTCGATGGCGGCCTGGTACGAGCCATCCATCGCATATTTCTCAGCCAGCGCCTGGTGTTGCTTCAGGCGCTTGCCCTGCGCCGCATACGCGCGCGCCAGCAAATCCCACCATTCACTGCGCGCGGTTTCCTCGCGCGTCCGGGAACGCAGGAAGGTGACGGCGTCGTCGAGCTTGCCCGCCGCCACCAGCGAATCGGCATAGGTCAGCGCCACGGCGTGCGACAGCGGAAACGCGCGCAGCGATGCCGTGGCCTGGGCCAGCGCATCCTGCGGGCGGCCTTCGGCGCGCGCCAGCTCGATCGCCATGACGTCGAGCATCGGGCTGCCCGACGACGCGCCAGGAATATTGCCGTAGAGGCGGCGCGCCTCCGCCAGCGCCTGGTCGGCCGCCGGGTAACGGCCCAGCCGCTGGTTGGCGAACGCGATGCCGTAGTACACCGCCGGCAGGCGCATGGCCGGCGCCCCGTTCAACTGGGCCTGGAGGGCCGCCAGCGCATCGCGTTGATCGTTTGGCGTGGTCGCCTGGATGACCCGCGCCCGCACCCGGGCAAATTCATATTCGGGTGTGTTGGCGACCTTGCGCGCCATCACGTGACGCACACGGTCCTGCATGTCTGCGATTCGCTCCGACGTCAGCGGGTGCGTCCGCACGTAGGTCGGCACCGAGTTGTCCGAGATACCCGTCACGCGCTGCAGGCGCGAGAAGAAATCGGGCATGCCCTGCGGATCAAACCCGGCCGCCGTCATGATCTGGAAGCCGACGCGGTCCGCCTCGCGTTCCGCGCCGCGCGAAAACGACAACTGGTTGGCCGCCGCCGCGCCCTGCCCGCCCATCGCCAGCGCCGCCGCGGCATCGCCGCTCTTGGTCGCGGCCAGTCCGGCCAGCACCATCGAGGCCAGCGCGATCCACATCGACTGGTCCTGATTGGTGATGCCGCGCGCGATGTGACGCTGCATCACGTGGCCGATTTCATGGCCGAGCACCGAGGCCAGTTCTGATTCGGTGTCGGACTGGACCAGCAGGCCGGTATGCACACCGATATAGCCGCCGGGCAGCGCGAATGCGTTGATCGACCGGTCGCGCACGCCGAATAGTTCGAAACCGGTGGCAAAGGTGCCCGAGCCGTTGGAACCCGAAATGTTCTGCTTGCGAGCCGCCTGCACCAGGCGATAGCCCAGCATATTGAGATAGTCGTTCAGCAACGCATCGGACACGAAATCCGGATCGCGCCGGATATCGCGCATGATGCGGTCGCCCAGGCGCTTTTCCATGTCCGGCGACAACGCCGCGGTGGACGGGTCGCCGAGATCCGGCAACTGGACGCCGCCGCCTTCCACCACCGCATTGTTGGTGCGCAAGCCAAATTCGGACTTCTGGCCAGCCTTCACGCTACGGTTGAGGTTGTCGTAGACCTGGTCGCTGGCGTCACCGGACAGCGTCGGGACCGGTGCCGCGCCGAGTGCCGGGCTGGAGATGGCGGTCGGCGTCGCGCTGGATGTCGGGCTGGATGTCGGGCTGGCGGATTTCAGCCGCGCGGGCGGCACGCCCTGCGGCCAGGCCGGTGCTGCCAACGTCAGCACGAGCACGGCCGCCAGCAGCCGCGCGCAATGTGACGCTCGGACGGCGGGAATTCCGGGATCGGTATCGCGGGCACTTGCCGGATCGGGCAGGCGGCGAGGCCATGATGTCTTGGGCATATTGCTATGATAGCGGCCTCCGGAACAGCTTCCCATCGGGCGCGCCCCGGCCCCTGCCGGCCAACGCGATTTCGCAACTCCGAACGCCCATCAGCCGCAAATTGCCATGAGCCAGTTCACCCACTTCGACAACGCCGGACAAGCCCACATGGTGGATGTCGGCAACAAGGCCAGCACCCACCGCGTGGCGGTAGCCACGGGCACGATCACGATGCAGCCCGCCACCTTCGCGCTGGTCCGTGACGGCAACGCCAAGAAAGGCGATGTACTCGGCATTGCCCGCGTGGCCGCCATCATGGCCACCAAGCGCACATCCGACCTGATCCCGCTCTGCCACCCAATCGGCCTGACCAAGGTGGCCGTCGACTTCACGCTGGACGCACCGAGCTCCACCATCGCCTGCGTGGTCCGCACCGAGACCCACGGCCAGACCGGCGTGGAAATGGAGGCGCTGACCGGCGTACAGGTCGCCCTGCTGACCATCTACGACATGTGCAAGGCGGTAGATCGGGGGATGGTGATGGGGAATGTGAAGCTGCTGGAAAAGCATGGGGGGAAGTCGGGGGATTGGGTGGCGGAGTAATAGCTGGCCCGAGGCCAGGTAAGCGGGCCAGATAAGCGAATCCTCACCCGGCGTTACCGCCCGCGACACAGAAGCGCCCCCGCCTTGTCCCGCCCGTAATAAAGGTAACGCCACATTTCCAAGTCCCCCGCGCCGGCGCCGCTTGCGGCAAATTGGTATTGAATACCAGTCAAGGCCGCACGCGGTGCACGGGTTCGCCGCGCGAGCCGTTAATCCAGACGGGTTCGGTAACAGGATGCCAGCGCGACGTTTCACGTGACGCGTCCGGCATGTAGGCAGTAACTTGGGGTACACATCATGAACGGGCGCAAGCTCTGCCAGATCGCCCTGGCATTCACCGCGCTGGCCGCGACCGTCGCCAGCACATCCGCGTTGGCAGGCGGCCACGGCGGCTACTATCACTCGCGGGCCCGTGTGGGCGTGGGCGTCTATGTCGGTCCCGGCTGGGGCTGGGGCCCCGGTTGGGGTCCGGGGTGGGGCTACCCATATGGCTACGGCCCCTACTACCCCGGCTATCCCGGCTACTATCCGGCGCCGGCGGTGGTTAGCGTGCCGTCCGATCCGCCGCAGTACATCGAGCAAGGTTCGGATGGCAATCCAGCCATGACGGACGGTTCCTCGCCCAATGCCTGGTGGTATCACTGCGACCGTCCAGAGGGCTACTACCCATATGTCAAGAACTGCCCGGGCGGCTGGCAACGCGTGCCGGCGCAGCCGCCGTCGTCGTGATGCAGGAGCAGACGCCATGAAGTTCCGATCCCTACCCCTCCTGCTGACCTGCGCCACCCTGGGCGCCTGCGCCGTGATGCCGTCCGGCCCCAGCGTGATGGTGCTGCCGGGCACCAACAAGACCTTCGACCAGTTTCGTGGCGACGACTACAACTGCCGCCAGTTCGCGTTCGGCCAGGTGGGCGGCGTGAGCGCCCAGCAGGCTTCCAACGCGTCCGCGGTGGGTAGCGCGGCCGTCGGCACGGCCCTCGGCGCGGCCGCAGGCGCGGCATTCGATGGCGGTGCGGGCGCGGCAGTCGGTGCGGGCGTCGGCCTGCTGACCGGTGCGGCCGTCGGCGCGGGCAATTCGTATAACGCAGGCTACGGTACGCAACGGCAGTACGACGCCGCGTACATCCAATGCATGTATGCCAGCGGCAACCGCGTGCCCGTCTATGGGCAGATGACATCGTCGCCGCCGCGCTCCTCCGCCTCGGCGCCGCCGTCCAACTATCAGCCTTACTACCCACCGCCCCCGCCGCCGGGATACGTGCGCTGAGGGTAGCGCTGAGGTAGCGATGATCGTGGGCTAGCGCAGGGGGACTTAGCTGTGCCCCCGTCGCGCGCGCATGCGGACCCATGCGCAGAACTCGTGCGGACGAATGTCCGGCTCGACTTCATCGCAATCGCGGTCCAGCGCGTTGAACTGCGCCACTTCGTCACCCTGATAGTAGTAACGCAGGCGCTCCATCCACAGCCGCGCGCGGGCGGGCTCATCCGTCAGCGCCAGCAGCCATGCGGTGCGACGGATCAGGTTCGGCGTCGGCAGCAGGTGCAGTGCGGCGATATGCTCCGGCAGCAGGCCGGCGGCATTGTCGGGCGTGATGACGGCGCGCTCGGTGACGTCCGACGCGGCATGCTGGCGGAACCAGTGTTCCGGTAGCGGCAGGCTGTCGCGACGTTCGTCGCTCGCGTATTCGCGCGCCTCCACCCGGCGGTAGTCTTGCCAAAGTGTGACCAGCACGAATCCGGAAAGGACGACGAACGCGGTACCCACCGCCACCGACAACGTCTTCGGCCATCGCACCTTGCCAAAGCCCGCCGGTTCCAGCCATGCCAGCAGGAAACAGAACGGCAGGAAGAAATACAGGTAGTGCAGCGGGTACTCAAGCATCGAGTGGGCGCCGATCATCGCCAGCCAGACCAGCACGAGCACTGTTTGCGCGCGATCCGCATGGGTGGCATGCCAGAGTCGCGCACGGGCGACGCGCCAGAACCACCCTGCCAGCACCAGCGCGACACCCCCTGCCCCCACTACGCCAGTCTTGGCCAGCAGATCGAGGATGGCGTTGTGTGAGTGGAGCGACATCTCCGTCGTCACGCGCAGTTGCGACATCTGCTGGAACTGGGCCCAGCCAAATTCTCCATAGCCGACGCCGAGCAAGGGATGCGTGCGGAACATCGCCAGCGCATGGGCCCAGAGCGCGCCGCGCGCCGAGACCTGATCACCCGCCTTCAGTTGCGCGACGGTATCGAACAAATGCCAATCGAAGGCCTGCCCGGCAGCCTTGATCGCCGGCTGGAGGAAGACGATACCGACCACCATCACCACTGCCGCTACGATCAGCGCGGGCGCGCGCTGCATCGTGCTGTGCATCGACCTGGCGCCGCGTGACGCATTCCGAGCCATGAAGGCAGCGATCAACGTATAGATCGCTGCCAATCCAACATGGACCAGTCCCGTGCGCGAGCCCGACAGCACGATGCCCGACTCCAGCAGTAACGCGGCGGTCAGCCATGCCGGAAATCGCAGCCGGCCGCGCGACGCCAGCCAGACGCTGGCCGCCAGCGCCAGCCCTTGCACCGTTGCCTGATGGTTGGGCTGATTCAAATTGCCCCAGAGCCGCCGGTTGTCGTCGTAGAAGTAGGCTGACACCAACCCGAACGCTTGGTCTTCCATGTGGAAAACCTGGATCCATTGCGCGAGCGTGCCCAACAGGCCGGCGACGACGAAGGCAATCGCCAGGGCGTCGACAACATCGACGCGCTCATCGGTGGAGAGACCCTGCCCGGTCCGCCATGCGGCGAACATCATGGCGGCGCCGAGGGCCAGGACGATCTGGGTGGTAAAGCGGCTGCCGGAGACGTCTTCCATGCCGGTGGCCGCCTGCAGGATCGTCGTGGCAATCAGCCACAACGGCAGGAGCGCGATCCACGGGAGGAAGCGTGAGCTATCGGATGGTGGCGCGGATCGGTGGAAAGCGAGGAGAAGGACAAGCGCCGCGCCGAGCATACCAGCAGTCCATTCGCCATAGAAGGTGGCGAGGGGAAGCGTGTGCTTCGAGACCAGCAGCGGGAGAGTGAAGGCTACGACAATCGCCGTCGCCGGGAGCGAGACCCTGGATGGCGGCATGCACGCAGGAAGTGGGACAAAGGCGCCATCATAGCGTGGAGCACATGCAAAGAAAAAGGCCCTGCGGAAAGTTCAGGGCCTCTTCACAAAACGCTCAGGCTAAATTACAGGCAGCCGGCAGGCTTGTAGCTGGCCTTCCAGGCGGCATTCGCTGCGCCGTTGACCGTGCAAGTCCACGTACCGGCCGCGTCACGGGCGATGTTAATGGTCGCACCTGCGACTGCCGCGGTGGCGTTCTTGGGCGGGTTCGCACCGGCGTTGCTCGTCAAGGTGGCGGTATAGCTGACCACGCCACCAGCAGCGACGGCAGTAGGCGTAGCGGGATCGGCGTACAGGTTCGATGCCACAAAGCCCAGTTCGGCGTTGGTGATGCTGGTCGAGCCCTGGTTGATGCGGTCTTCAAAGGCCGTCTTGTATGCCGAGATTTCGCCCACAGCACGTGCCACCTGCGACTTGGCCACGTAATCTTGATACTGCGGAATGGCGATAGCTGCCAGGATACCGATGATCGCGACCACGATCATCAGTTCGATCAGCGTGAAGCCCTTTTGGACTTGACGGCCCATTTTCTTGATTTGTTGTACCCGTTGCATAAGGATTGACCCCTCGATGAGATTTTCGTTACAGAAAGAAACATCTTGTAGCATGTGATGCATTACCCCTAAAGCAGGGAGCGTGCCAGGCACAAGATGGCCGTAAATCTCGTCGGGACATGACAATTTTTGCCAGCAATTACGCAATTGCCGGGGGTCGTAGGGCAGAAATTGTCACTTAGGTGTGGCGAAGTTCGTCAGTTTGTTGCATTGAGGGCCTCCTCTCTTGCGGCCAACAAAAAAGCGCCCAATCGGGCGCTTTTTTGTAGCTGGTTTGTACCTTGCCGTTGCCTTAGCTCTTTTTGGCGTACCCGCAAGACTGAGGCAGATACTTGGCCAACGCCGACGACGTGCAATTCCAGCCCACAGACCCCTTGTCAGCATTGACCATGGTGAGCACCACATTCTGATTGATCAGGCCCTTCGCGATGCCTGTCGATCTGAAGTTGGTCGTAATGGTGCAGCCGCCACGATCGTTGGACACCCCACCCGTCACCACGCTGGCGACATAGTTACCGGTAATTTCGCCGCTCGCCGGAATGCAGGAGCCAGCGCCTGCATTGCTAGGGGGGCAGATGCCCGAATTGGCATACACCTCGGTGACGGCAATCTTCTGCCCTGACGCCAGGCTCAACGCTTCCGAAAACTGCGCGCGCGCCACGTAGTCCTGATATTGCGGAATCGCGATACCCGCCAGAATGCCGATGATCGCCACCACAATCATCAGTTCGATCAACGTAAAGCCATCCCTGCGGGATATCCGGTGGAGCGAAACCCGGTCGGACGACGGGCAGCGATGTTTGCGTTGCATATGACCCCCTTGAATCGATATTGGAAATGGATGCTGCGGCGCCCAGCAAAGACACTGTGGTCGCCAAGCAAGGGGGCATCATCGGGGCCGTGTTCCACTCCAAATTTGATGCCGCGCAACCCGCCAAAATTTGGCGCAATTCGGGGTAAATCGCCCGAAATTCCGACGTTTTCCGGCTCCTCGGAACCTTCGCGGAAGCGGACCAGAGTTTTCCGGTCCGCCCCACTACGCTTCGGTCATCACGCCCGCGGGGCTAGCCTGCCGCCCCAAGTTGCTCACAGGCTTTCGGCAAGTACTTCCTGTCGGCGGACGACTGGCAGCGCCACGTGACTGAGCCCTTGTCCGCATTGCCCATCGTCAGCTTCAGGGTCCGGCCGACCAGACCCTTGGCGATGCCGCTGTCCTTGAAGTTGGCCGTGATCGTGCGGCCCCCCTCGGCCCACGCCGTGCCGCCCACGACCACGCTCTTGATGTAGCTGCCGTTGATGGCGGTCGACACAGGAATACCTTCGGCCGCTGCGCTCGCGTTATCCGGGCAGTTGCCCGAATGCGAGAACGATTCAGTGACCATCGGCTTCTGCCCGGAAGCCAGACTGAGCCCCTCCGAGAACTGCGACCGCGCCACGTAGTCCTGGTACTGCGGAATCGCGATGCCGGCCAGGATGCCGATGATCGCCACCACGATCATCAGCTCGATTAGCGTAAAGCCGTGCGCTTTGGCGGAGACGGGAGCCGTCCCTGCGAGAGGCGCCCGGCACGAAGGCTGGCAGATGGATCGGCGGCAGGACGGCCGGCGATCCCTGTCAGATGACCCCGAAGCCGACTCGAAATCCGGCGAGCACGACGACTCGCAGGATGCGCCACAGGACGGCCCGCAAGGCTCGCCGTTGGTTTGATGTCTGGTTTGCATATGGACCCCTTCATTCATTGAGATGGAAGCAATGCGTGCCGCGCGACGAGAGATCGCAGGCACGGGGGTCATCATCGGAATGCAGGCACGAGGTCGCGATTGACCTCGGACAATTCCGATCGGCTTGTCGGAATTGCTTGGAAAACGGCAGGAATCCGTTGCGTGGCCGCGCCAGGGCGACTGTTGCGGCAATGCTACGGACGAAAAAAGGGCGGCCAAGCGGCCGCCCTTCCTGATGCTCTTGATGCAGACAATCTTCTCGCAACCAGCAGGTTCTGAAAAACCTGCCCGCCGCTTGCAATCCGGCTATCGCAGATCCCTGGCGGGACCGTTCAGGCCGTCTGTGCGGTACGTCGCGACAACATCTTGCCGACCAGCACCACCAGCACGGCGCCCACAACGCCAAACACCAGATGGGCATGCGGCACATGCACCTGGAACCACTCGGCATCCACAGGATCGCTCACCAACATTTCGCCGGCCAGATAGCCCAGCAGCGCAGCACCCAGCACGATGATGATCGGGAAGCGCTCCATGACCTTCAGCAGGATGGTGCTGCCGAACACGATCAGCGGAATCGACAGGCCCAGGCCCAGGACCAGCAGCATCAGTTGGCTACCCTCGGGGCCCTTCTGGGCGGCGGCGGCGACGGCCACCACGTTGTCCAGCGACATCACCAGGTCGGCAATCAGGATGGTACGGATGGCCGCCCAGATGTTTTCCTTGGCGTCATGGCCTTCCTCGTCGTCGTCGCCGGTCAGCAATTGCACGCCGATGTAGACGAGCAGCAAGGCGCCCACGATCTTGAGGTAAGGCAGGGTCAGCAGCTTGACGGCTGCTACGGTCAGCACCACCCGCATGATGATGGCGGCGGCGCTGCCCCAGAAAATGGCTTTCTTCTGCTGGGCAGGGGGCAGGTTGCGCGATGCAAGGGCGATCACGACCGCGTTGTCGCCCGACAGGACGATATTGGTCAGGATGATCGATCCCAGCGCGATCCAGAATGCGCTGCTGGACAACAATTCCACGGCAAGACTCCTCGAATTTCTAGGTGATGTTTCAGGCCTGCGGTGCTCACCACTGCGGGCTTTTGGATGTCTGAATTTCCAGACATGAAGATTTATCGTACGAACCTTTCGATTCGGTTTCAATCTCCCTGTCCAACGCCTTGGGACATACCCTAAGGGGCGCGTCACCAGAATGACGATGCCCCCGCACACGGACGGGGGCAACGAGATTGCGGCGATTCGCGCCAGAGAAGGCCGCTCGCCGCGGGTACAGCCGCCGTGGCGTGCTGTATGCCGATCAGGGCACACTCACGCCGCGGCGTATGCAGCACTACTTACAGCATGGCCTTCAACAGACGGGCCATTTCCGACGGGTTCTTGGTAACCGTGATACCGCAGGCTTCCATGATTTCCAGCTTGGCCTGGGCGGTATCGGCACCGCCCGAGATCAGCGCTCCAGCGTGGCCCATGCGCTTGCCCGGAGGCGCCGTCACGCCGGCGATGAAGCCAACCACCGGCTTCTTCATGTTTTCCTTGATCCAGTAAGCCGCGTTGGCTTCGTCCGGACCGCCGATTTCACCGATCATTACCACGGCGTCCGTATCCGGATCGTCGTTGAACATCTTCATCACGTCGATGTGCTTCAGGCCGTTGATGGGGTCGCCACCAATGCCGACTGCCGACGACTGGCCCAGGCCCAGCGCCGTCAGCTGGCCCACGGCTTCGTACGTCAGGGTGCCCGAACGCGACACCACGCCGATGCGGCCCTTGCGGTGGATGTGACCCGGCATGATGCCGATCTTGATTTCGTCCGGCGTGATCAGGCCCGGGCAGTTCGGTCCCAGCAGCAGAGTCTTCTTGTTCTGCTTACGCATCTTGTCCTTGACTTCCATCATGTCGCGGACGGGGATGCCTTCGGTGATGCAGACCACCAGGTCTAGGTCAGCGTCGACGGCTTCCCAGATGGCGGCAGCGGCGCCGGCGGGCGGCACGTAGATCACGGAAACGGTGGCGCCGGTTTGTTCCTTGGCGTCCTTCACGCTGGCGTAGATGGGAATGCCCTCGAAGTCCTCGCCGGCCTTCTTCGGGTTCACGCCCGCCACGTAGGCGTTCTTGCCGTTGGCGTAGTCGCGGCAGCCACGGGTGTGGAACTGGCCGGTCTTGCCGGTAATGCCCTGGGTGATGACTTTGGTGTCTTTGTTAATCAGAATCGACATGCTGTAATCCTTTGCTTGGCGTCGCGCAGCGCGGGCAACACCCACGCGCTGCGTGCACGCATGTGTTTGCGTATCGGCTTACTTGCCAGCGGCAGCGGCCACGACCTTCTGGGCGGCCTCTTCCATCGTGTCTGCCGAGATGATCGGCAGGCCCGATTCGGCCAGCATCTTCTTGCCCAGGTCTTCGTTGGTGCCCTTCATGCGGACCACCAGCGGCACGCCCAGCTTCACGGCCTTCGACGCCGAGATCACGCCTTCGGCGATCACGTCGCAACGCATGATGCCGCCGAAGATGTTGACCAGGATGGCCTGCACGTTCGGGTTCTTCAGCATCAGCTTGAAGGCTTCGGTCACCTTCTCGGTGGTGGCACCGCCGCCCACGTCCAGGAAGTTGGCCGGCTCGCCGCCGAACAGCTTGATGGTGTCCATGGTGGCCATGGCCAGGCCGGCGCCGTTCACCAGGCAGCCGATGTTGCCGTCCAGCGAGATGTAGGCCAGGTCGAACTTCGAGGCTTCGATTTCGTTGGCGTCTTCTTCATCCAGGTCGCGGTAGGCCACGATTTCCGGGTGACGGAACAGCGCGTTGGAGTCGAAGTTGAACTTGGCGTCCAGCGCGATCACCTTGCCGTCGCCGGTCAGGATCAGCGGGTTGATTTCGGCCAGCGAAGCGTCGGTTTCCCAGAACGCCTTGTACAGGCCTTGCAGGGCCTGGCGGGCTTGTGCAACGCTCGCGTCGGGCACGCCGATCTTGCGGGCGATGTCGTCGGCGTCAGCGTCCTTCAGGCCTTCGGCCGGATCGACGATCAGCGTGTGGATCTTTTCCGGGCTATGGGCAGCGACTTCTTCGATGTCCATGCCGCCTTCGCTGGAGGCCATCAGGGCCACCTTCTGCGAAACGCGGTCCACCACCAGCGAAACGTACAGTTCCTTCTTGATGTCGGCGCCTTCTTCGATCAGCAGGCGGTTGACCTTCTTGCCTTCCGGACCGGTCTGGTGCGTGACGAGCTGCATGCCCAGGATGTTGGTGGCGTAGGTCTTCACCTCGTCGATGCTCTTGGCCACCTTCACGCCGCCGCCCTTGCCGCGGCCACCTGCGTGGATCTGTGCCTTGACGACCCACACCGGACCGCCGAGCTGTTCTGCAGCCTTCAGGGCTTCTTCAACCGAGAAAGCCGGGATGCCGCGCGGAACCGGCACATTGTATTTGCGCAGGATTTCCTTGCCTTGGTACTCATGGATATTCATGCGTGTTTCCTTTCGGGTAGGCGTAAAGGGGATGGGAAAAATTTGGGGGAGACGAACTCTCGCCTGTTCCTGTGGGCCGGCCGTGACGGTCAGCCCGAGGTACCGTTGGGCCGGTCGGCCAGGGTGTCTTCGCCACCTGATGCCAGGGCATCGGCGCGTGACGCGGTCTGGGGGGACGACGCCCGTGCGCCGGCTTTGGGTTTCGGCTGGTGACCATACCAGCGCGGGTAAAACTGGCGAACCACCTCGCCCTCGAAATGGAGCGCATGGCATCCATGGAGTTGGTAGGGTGGTTCGGGATTGGGATCGTCGGCGGCGCCTTCGCGCACCTTGAAGACATCGCCCGCAAAGGCCTGGATCGCCGTGGTTGGCAGCACGCCGGCCAGTTCGGTCAGGTGGGTGCATCCCGCCACGCCGGACAGCCGCTCTCGTACGGCCTTGCGGAATCCCTTCATCAGGTTCAGGCCGATCAGCGCCTTGTAGGCCGGGCCGATGGTGTCGCAATGCGTCGGGTACGGCACCCAGTCGGAGCAGGCTTCGGCGTCCACGATGTTCATGCGCAGATCGATCGTCACTCGCAGCCACAGGTCATGCAATGGCTGGCCGATCGACCGGACGCCACCGCCAGCCAGCGGAATCTCGCGTGGCTTGGTGTCGGTCAGGCGCGCCTCGATGTCCCACAGGCCATCTTCCCGCAAATACGCTTCCGCCGTAATGGCACGGCGATGACGCAAGGCACGGTTGACGGGCGGGGAGAGTGGCATGACACCAGGGGCAGACGCGGCAGGAAGTTGAGGCTGTAACCGGGGGCAAAATGTCGCGGCGCGGGCGGGTCGGCGGATCGCCGCACGGCCACCTTGGCCGGAAAACCCGAAGAGTTTAACATGCCGCGCCGCTTTGACCGGGAACATACTGTGTCCACAACTGTCGGGGTCGAATTGTTGCAGCGGCAACAACAGCAAACCCAGACCCGACAAGGGCTGCACGGCAGCCGCACGGCACGCTGCTGCAGCGCAGCCAAGGGGGACGCGGCCCGAAATCCCCTCCTGCGCACGCAGGTATACAGATGTCTGCATCACATCCGGATTTGGGCGTTGGCGAGCTCGGCGGCGTTACCCTGCGGGATCAACCCTCGCTGCCATCCCCATCACCGAAGTCATCGTCCTCCGCGCCACGGATGATCCTGCCGACCACGGCCCGGGAGAAGCCTCGCGCGACCATGAAGCGGATCTGCTTCGCCCGCGCCTCCGGCGATTCGGGGGCGGTGCCGAAGCGCTTGCGCCAGACTTCGCGCGCGCGCTCGAACTCGGATTCGCGCAAGCGGTCCTGCAGCGCATGCAGTTGATCGTTGGCCAGTTGATGCGTCTTGGCCTCCTGCATCACACGCGCCGCGCCATAGCGGCTGGCGCGCCGGTGGACAAGGCTGTCGACAAAACGCGCGTTGGACAGCCAGTTTTCCCGTTCCAGCGCATCCAGCAACGTCTCGACTTCCTCGGCCGACTCGGCATGTGGCGCCAGCTTGCGCGCCAGTTCCGCGCGGCTGTGCTCGCGCCGGGAGAGGTAGCCAACGGCGCGGGCCTTCAGGGAAAGAGGAGGACGTGAGCCAGCCATCGGGAGTCGTCAGGAAGTCGTCAAAAAGAAAAAAAGCCGCCGCACTGTCATGCGACGGCCTTTGGTCACCGGGGAAGCGTGTCTCAGCCTTCGATCTCAGCCGGGGCGGCACTTGCGGTGTTGTTCAGCAGGGCCACGCCCAGCGCCGCGCGGACCTTGTTTTCGATCTCGTCGGCGATATCCGGGTTCTCGCGCAGGTACTCGCGGGCGTTGTCCTTGCCCTGGCCGATCTTCTCGCCGTTGTAGCTGTACCACGCGCCGGCCTTCTCGACGATCTTGGCGTCCACGCCGAGGTCGATGATCTCGCCCTGGCGAGAGATGCCCTGGCCGTACAGGATGTCGAAGAACGCCTCGCGGAACGGGGGCGATACCTTGTTCTTCACCACCTTGACCTTGGTCTCGTTGCCGACCACCTCGTCGCCCTTCTTGATCGAGCCGATGCGGCGGATGTCCAGTCGGACCGAAGCGTAGAACTTCAGCGCGTTACCGCCGGTGGTGGTTTCGGGTGAACCAAACATCACGCCGATCTTCATGCGGATCTGGTTGATGAAGATCACCAGGCAGTTGGTGCGCTTGATCGTGCCGGTCAGCTTGCGCAGCGCCTGGCTCATCAGGCGGGCCTGCAGGCCGGGCAGCGAATCGCCCATTTCGCCTTCGATTTCAGCCTTCGGCACCAGCGCGGCCACGGAGTCGATCACGATCATGTCGATCGAACCCGAGCGCACCAGCGCGTCGGTGATCTCCAGCGCCTGCTCGCCCGTGTCCGGCTGCGAAATCAGCAGGTCGTTGACGTTCACGCCCAGCTTGCCGGCGTAGTTGACGTCCAGCGCATGCTCGGCGTCGATGAAGGCGCAGGTGCCGCCCAGCTTCTGCATCTCGGCCACCACCTGCAGTGTCAGCGTGGTCTTGCCAGACGATTCCGGACCGTAGATCTCGACCACGCGGCCGCGCGGCAGGCCGCCGACGCCCAATGCGATATCCAGGCCCAGCGAGCCGGTGGAGACCACCTGGATGTCCTGCTCGATGTCCCCATCGCCCAGGCGCATGATCGAACCCTTGCCGAACTGCTTCTCGATCTGGGAGAGCGCGGCGGCAAGCGCCTTCTGCTTCTCAGCGCTCACGCCGGCGCCGGCCTTCTTGTCGTCCATGGTCGTCCTTGAGTCAATGGTGTATAAATAGGCCGCATATGCGGCGCGTGCCTGATTTTTAAGCATTTTCCGAGATCAGGCGAGATCGGACGAGCTTTGATACGGGATCCCGGAGGGACTCCGGCGATCTCTGGTACGCGACCCGGCGCCTGCGCAAACTGCCTTCTGCGGCAGCGCCTGCGGAATGTCGGGTACTGTATAAAAAAACAGTATGCTTGGCAAGCCCCACCGGCACCGCGGCCGGCGGGCGGCGATGCCGGCCACGGGTGGAGACAACCATGCGGATTCTGATCGCCGAAGACGACGATGTGCTGGCAGACGGCCTCACGCGTTCCCTGCGCCATTCCGGCTATGCCGTCGACCACGTCGCCAATGGCGTGGAGGCCGATTCGGCCCTGTCGACCCAGAATTTCGATCTGCTGATCCTGGATCTGGGTCTGCCGCGCATGCCCGGACTGGAAGTGCTCAAGCGGCTGCGCGCCCGGGGCGCCATGCTCCCGGTGATGATACTGACCGCAGCCGACGGCGTGGATGAACGCGTCAAGGGCCTGGATCTTGGCGCCGACGACTATATGGCCAAGCCCTTTGCCCTGTCGGAACTCGAGGCGCGCGTGCGCGCGCTCGTCCGGCGCGGCGCGGGCGGCGGCGCCACGCTGATGCGCCACGGTCCGCTGGCGTTCGACCAGGTCGGCCGCATCGCCTACCTGAACGAGCAGTTACTGGACCTGTCGGCACGCGAGATCGGCCTGCTGGAGATCCTGCTCACGCGCTGCGGGCGGCTGGTGTCCAAGGAACAGTTGGTGGACCACCTGTGCGAATGGGGCGAGGAAGTCAGCAACAACGCGATCGAGGTCTATGTGCACCGCCTGCGCAAGAAGATCGAGATCGGCGGCATCCGTATTGCCACCGTGCGCGGACTGGGCTACTGCCTCGAGAAATTCCAGCCGGCGGTGGCGACGCATGGATAAGCCGGGGGCGGCATGAGCCTGCTGCGATTGCCCTGGCGGCGCCACGCCGCCGGTGCTGCCCGTCCAGTCGAACCGCCACGGCCCACGCTGGCCGATGCGGCGGCGGAAGATGCGGCGCTGGCCGACGCGCTTCCCCACCTGGAAGAGTCGGCCGCGCATCCGGCGCCACGCTCGCTGTTCGGCGAGATCCTGGACTGGATGCTCGCGCCGCTGCTGCTGCTCTGGCCGATGAGCATCGCAGTCACCTACCTGGTCGCCAAATCCATTGCCAACGGCCCCTTCGACCGTTCGCTGGAAGCCAGCGCCATCGTGCTGTCGCAACAGGTACGCGAGGTCAACGGCCGCGTGACGCTGCAACTGCCGCTGTCCGCGCGCGAGATCCTGCGTGCCGACGAAACCGACAATATCTACTACCAGGTCGTCGGCAAGCACGGCGAATATGTGGCGGGCGATCACGACCTGCCGCTGCCGTCCGAGGAAGATCAGGGCCACGCCGGCCTGGTGTCCCTGCGCGACGAGCGCGTCGCCGGCAACGACGTGCGCGTGGCCTACACCTACGTGGACCTGAAGAATGTGGGCGGCACGCAGCCAGTGCTGGTGCAGGTGGCCGAAACGCTCGACAAGCGCGCGCGGCTGGCCAACGAAATCATCAAAGGCGTGATCCTGCCGCAGTTCGTGATCCTGCCGCTGGCCGTGGTGCTGGTGTGGTTCGGACTCACGCGGGGGCTGGCACCGCTTACCGCGATCCAGCAGCGCATTCGCGCACGCAACCCCGGCGACACCAGCCCCATCGACGAAAGTGCCGCGCCGCAAGAAATCACGCCGCTGGTGGCCTCGTTCAATGACCTGCTCGCGCAGCTCGACCTGTCCGTGCAGACCCAGAAGCGATTCATCGCCGATGCAGCGCACCAGATGAAGACGCCGCTGGCCGGCCTGCGCATGCAGGCCGAACTGGCCCAGCGCGAACAATCGCCCGAGGAATTGCGCAGGTCGCTGGCGCAGATCGCCGGCAGTTCGGAGCGCACCGCGCACCTGGTCACGCAGCTGCTGTCACTGGCACGCATGGAGAATCTGGCCGGCGCGGGCGGCATGGCGTCGCTGGACCTGGCGGCGCTGGCGCGCGAGGTGGTCAAGGACTGGCTGCCGCAGGCGTGGGCGCGCAAGATCGACCTGGGGCTGGAGGCGGACGATCACCCGGTGATGGTGACCGGCAACCGCCTGATGCTGACCGAGATGTTGAACAACCTCGTCGACAACGCCATTCGCTACACACCGACCGGCGGCCATGCCACGGTACGCGTCGTCGCGGATGCCTTCGAGCCGTTCGCCTATCTGGACGTGGAAGACACCGGGCCCGGCATCGCGCCCGCGGAGCGCGAGCGCGTGATGGAACGCTTCTATCGCGTGCTGGGCACCAACACCGAGGGCAGCGGCCTTGGCCTGGCCATCGTCCGGGAAATCGTCCAGCAACATGGGGGCGAAGTGCGCATCGACGACCACGTCTACCAGGCGTCGCCGCGCCTGGCCGGTACGCGCCTGCGCGTGACGCTGCGCCGCACCACCGAGGAATTGCCGGCATGAAGGCCACGTCGAACCGCATGACGCCGCAGGAGCGCCGCGCGTGGCACCACAACCTGCGCTGGATTGTCGGCCTGCTGGCGGTCTGGTTCGGGGTGACGTTCGTCATCGCCTGGTTTGCGCGGGAGCTGCGCTTCGATTTCTTTGGCTGGCCGTTTTCGTTCTGGGTGGGCGCGCAGGGCGCGCTGATCATCTACGTGCTGATGGCCGCGCTCTACGCCTGGCGCATGAACCGCGCGGACCGGGAAGCCGAACCTGACGCGCACCCCGTGCCGCCCATCGGGGTCGACCACGGCGGGGACCACGGCACCTCAGGCCCGGCCACCACCGATGCTGCATAGCAAGAATCGCGCGCATCCGCCTGGCGCGGCGCCGCGTACGCTCGCTGACGCGGCATCGCAGCATTTTCCGGGCCGGATTTCACCCGGGCCGGCTAGCGTATACCCCGACGGTTTCAGGCCGTTCCGCAGGGAATCTGTCAGAACGCAGTAAGTTTCGCCACCCACAATCGTCTCCAACTTCGGTGCACAGGTCCGCACGCGCACGGCTATAGGTTGCGCATGACGTGGCCAGACATCGGGGGCCCTTTCGACAGACGGAGGAGACAATAATGGGTAACGCGCAAAACGTGGCAATGCCGGGAGGCACTGCCCACAACGCGCCGATGACGCGCGAGGAAAAAAAGGTCATCTTTGCCTCTTCACTCGGCACAGTGTTCGAGTGGTATGACTTTTATCTCTACGGTTCGCTGGCGGCAGTAATCGCCAAACAGTTCTTTGCGGGCCTGGATCCGACGTCCGCCTTCATCTTCGCCCTGCTGGCGTTCGCCGCCGGCTTCATCGTGCGCCCGTTCGGCGCGCTGGTGTTTGGCCGCCTGGGCGACATGATCGGCCGCAAGTACACCTTCCTGGTGACGATCCTGATCATGGGCATGTCGACGTTCATCGTCGGCCTGCTGCCCGGCTACGCCACCATTGGCTGGGCCGCGCCGATCATCCTGATCGCGCTGCGCATGCTGCAGGGCCTGGCGCTCGGCGGCGAGTACGGCGGTGCCGCCACGTACGTGGCCGAGCACTCGCCGCACGGCAGGCGCGGTGCCTACACGGCGTGGATCCAGACCACGGCCACGCTGGGCCTGTTCCTGTCGCTGATCGTGATCCTGCTGTGCCGCGAGCTCACGGGCCCGAACTTCGACACCTGGGGCTGGCGCATCCCGTTCCTGGTCTCGATCCTGCTGCTGGCCATGTCCGTCTACATCCGCCTGTCGATGAGCGAATCGCCGGCGTTCCAGCGCATGAAGGCCGAGGGCAAGACCTCCAAGGCCCCGCTGACCGAAGCCTTCGGCCAGTGGCGCAACCTGAAGATCGTGATCCTGGCGCTGCTGGGCCTGACCGCCGGCCAGGCCGTGGTCTGGTACACGGGCCAGTTCTACTCGCTGTTCTTCCTGACGCAGGTGCTGAAGGTGGACGCGAAGACGGCCAACCTGCTGATCGCCGGCGCACTGGTGATCGGCACGCCGTTCTTCATCTTCTTCGGTTCGCTGTCGGACAAGATCGGCCGCAAGTGGATCATCATGCTGGGCTGCGCGCTGGCCGTGCTGACCTACTTCCCGCTGTTCAAGGCGCTGACGCACTACGCCAACCCGGCGCTGGAGCGTGCGCAGCAGACCGCGCAGATCGTCGTCACCGCCGACCCGAAGACCTGCTCGTTCCAGGGCAGCCCGATCGCCCGCGAGATCGACTTCCGCAGCTCGTGCGACATCGTCAAGCGTACCCTGGCGCAGGCCTCGGCCAGCTATGAAGTGGTGGAAGCTGCGGCCGGCACCGTCGCATCGGTGAAGATCGGCGACAAGGAGATCAAGGCATTCAACGCGACGGTCACCGGCGGCCACAGCTTCGACGACGCGAGCAAGAAGCAGATCGCCGCGTTCAAGAAGGAGGTGGGCGAGTCGATGGCCTCCGCCGGCTACCCGACCAAGGCCGACCCGGCCCAGATGAACACGATCATGGTGCTGGTGGTCCTGGTCATCCTGGTGATCTACGTGACGATGGTCTACGGCCCGATTGCCGCCATGCTGGTGGAACTGTTCCCGACGCGCATCCGCTACTCGTCGATGTCGCTGCCGTATCACATCGGCAACGGCTGGTTTGGCGGCCTGCTGCCGACGATCTCGTTCGCCCTGGTGGCTCAGAACGGCAACATCTACTACGGCCTCTGGTACCCGATCATCATCGCCGCCTTCACCTTCGTGATTGGCGCGCTGTTTGTCCGGGAAACCAAGGACGTTGACATCTACGCCAACGACTAAGGCAACCTCGCTCAGGAAAGACCGATCCGGTAATGTCGGTCGCTCCTTCTCACGGCAGGCCCCAGGGCCTGCCTTTTTTTCGGGCACCGCGAAAGCGTGCACAAGGCTGTCACAAAGGTGTTGACAGGTCCCAAACGGTAGGTATAATTGCGGTCTTCGTTGGCGAATTAGCTCAGTCGGTTAGAGCGACGGAATCATAATCCGCAGGTCCGGGGTTCGAGTCCCTGATTCGCCACCATCTATTTGAAAAGCCGCGATCCCGCAAGGGTTCGCGGCTTTTTGCTTTGGGGCATCGGGCCGTCACGTCCTTGTACGCGCCCTCCCCCATCAACTTGCCAATAATGGGTTCCTGCGCCTTGCAGGTCGGGCACCAGCTCGCGTGAACCGCGACCAGTACAGGCTTCCCTTCATGCGTGAGCTTGTCGAACTGGGCCTGACTGTAGGGCTTGATCTCGCCCGCCATCGACAGGGAGACAAAGGTGGAGAGGACGAACAACTGACGAACTTCATGGCGGATCCTTTTCAGAGAGAGTCCTGGTTAGCTACCAGCAGCCGCCTGCACATCGGGACGATGGTCAGCGCGGCAGTCTCTTGGTCGGGGCCAAGCGCTTTTCCTTACACTCGCTTCTGATCTTTTCAATCCCACCCGCCAATCCATCCGAATTGGCGATTCAGCCTGTCGCGCAGCCGCTCACCAGCGCAGCAGTCGTGGCCCGAGGAGGGCTCCGGCGATGGCCGGGACCATCATGCCGAGCACGTACCAGACGCCCCAGAAGGCAACCCCCATTTCCGGACAATGCAGACAGTAGGCGAGCGTTGCGATGGCGCCGGACAGCAAGCCGCCGGCGGCGCCAGTCAACACCAGGCGCGTGGGCGCCAGGCCGCGAAGCGCCCAGAAGACCGCAATGAACACGGGCACCGACAGCACCGCGATGTTGAGAGGACAAACCCGCCACGTCTGCCCCAGCACCGCCGCAAGCCGGTCAACCGATGGTGTTTGTGCGAGGGTGTAGAGCGCCGCGAACCAGACTGCGCCCAGTGGCAGGGCGATGCCCAGCCAACTCATGCCGGGCCCGACGCCCGGACGCGCGAGCCGCGCCGTCATCCACAGGCTGCCCAGCATCAGCGTCAATGGCAGCGCCACCTTGCCCCAGAACAGCGGGGTCGATGCGACCACGGCCAGATCGGCACGGAACCGCAGCATGACGATCATCAACGCTGTCGCGGCCAGCGCACCAGTCAGTCCCGCGATCCCAATGCGCCTGCCGATGGCGTGTCGATCCACGGGGGTCTCGCCAGCGGCCAGCAGGGAAATCAGCTCATCCGTTCTCATCGCGATCCTCGCATCTTTGCCGCCAGCGCCTTCAATCCGCGATGCACACCAATCTTCACTGCCGATTCCGACAGCCCGGTAATCCGCGCAGTCTCCGAAACAGAGAGACCTTCCAGCTTTACATGCACAATCGGCAGGCGCTGACGATCGGGCAGTTGTTCGAGTAGCAACGCCAGGTCGCGTCGAGCCTGTGCGGGCTCAAGATCGGACGATGCAAGCAGTTCCCACTCATCGTCCAGCGGGTCGTTCATGCCGTCGTGCCGCGCGTACGCCCGGAAATGATCCGCGAGCTTATAGCGGGCAATGGCGTGGACCCATGCTGTCAGCGGCTGGCCCGGCAGATAGGTATGCCGCGCGTTGTGCACCGCCAGCAAGACTTCCTGTGTCAGATCCTCGACATCGCCAGCCTGCCATTGCAGCCGCTTGCGAAAAAAACCGCGTAGCAACGCACCCAACTCGGTCAGGAAGCGCCGGTATGCCGCCTGATCACCAGCCAGGCTGCGCGTCATCAGGTCATGCAGCTGCGCCTCCCGAGTTTGCAGTGCGTCCTGATCGGGAATTCGGTCCATCGCTCGCGTCGGTTACACCCCGCCCCAATTTCATTTGCGCGGATTCTACGCCGACACCTCCGGTGTGTGTAGTTCTGGCAACTCCGCCTCCGCGGCCGGAGGATTGCCGCAGGAAGTGCCGCTATTACATTGTCACCGACAAAAAAACCGGCTGGCTGTAACCAGTTTGCCGTCGATGGCGAATTCCCGATCAGACACGCACAAACGGGGTGTCAGACCGGCGCTCGCCGACCACGGCCAGCCGCGACGTTCGAAGCCCGGAAGTCTCCGGGCAATCTCATAGTCAACAAGGAGTCACAATGAAACAAATCGCAATCGCCGCGCTTGCTGCCGCTGCCCTGGTATGTGGAACCTCGGCGTTCGCGCAGACGAACAGCGGCATGGCAAAGGATTCGATGTCCAAGGACGCCATGACCAAGGATGCAATGTCCAAGGACGGCATGCACAAGGACAAGATGGGCAAGGACGCGATGTCCAAGGATGGCATGCACAAGGACAAGATGAGCAAGGACGCGATGTCCAAGGACAAGATGGGTAAGGACGCAATGTCCGACGGCATGAAGAAGTAATCGCGTACCAGGATGGTGGCGGCATGGCACATCGGGACTTTCCGGTAGCCGGTAGCCGCCATCCGTGCCGGCTGTATTCCGATCACTGGCACGCCAATGGCAACCTATTTGCGGATCGCAAGGTCCAGTCGATGGCCATTGGCACATTTGCAATATGGGGGTTGAGATGGAAACAACTCAGGGTGCCGCGGCGCCCCGCGCGACCAAGCGTGCAATTCAACCCGCCTGGGTGCGGATCTCCCACTGGCTCAATGCACTGGCAGCAATAGTGCTGATGCTGTCGGGCTGGCGCATCTACAACGCGTCCCCGGTCTTTTCCGGCCTCGTCATTCCGCGCGACATCACCTTGGGCGGGTGGCTCGGCGGCGCCTTGCAGTGGCATTTCGCCGCCATGTGGCTGCTGTTTTTCAACGGCCTGTTCTATCTGGCGATGAATATCGTCACCGGCCGCATCGCTTCCAAGTTCTTTCCGCTTGGCCCTCGCGCGGTGATACGCGATCTGGCCGATGCCCTGAGGGGGCGTCTGCAACATGCTGATCTCAGCCGCTACAACGCGGTGCAGAAGTTCGCCTATCTGTTCGTGATACTCGATCTCATCGTGCTGGTGCTGTCAGGTATCGCCATCTGGAAGTCGGTGCAGTTTCCGTTAGTGCGAACGCTGATGGGCGGCTACGATTTCGCGCGCGTTGTCCACTTCTTCGCGATGTCTCTGCTGGCAGCATTCATCGTTGTTCATCTGGTGATGGTCGCGCTGGTTCCACGTAGCCTGCTAACCATGATTCGCGGGCGTTAGTACGCGGCCAACCACACTGGAGACTGATCGTGAACCCGAAATCTCCCAAGCGCATCGCCGTCGATCGCGCATCCCTCATCATCGACGTACGTCGCGAACTCGACCTGCCTTCGCGCCGTCTGTTCGGCAAACGCATCCTCACCCTCGGCGGCCTGGCGATGCTCACCGGTTGCAGCCTGACCGATGATTCATCAGTCGAAACCTTCCTGGGTCGTGTATCGCAGATGAATGACCGGGTGCAGGCCTGGCTGTTCGATCCGAACCGGCTTGCACCGACGTACACGCAAGCGGAGATCACGCGTCCGTTTCCGTTCAATGCCTTCTATGGCCTCGACGAAGTGCCTGCGGTCAATGGCGACGACTTCAGGCTCGAGGTTGGCGGGCTGGTGCGTGACAAGCAAAGCTGGACGCTCGATGCGCTTTACGCGCTGCCGCAGGCGGAGCAGATCACCCGGCATATCTGCGTGGAAGGCTGGAGCGCGATCGGACGCTGGGGCGGAACGCCTTTCGCCGAATTCCTCCGGCGAATCGGCGCGGACACCACCGCAAAATACGTGGGGTTCAAGTGTGCCGACGACTACTACGAAAGCATCGACATGCCGACGGCGCTACACCCGCAGACCTTGCTGACATTCACCTATGACGGTCAGCGCCTGCCGCCGAAGTATGGCTATCCCATGAAGCTCCGGATGCCCACCAAGCTTGGCTACAAGAATCCCAAGCACATCATGGAGATCTTCGTGACCAACTCGTACCCCGGTGGCTATTGGGTGGATCAGGGATACAACTGGTTTGGCGGTTCGTGACAAACGCGGAGCGACCAACTGCGCGAGCAGCCAGCCAGAGGTTCACATCGGAGATTCGGTTGGATCGCGTCGTTGTTGGCGTAGCCGGCGCGCACGCGTATCAGGCCACACTGGCGTCTTCCGGCGCTGCCTCCCCCTTCACCATTCGTCGAATCGCCTGCGGCGGCTGCCCGAACGCCCGCAAGAACGCTCGCCGCATCCGCTCCCGATCACCAAAGCCCGTGTCCCGCGCCACGATGTCGATCGGATGCCGGCTTGACTCCATCATCAGTCGCGCAGCCTCCACGCGCAGATGCTCAACCGCCTTGGCCGGTGTCTGGCCCGTCTCCTCGCGAAACGCCCGCGCAAACTGGCGCGGGCTAAGGTGTGCCGCGTCGGCCAGCTGATCTACCGAGAGTTCCAGCTGCAAGTTCTGGCGAGCAAAATCCAATGCCGCCTGGATGCGGTCCGAGCGTGGCTCCAGTTCCAGCAGCGCGGAGAACTGCGACTGCCCACCCGCGCGCCGGTGGTACACCACCAGCTTCTTGGCCACGTCGCGCGCCACTGCCGCACCGACGTCCTTTTCCACCAACGCCAGCGTCAGGTCGATGCAAGCCGTCATCCCCGCTGACGTCCACACCGGGCCGTCGATGATGAAGATGCGATCCTCCTCCATCGTCACGCCGGGATAGCGCCGACGAAACTGCGCCGCGTGATACCAGTGGGTCGTGGCCCGTCGCCCCTCGAGCACGCCAGCTTCCGCCAGATTGAAGGCCCCCGTGCACGTCGCGCCGATCCGCCGCGACGTGCGGGCGGCACGCCGCACAAAGTCCACCAGCGCAGGCGGCGTGGGCATCACGTTGTTGTCCCCCACCACGAGCACCGTATCGAAGCGGCGCTTGCCGAATGCCTCGGTGCTCACGGCAAAGCCACCCGAACACATGATCGGCCCGCCATGTTCGGACAGCAGATGCACCTGATACAGGGGCGCATCAAGTGTCTGGTTGGCGAATTCCAGCACCGTCGTGACCGCAAGGTTCAGGACCTGGAAGCCCGGGTAGAGGGCAAGGGCGACATGCAGCATTTCAATCACTTTCCTGACGCTGCCAGTGGATGGCAGAAAAGGTGGCATCTACGACATAGGCGCCATCGCATTGTGCCCCTAATCTTCGTTTCATGCAGTCGGCAATGTTGATGTGATGCCCGCCGGCGGCAAGGCATTCCCCTCCCCGAATCCAACGTCTCGAAACGGAGTATCGACATGAACACCACCACACACCCGGGCACGGCCCTGATTACCGGTGCTTCCTCCGGCATCGGCGCCATCTATGCCGACCGTCTGGCACGCCGTGGCTACGACCTGATCCTTGTGGCACGCAATCGCCAGCGACTGGAAACGCTAGCCCGCGGCATCACTGACAAGACCGGCCGGTCGGTCGAGATCGTGACGGCCGATCTTGGCCAGCCCGCGGATGTGCAGCGGATTGAAGCGCTGCTGCGCAGCGATGCAAGCATCACGATGCTCGTCAATAACGCCGGTGTCGGTGGTGCTGCGCCGCTGCTGCAATCGGACGTCGACAAGATGCAGGCAATGATCGAACTCAACGTCACCGCACTGACGCGCCTGACTTATGCCGTTGCGCCAGCCTTCGTCGCTCGCGGCCACGGCACCATCATCAACATTGCCTCCATCGTCGCCGTGGCGCCCACGCTGCTGAACGGTGTGTATGGCGCCTCCAAGGCATTCGTGCTCGCGTTCACGCAAACGCTGCAGCACGAACTTGCCGACAAGGGCGTACGCGTGCAGGCCGTATTGCCGGGCGCGACGCGTACCGAGTTCTGGGATATCGCCGGCCACTCGGTGGACAACCTGCCCCAGGCGTGGGTAATGAGCGGCGATGATCTTGTCGACGCCGCACTGGCCGGCCTCGACAAGGGCGAGGTGATCACGCTGCCATCGTTGCCGGACGCGGCGGACTGGCACGCCTTCGAGTCCGCACGCGCGGCGCTGGGGCCCAATCTGTCGCATGACCGCCCCGCAGCGCGATTTGGCGTGGCGCGCTGATCATCGCCACCCGATGCGCCGGCGGCCTCAGCTCAGCAGCTGATGCCGCCGCGCAAACTCGCCCAGGTCGATCAGGGAACCAAAGCCAAGCTTGGCCATGATGCTGGTCTTGTGCGAGCTGACCGTCTTGTTGCTGATGCACAGCACATCGGAGATGGTCTTGTTCGAATAGCCGGATGTCAGGAAACGCAGTACCGTGAGTTCACGCTTGCTCAAGAGGCTCAACAGGTCGCCTTGCGTAGCCGTCTGGCGGATCGACTGAAGCAGCTTCACCGGGAATACCGCATAGCCGGCCATGACCGCACGTATCGCGTGCATCAGTTCCTGGAGCCCCTCCTGCTTGGCCACGTAGCCATGGGCACTGCCGTGCATGGCGCGCTCGCCCGCGCCGGGCATCGCCGACAGCACCAGCACGCGTGCGGCGGGATAGCGTGATGCCGCCTCTTCGAGCACGGCATCGCCGGCAACACCCGGCAGATCCAGATCCACGATGATCAGGTCCGTCACACCTCGTCGCAAAACCTGCAGCGCATCGGGGCCGTTGGAGGCTTCCCGGATCTCGTCGAAGCCCAGGTCACACATCAGCTGATTGCCGACGGCGAGCCGGATGGCGGGGTGGTCGTCGACGACGAGGGCTGTGGGCATGGCAAGACTCCGACGCAATGATGATGAGCCGAGAATAGGCCGTCCGATACTTCCCGGGATACAGAAATGGCTGGGAAAGTCATGCGAATCTTCCGGCGTTTCAGCGGAAAATTCAGCTGTTGCGAATATGTGTCCGCCAGGATGCGTTCGATGGATGACGGCCGCACCACGCCCAATCACATTTGTCGCAACATGACAATCATGCAATCACGAAATACTTTGGGTCGATTTGATTTAAGTTTCGGTATGGGCACCGGAGACCTGCCATGATCACCGGTATCCCTCTCGCAGTTTCCAACCGGAGATCGAAGCCATGCCCCATATCGTCCTTCCCACCGACGGTTCCAGCTTCAGCGATGCCGCCGCCCGTTTCCTGACCGAAGGCAAGCTGCTGCAACCCGGCTTTACTGTCCATGTGCTGCACGTCACGCCCGAACTGACCGGCCAGGTCCGGGCCTTCGTCAGCAAGGAAACCATCGACGCGTGGCACAACGAGGCCAGCGAAAAAGCCATGGCATCGGTCTGCGACATCCTGGCAACGGCCAATGTGCCGTTTGAGCGCCACGCGCAGCACGGTTTTGCGCCGGAGAAGATCGTGAGTTATGCGAAGTCGGTGAATGCCGGCGCCATCGTGATGGGCACACACGGCCGCGGGGCGTTTTTCGACGCGGTGATCGGATCGGTGGCCGGCCGCGTGCTGGCGCAGGCGGAATGCCCGGTGATCATGGTCAAGGCGGAGAAGGCTGCCTGATGCGCCGGCGGATCGCCAGGCGCTGACCTGGATTGAACGGCAGCCGGCGCGACGCGCCGGCCCTCAGCCCCAGAGCGGCGGCTCGTCCATGAGCGCGATCTGCTCGCGCAACTCCAGGATGCGGTCCTGCCAGTAGCGTGCGCCCCCGAACCACGGGAAGGCGGCCGGGAAGGCGGGATCACCCCAGCGGCTGGCCAGCCACGCGCTGTAGTGCAGCAGGCGCAGCGTACGCAGCGCCTCCACCAGCCAGAGTTCGCGCGTCTCGAACGCTACAAAATCTTCATAGCCCGCGACGATGTCGGCCAGCTGGTCCTGCATCGCCGCGCGGTCTCCCTCCAGCAACATCCAGAGATCCTGCACCGCCGGACCCATGCGGCTGTCGTCGAAGTCCACGAAATGCGGACCCGGCGCGCCGCGGCCTCGCGCATCATCCTCGTCGATCCACAGTACGTTGCCGCGATGGCAATCGCCATGCAGGCGCAACAGACGGATATCGCCGGCCCGGTCGTAGCAGCGACGCACGCCGTCGAGGGCGAGATCGACCGCCGCGCGCCACGGCGCCAGCAGGTCGGCGGGGATGCAGTCGTTTGCCAGCAGCCAATCGCGCGCGGCGACGCCGAATGTTTCCACGTCGAGCGTCGGACGAGCCTGGTACGGCACCACGGCCCCCACGGCATGGATCCGGCCAATGAATCGGCCAAGCCAGGTCAGGGTATCTGACTTGTCGAGTGCCGGTTCGCGGCCGCCGCAGCGCGGAAAAACGGCAAAACGGAAACCTTCGTGCGCAAGCAGTGTGCTGGGTTGCGTGCCGATCGACGCAGTCATTGCCGGCACGGCGGGAATCTCCGCGTCGGCAAGCTGTTGCACGAACGCGTGCTCTTCAAGAATGGCCGCATCGGTCCATCGGCCAGGCCGATAGAACTTGGCGATGACCGGAGACGCGTCCTCGATGCCCACCTGCCAGACGCGGTTCTCGTAGCTATTGAGCGCCAGCAGGCGCCCGTCCGGACGAAATCCCGCAGCCTCCAGCGCATCGAGGATGCGCTCCGGCGTCAGGCCGGCGTAGGGCACGTCATCCGACGATGCCGTGCCGGGGAGGTCTTGGGACGGGGCCATGGCCGCGTGGATCCGGTTCGGTCAGGGCGTAGGCTTGCGGCTGCCGCCAAGCAGCGCCGCCTGCGGAGCCGGGCGACGATTGCGCGCGGGCGACGCGCCCGCCGCATCCTGTGCCGGCCGCGCTTGCGCAGCGCGCCCGTTGTTGCCATTGGCATTGCCATTGCCTGCGGCATTGCCGCCGGTTTTGCCGGCACCGTTGCCACCCCGGCTCCGGTTACCGTTGCCGTTGGCATTGCCGCCGGCTCCGTTTGCACCATTCGCGCCGTTGCCGCGTGCTTCGCCGCGCGCGGGCTGGGCCGGACGATTGCGCGGAGCTTCCTGGCGCTGGCCGTCCGGACGCGGACCGGTCGGGCGCGCCGTTTGAGGTGCGCGTTCCTGGCGACGCTCGCCGCCATTGCCGCCATTCCCGCCGTTGCCACGTGCCTGACCCTGGGCCGGCGCGCGACCGCCACGGCCGCCGCCTTGCCCGCCACCCTGGCCGCCGCGCTGCTGGCGTCCCTTCTGGATCGGTTCGGCAACGATGCTCGGGTCCACTTCAAACCCGGGAAGAATCGTTTGTTCGATCTGGCGCTTGATCAGGCGCTCGATGTCGCGCAACAACGCATGTTCGTCGACGCACACCAGCGAAATCGCCTCGCCCTCGGCCCCGGCACGACCCGTCCGGCCGATGCGGTGCACATAGTCCTCCGGCACGTTGGGCAGGTCGAAATTCACCACATGGGGCAGCTGGTCGATGTCGATGCCGCGTGCGGCGATATCGGTCGCCACCAGCAGGCGCAGCGTGCCAGCCTTGAACTCGGTCAGCGCGCGTGTGCGGGCCGACTGGCTCTTGTTGCCGTGAATCGCCAGCGCGGACAGGCCGTCCTTGGCCAATTGCTCGGCCAGGCGGTTGGCGCCGTGCTTGGTGCGCGTGAACACCAGCACCTGGTGCCAGTCGTGCTGGCGCACCAGGTGAGCCAGCAGTTCGCGCTTGCGTTCGCGGTCCACCGGGTACACGCGCTGCGCCACGGTCTCGGCCGTGGTGTTGCGCCGTGCCACCTCGATCGATGCCGGGTTGTTCAGCAGGCGGTCCGCCAGCGCGCGGATATCGTCCGAGAACGTCGCCGAGAACAACAGGTTCTGGCGCTTGGCCGGCAGGATGTTCAGGATCTTGCGGATATCGTGGATGAAGCCCATGTCCAGCATGCGGTCGGCTTCATCCAGTACCAGCATTTCCACCTGCGACAGGTCGATCGTGCGCTGCGAGACATGGTCCAGCAGGCGGCCCGGCGTGGCCACGACGATGTCGACGCCGCGCTTCAACGCTTCGATCTGCGGGTTGATGCCAACCCCGCCGAACATCACCATCGAGCGGAGCTTCAGGTACTTGCCGTAGTTGCGGACGCTTTCCTCGACCTGGGCCGCGAGTTCGCGGGTCGGTGTCAGAACGAGGGCGCGCACCGGCTGGCGTGGGCCGCGCGGCGCGCTGTTGCGGGCAGCGGATTCCGCCAGCAGTTGCAGCATCGGCAATGTAAAGCCGGCTGTCTTGCCGGTGCCGGTCTGGGCGCCGGCGAGAAGATCGCCACCTTTGAGAATTGCAGGAATTGCCTGCGCTTGAATCGGGGTCGGCGTGGAGTAGCCCTGTTCGGCCACGGCGCGCACCAGCTTGTCGGACAAGCCGAGTTCGGAAAAAGACATGAAATGACGCTTCGGCCGCCCGTCGCGCAAGATGTGCGCCAATCGTGGGGCAGGCTCGGGTAGAGGACCGGACCCCGAGGGGATCGGAGCCGGCGGGACGGGTCGATTGCCCCCATCGCCGATGGAAAGGCCCGTAGTGTACCAGTCCGGCGACGACCCCATACCCATGCGGTCGCGGGGTGGCGCTGCGCTATCATGGCGTCCAGTCCGCCCCGGCACCCCCAGCCTTGTCCCACCATGCGTTTGCGCTTTCTCGAAGATCAGGAAGTCACGCTCTTTGCGGCCATTCCGGTCGGGATCCTAGCCGGCATCGTCACCACGCTATTCAAGGAGGCGCTGGAAGCCAGCGGCCTGGTCATGTTCGGCAGCCATACGGACGTCGTCATGATATTTGCCGGACTCGCGCTGCTCTGGCGCGTCGTGATCCCGGCACTCGGCGGCGCGCTGGCCGGGGCACTTCTGATGCTGGCCAGCCGGCTGGCGGCGGCGCAGCCCGGGCCCACCGACTATATGGAAGCGGTGTCACGCGGCACCGGCCGGCTGCCGCTGGCGATCACGCTGCTGCGGTCGCTATCGTCGTTCTGCTCGATCGTCTCCGGCAGTTCCGTCGGCAAAGAAGGCGCGATGATCCAGTTGGCGGCGCTGTGCGGGTCGCTGTTTCCGTCTTCTCGCGCCGACAACGCGACGGGCGACTCCAACATGCGCCGGATGCTGACCGCCTGCGGCGCGGCGGCCGGGCTGGCCACGGTCTATCACACGCCACTGTCCGCCGCGGTATTCGTGGCCGAAGTGGTGTTCGGGGCCCTGGCCGTTCAGCGCCTGATGCCGCTCTTCCTGGCCTCTGTGGCTGGCGCAATGGTCAGCCAGTGGCATGGGGGACTGCAGCCGCTCTACCCCGACCTGCATATCGCGCCCGACCTCCGCCCCCACATCCTGCTGGCTGCCGCGGCGCTTGGCGTGCTGGCGGGCGCGGCCGGGGCCCTGTTCATGCGCGCCGCCACGCTGGCGCGCAACGCCTTTACCCATGTGCCGGGCGGCCCAGTCGCGAGGCTGGCGATCGGCGGCGCGCTGGTCGGCGCACTGGCCATGGCGGTGCCCGAAGTCGTCGGCAACGGCTTTTTCACGATCCAGACCATCCTGCATGGCGACCCCCTCTCGGTGCCCGTCTGGGGCGTGCTGGTGGCCAAGCTCGTGGCAACCGTGGCGAGCATGGGTTCTGGCGCGGTGGGTGGCGTGTTCACGCCGTCGCTGTTCGTGGGCGCGGCGCTGGGCCAGATGCTGGCCATCATGATTCCGGGCGGGACGGTGTCGCCGGTCCTGCCACTGGTCGGCATGAGCGCATTCCTGGCCGCCACCAGCCAGGCGCCGCTGATGTCGGTGCTGATGGTCTTTGAAATGACCCTGGCACCCGCACTGCTGCTGCCGTCGATGATCGGCGCGGTGGCGGCGTACTACACGGCGTCGCGCTGCCAGACGATGTCCCTCTACAGCGTGGTGGTGGAGCGCGCGCAGGCCTCCGCGGCCGTGGAACGCGCGCGGGCGCTGCGTCTGGCCGGCCTGTGCGACCCCACCGACACGGTGATCGACCCCGATGCCACCGTGGCCGCCACCGCCGACAAATTCGCCGAAACCGGCACCCGCTATCTTTATCTCGTCACCCCGGCCGGCACGTTGCTGGGCGCCATCTCGATCCACGCGATCCAGCGTGCCCAGCGGGAGCGGCCCGATGCCAGCCTGCTGGCGCTGGCCGAGCGCGACTTCCCCTCCCTGACGCCGGATTCGCGGCTGCGAGACGCCCTCGCGCTGTTCTCGGAGCACGGCATCAACCGCATCCCACTGATTCGCGACACCGTCAGCCGCGAACTGCTGGGCACCGTATCCAAACAACGGGTGCTGCAGGAAGCGTCCTGCCTGTTCTGATCTCGCCACAAACACCGGCGCCGGGCGCCGCATCCCCCGCCAAAGGGGTAAAATGCCGGGTTGCCCTGCCTGCTCGATGCCGGCTGTCATGATGGCGTCCGGCGCCGGCTGTACCCACCATCCATTTCTTGCCGGAGTCTTCATGTCCCTGCGCATCCTGCTTTCGCGCCAGTCGCTGGCCGTGGCCGCCTTCGCCGCCGTCCTGCTGCCCATGGCACCCGTCATGGCACAGGAGACGCTGCCGGTCGCCGGCACGCCGATCCGCGTGATTCCCGCCGATGCCCCGATGGCGCGACTGCAACTGGCCACGCCAACGGCGTCGGAACCGCTGACCGCAAAGCTCGACGGCAAGACTGTCGGCGTGGCCCCGGGTCTGCGGATCTTCAGCACGGAAACGCAGTTGCTGAGCCCGGTCGCGGTGGCCGGCCAGAAGCTCCAGGTGCGCTACAAGCTGGACCTCTATGGCCAGTTGCTGAGCGCCTGGGTGCTGACCGATGCCGAAGTCAAGGCATGGAAGGCGTCGCACTGAACCGATCAGGCGCCCGGCAGGCGCAAGAAGCACGCGGCCACGGAAACCGGGCCGCTTTGTCGTAACCCCCCTGATGCCCCCAGGTAAACCACTGAGACCGGCACCATGAAGAAAGTATTTGTGAAGACGTACGGCTGCCAGATGAACGAGTACGACTCGGACAAGATGGTGGACGTACTGCACGCCACGCAAGGCCTTGAACCCACGGACAATGTCGAGGACGCCGACGTCATCCTGTTCAACACGTGCTCCGTGCGCGAGAAGGCCCAGGAGAAAGTTTTCTCCGAGCTGGGCCGCATGAAGGCCCTGAAGGCTGCCAAGCCGGACCTCGTGATCGGCGTGGGCGGCTGCGTGGCCAGCCAAGAAGGCGCGACCATCGTGTCGCGCGCCCCGTATGTGGACGTGGTGTTTGGCCCGCAGACGCTGCACCGCCTGCCCGACCTGATCAACCGCCGTCGCCAGACCGGCCTGTCGCAGGTCGATATCTCCTTCCCCGAGATCGAGAAGTTCGATCACCTGCCGCCAGCCCGCGTTGACGGCCCGAGCGCGTTCGTGTCGATCATGGAAGGCTGCTCGAAGTACTGCAGCTACTGCGTGGTGCCCTACACGCGCGGCGAGGAAGTTTCCCGCCCGTTCGAGGACGTGCTGGCCGAAGTGGCGGGCCTGGCCGAGCAAGGCGTGCGCGAAATCACGCTGCTGGGCCAGAACGTCAACGCCTATCGCGGCGCGATGGGCGGCACCAGCGAGATCGCGGACTTCGCGCTCCTGATCGAATACGTGGCGGAAATCCCCGGCATCGAGCGCATCCGCTACACCACGAGCCATCCGAAGGAATTCACGTCGCGGCTGATCGAACTCTACGAGCGGTGCGACAAACTCGTGAACCATCTTCACCTGCCGGTGCAGCATGCGTCGGACCGCGTGCTGATGGCGATGAAGCGCGGATACAGCGTGCTGGAATACAAGAGCATCATCCGCCGGCTGCGCGCGATCCGCCCGAACATGTCGATGTCGTCGGACTTCATCGTCGGCTTCCCCGGCGAGACCGATGCCGATTTCGACAAGCTGATGGCGATGATCGAGGAAGTCGGCTACGACACGTCGTTCTCTTTCATCTTCAGCCCGCGGCCCGGAACGCCGGCCGCCAACCTGGCCGACGACACGCCGCACGAGGTGAAGCTGCGCCGCCTGCAACACCTGCAGGCCACCATCGAGGAGAACGTGCAGCGTATCAGCCGCAACATGGTCGGCACCGTGCAGCGCATCCTGGTGGAAGGTCCGGCCCGCAAGGACCCGACCGAGCTGCATGGCCGCACCGAGAACAACCGCGTGGTCAACTTTGCGCTGCCGGGCGTACCGCAGGCCCAGCGCGACCGCATGATCGGCCAGATGGTCGACGTGAGCATCACGCAGGCGTTCCCGCACTCGCTGCGCGGCGAGATCGTGGTGCGTCAATAAGAACGGTATGAAGATTCCTTCAGCAGAATTCGTCGCCCCCAAGGACGACAACACGCGCCTGCAGAACCTGTGCGGGCCGCTCGACGAAAACCTGCGCCAGATCGAGCAGGCGCTTGACGTGACCATCCAGCGCCGCGGCCATCGCATGACCGTGCGCGGCACACGCGCGCAGGACGCCGCACTGGCGCTGGAACGCTTCTACAACGACGCCCGCGTGGCGCTGTCCATCGACGACGTGCAACTGGGCCTGGTGGAATCGCGCCAGGTGGCCGCGCACGGCGCCTACCTGCCGGACCCCGCCGGCAACGGCGAGGGCGGGCGCAGCGTGGACGACGAGTCCCCAGTGCTGCACACGCGCCGCGTCGGCCTGCAGGGCCGCACGGTTGCCCAGCGCGACTACCTGCGCAACATCCTGTCGCACGACCTGACCATGGGCATCGGGCCGGCGGGTACGGGCAAGACCTACCTGGCCGTGGCCTGCGCCGTGGATGCGCTCGAGCGCGACGCGGTGAAGCGCATCGTGCTGACGCGCCCGGCCGTGGAAGCGGGCGAACGCCTGGGCTTCCTGCCCGGGGACCTGGCCCAGAAAGTCGATCCGTACCTGCGCCCGCTCTATGACGCGCTGTACGACCTGCTCGGTTTTGATCGCACCCAGAAGATGTTCGAGCGCCAGATGATCGAGATCGCGCCGCTCGCCTATATGCGCGGTCGCACGCTGAACCACGCGTTCATCATCCTCGACGAAGCCCAGAACACCACGCCGGAACAGATGAAGATGTTCCTGACCCGGATCGGCTTCGGCTCCAGGGCCGTGATCACCGGCGACATCACGCAGATCGACCTGCCACGCGGCCAGAAGAGCGGCCTGGTGGAATCGCAGCACGTGCTGCGCGAAGTCCGCGGCGTTGCGTTCACCCGCTTCACCAGTATCGACGTCGTGCGCCACCCGCTGGTGGCTCGCATCGTCGATGCCTATGACGAATACCACGCCCAGCATAAGGACGCCTGATCTTGACCAAGAAGTCTCCCGCCGCCAGCCTGACCCTGTTTGACGCGGACGGCCGCGCCCGCAAGAGCGCCGCCCACGCGCTGCGCGTGCAACTGCCCGATGGCCGCAGCCTGACCGTGGACTTGTCCCAGGCCGCCGACGGCGTGGTCGCCTTGCTGGCGGAACACACCGACACCCGCCAGCAAGCCGGCCTGCTGGTGCGCCCCGACAACCACGACGCGCTGTCCGTGGCGGTCACGGCGACGCCAGTCACCACCACCACCGGAACGCCGGCCACGCCGCCGGACGTCGAGCTCGACATCCAGCACGGCGATGGCGTGGACAAGCGCCGCGGCCTGCCCGGCAACAAGCAGATCGAAAAGTGGGTGAAATCGGCGCTGTACGCCGATGCCGCGCTGACCGTGCGCTTTGTCGGCGAAGAGGAAGGTCGCACGCTGAACCGCACCTATCGCGGCAAGGACTACGCCACCAACGTGCTGACGTTTGCCTACGCCGAGCACGCCGATGACCCCGTGACCGGCGACATCGTGCTGTGCTGCCCGGTGGTGGAAGCCGAGGCGACGGAACAGAAGAAGCCGCTGGAGGCGCACTATGCGCACCTGATCGTGCACGGCGTGCTGCACGCGCAGGGATACGAACACGAGGACGACGCCGAGGCGGAAGAGATGGAAGCGATCGAGACCGAGACGCTGCACGCACTCGGATTCGCCGATCCGTATCAGCCAGTGCGCGAAGATCGCTGACGCCTCCTGAGGCCTCTTCTAAAGAGGTTGTTTCAGAATGAAGCGAAGCGGTCCTGTTTTGAAGCAACCTCCAAGTGCCGCGGGCAGCACGCTGCGGCACGTCATCCGGCCCCGTCACGGGGCTGGAATGCTTTTAGTGTATGCTTCAGACGATCTCCACCACGCGCTCGCCGCGACATGAACGACCCCTATCCCAGTTCGAAACCTGCCAATCACAAGCAGGCGGATCGCCCCAGATCCCTTCTCGAACGCCTTTCAGATTTCATCTCTCCCGAGCCGGACACCCGAGCCGAGCTGCTCGAAGTGCTGCAGGACGCGCACGAGCGCAACCTGATCGATGCCGAATCGCTCTCGATGATCGAGGGCGTGTTCCAGGTCTCGGAACTCACCGCGCGCGACATCATGGTGCCGCGCGCCCAGATGGACGCCGTCAACATCGCCGACGCGCCCGAGGCCTTCATCCCCTACATGCAGCAGACGGCGCATTCGCGCTTTCCGGTCTACGAGGGCAGCCGCGACAACATCATCGGCATCCTGCTCGCCAAGGATCTGCTGCGCTATTACACCGACGAGAATTTCGACCTGCGTGAAACGCTGCGCCCGGCGGTGTTCATCCCGGAATCCAAGCGTCTGAACATCCTGCTGCGCGAGTTCCGCATCAACCGCAACCACATTGCCATCGTGGTGGACGAATACGGCGGCGTGGCCGGCCTGTTGACGATCGAGGATGTGCTGGAACAGATCGTCGGCGACATTGAGGACGAATTCGACCTCGATGAAGATCAGGACAACATCCTGCCCACCACCGATGGTGCGTGGCGCGTGCACGGCCTGACCGAGATCGGACAGTTCAACGAGTCCTTCGGCACCGCGTTTTCCGATCACGATGTCGACACCGTGGGCGGCCTGCTGACCAACCACGTGGGCCACGTGCCGCATCGTGGCGAGATCATCACGCTGCCGCCGATCCGTTTCGAGGTCCTGCGCGCGGATGCGCGGCAGGTGCACCTGCTACTGGTGCGCCGCGAGGCACCCGTCGAACCTCCGGCAACGGCCGACGCATGAAGCGTGTCGATCAATCGGGCGCCACGGGCGTCCGCCGTACCGATGGCAGTGTCGGTACCGCCACCCCCTTCCCTTCTGAATCGCTGCGTCCTGCATCGCGCGCCAATACGGTATTCCGGCTGCTGATCGCCGCCGTGCTGGGCGTGGCGCACACGCAGGCCTACGCCCCGCACGACTGGTGGTGGCTGCAACTGCTGTCGCTGGCCGGACTGGTGGCGCTGGTGGCCGGCGCCCCGCGGCCACGCGCGGCCGCCACCACGGCCTATGCGTTCGGCCTCGGCTGGTTCCTGTCAGGCATCTGGTGGCTCTATATCAGCATGCACGTCTACGGCGAAATGCCGGCGTGGATGGCGGCACTGGCCGTCGTGCTGTTTGCGGCCTACCTGTCGATCTGGCCCGCGCTGGCCAGCGCCACGTGGCACTGGCTGACCGGTCGCGGCCGGGACGGCGTGTTGCCGGCCCTGGCGTTCGGCGCCGTGTGGGCGTTGTCCGAATGGCTGCGCGGCGTGATTTTCACGGGCTTTCCGTGGCTCGGTAGCGGCTATCCCCATACGGACGGCCCGCTGGCCGGCTTTGCGCCGCTGATCGGCGTCTACGGCATCGCCGCGCTGGCGGGCACAATCGCCGCGCTGCTGGTGTCCGGCGTGCGCGCCGCCTGCCAGCGCGGACAGCCTGGCGCTGCGCGCACGACCGCGCTGACACTCGGGCTGGCCGTGGCACTGCCGCTGGCCGGCGCCGTACTGGCGCCGATCAACTGGACTTCGCCCGTCGGCCAACCCGTCTCCGTTCGGCTGCTGCAAGGGAATGTGGCCCAGGACATCAAGTTCGAGCCCATCGGCATCCAGCGCTCGCTGGAGCTCTATCGTGACCTGATCACGGCGGCGCCGGCGGACCTGGTGGTCACGCCCGAGACGGCGTTCCCGGTCATCCTGCAGGAACTGCCCGTCGATATCGCCCAGGCCGTGCGCAAGTACATGGAGTCGACTGGCAGCACAGTGCTGTTTGGCGCAGCGGGTGCCGACTCGCCGGTGGACTTCACCAACAGCGTGTTTGCGATCGGGCCGGAACAGCCCAGGCTGTACCGCTACAACAAGCACCATCTGGTGCCGTTTGGCGAGTTCATCCCGTTCGGCTTCCACTGGTTCGTGAACATGATGAAGATGCCGCTGGGCGATTTCCGCCGCGGCGGGCTGGACCAGCCGGCGGTGCCGGTGCGCGGCATCCGGGTGGCGCCCAATATCTGCTACGAGGATCTGTTCGGCGAGGAAATCGCCGAGACCCTTCGCCAGCAGGACACGCCGGCCAATATGCTGGCCAACGTGACCAACCTGGCCTGGTTTGGCGACACCATCGCACTGGACCAGCATTTGCAGATTTCGCGGATGCGCGCGCTGGAAACCCGCCGCCCGATGCTGCGGGCCACCAACACCGGCATGACGGCGGTGGTAAAGCCCGATGGCACGGTGCAGGCGCGGCTGCCGACGTTCCAGGTGGGCACGCTGGCGGCGTCCGTGCAGGGCACGCAGGGGCTGACGCCCTATGTCCGCTGGGGGAATGCGCCGGTGCTGCTTGGCAGCCTGCTGGTGCTGCTGCTGGCGGTTCAGGTGCGGCGCGCACGCCGCTAGGGCCCACCGGGTCCGGCGCCGGCTGGCGCCAATGCGGTAGGCGAGGTAAACGAAAAAACGGGCCGGTTGGGCCCGTTTTTTAATGCGTCCCGGGGGCTTAACCCAGAAGCGATGTCGCGACGGAAACCGCTGCTGCGGCGGCCATCACGGCCAGGGCGACAAGATATGGTTTGCGAGAAAGCAGCGTCATGACCAATCCCCAAAAGTGTTATCGAATTCCCGGACACCTGTTTTGAGCGGTTGTCCCCCCGAAAGGGGTTGTCCGGACGCCGCCACCGTTTGAAGCAGCTGCGTAGTTCCACTGTATACAAAAATGGTATCGGCACCTATCAGCCGACTCTGAAACCCATGTCAGGATTTACCCGACCCGTTGCGAAAGCCCGACACCGGCCGACAGCACCTCCGAGCGGTCGATCCGCGGTCCAAGCGACCCATTCCCGGCCATTTCCGGGCGGGTGACGCCCAAAAACCCGATAGAATCCAAGGTTTGGCAAACCCGGCGCGAGACGCCTCGCGCACTTGCCCGCCAGCTTCTTTTTTCGTCTTCCTATGCTGACCTTCCAACAAATGATTCTCACCTTGCAGGCCTACTGGGACCGGCAAGGGTGCGCACTGCTGCAACCGATCGATCTGGAGGTCGGCGCGGGGACGTCGCACGTGCACACGTTCCTGCGCGCGATCGGCCCGGAGCCGTGGCGGGCAGCCTACGTGCAGCCGTCGCGCCGCCCCAAGGACGGCCGCTACGGCGAGAACCCGAACCGTCTGCAGCACTACTACCAATACCAGGTGGTGCTGAAGCCCGCCCCCGAGAACATCCTGGAGCTCTACCTGGGTTCGCTGGAGGCGCTGGGCCTGGACCTGAAGCAGAACGACATCCGCTTCGTCGAGGACGACTGGGAGAACCCCACGCTCGGCGCCTGGGGCCTGGGCTGGGAGGTCTGGCTGAACGGCATGGAAGTCACGCAGTTCACGTACTTCCAGCAGGTCGGCGGCATCGACTGCAAGCCCATCACCGGCGAAATCACCTACGGCATCGAGCGGCTGGCGATGTACCTGCAGAAGGTGGAAAACGTCTATGACCTGGTCTGGACCGAGTGGCAGGAGAACGGCGAGACCCGCCGCCTGACCTACGGCGACGTCTATCACCAGAACGAGGTGGAGCAGTCCACCTACAACTTCGAGCACAGCAACACGGAAATCCTGTTCCGTCATTTCTCCGAGCACGAGGGCGAAGCCCGGCGCCTGATGGGCGATACCGGCGAGAAGGCCGAGGGCGACGAGGTTGCGAAGGACAAGGCGGCCGGCACGCGCCTGGCCCTGCCCGCCTACGAGCAGGTGCTCAAGGCCGCGCACACGTTCAACCTGCTCGATGCCCGTGGGGCCATTTCGGTTACGGAGCGCGCCGCCTACATCGGCCGCATCCGCAACCTGTCCCGCCAGGTGGCGCAGGCCTACTACGATTCGCGTGAAGCGCTGGGCTTTCCGATGTGCAACACCGGGGCTCGCGCATGATGCCCCGCGTGCGCGGCGTGCTCGCGTTCGCCGCGCTGGCCTCGTTGCCGTTTGCCGGCATTGCCGCCGCGGCGCGTACCGCAACGCCGCCCACCCCGCAGGCGCTGTACCTGCCCGCGGAACTGTCCAATATCTGCGAGGCCGATCCGCAGGCGCTGCAGCAGGCCATCGCGCGCCACTGGCGCCCGTCGCTCAATGCCGTGGACCAGTGGACGCAGCTGGTGCGCTCTTTCTCGTGCGACCTGTCCGGATCGCGTGATCTGGGCTGGCATCGCGTGCCGTTGCGCGCCTATGAAAGCGCCATCCGCTATCCGCTGCAGTGGGCCGAGTGGGAAGACCGCAACGGCCGCTCGCGCCGCACGGTGCGCATGTACTACTCGGCCAACCAGTTGCCGCCGAAGATCGATTTCTGGATCGGCGGCCGCATCGACGAGATCCGCTATGACCGTCGTGCGCAGCGGATCGACGCGCGCTTCCCGGCCGCAGGCAGCCGCGGCGCCTCCGGCGTGGCGGCGCAATGCGCCTACACCACGCTGCAATTCCGCCAGCAGAACGGCCTGTGGCTGCTGTCTGGCGTAGAACCCAATCTCGCGCCGCGCTGCTGACAGCGCGCGCACTCATACCTGCTGGATACGATTCATGTCGCAACCCATCACCGACTCGCTGCTGATCGAACTGTTCACCGAAGAGCTGCCGCCCAAGGCCCTCGCCCGCCTGGGCGAGTCCTTCGCGCAGGGCCTCCTTGACGGCCTCGGCGCCCGCGACCTGCTGGACGCCGGCGCGACGGTGACGCCGTTCGCCACGCCGCGCCGCCTGGCCGCGCTGGTGACCGGCGTGCGCCACGGCGCACCGGACCGCGAGCAGCGCGAGAAGGTCCTGCCCCTGACCGTCGCCCTGGACGCCAACGGCGCCCCGACCGCTCCGCTGGCCAAGAAGCTGGCCGCGCTGGCCAAGTCCGTCGGCGTGACCGAGATCGACTGGCAGACGCTGGAGCGTGCCTCCGATGGCAAGGCCGACGCGTTCTTCTATCGCTACACCGCCCGCGGCGCCACCCTGGCCGACGGCCTGCAGGCCGCGCTGGATGACACGCTGGCAAAGCTGCCGATCCCGAAGCTGATGAGCTACCAGCGGCCGGACGGCACCACAGTGCACTTCGTGCGCCCGGCGCACAGCCTGATCGCGCTGCACGGCGCGGAGATCGTGCCGGTATCCGTGCTGGGCCTTGCGGCCAGCAACGTGACGCAGGGTCACCGTTTCCTGTCGCACGGCACGATCGAGGTGCCGCATGCCACCGAATACGCCAGCCTGCTCGAAAGCCAGGGCCGCGTCATCACGAGCTATGCGGAACGCCGCGAGCGCATCCGCGCCGCGCTGCTCCGGGAAGCGGGCGCCGATCAGGTCGTCATGCCGGACGCGCTGCTCGACGAAGTGAACTCGCTGGTGGAATGGCCCGTGGTCTATGCCTGCCACTTCGAGGAAGCGTTCCTGGCCGTCCCGCAGGAGTGCCTGATCCTGACGATGCAGACCAACCAGAAGTACTTCGCGCTGACCGACTCCGCCGGCCACCTGCGCAACCGCTTCCTGATCGTCTCGAACCTGGCCACCGACACGCCGCAGTCGATCATCACCGGCAACGAGCGCGTGGTGCGCCCGCGCCTGGCCGACGCCAAGTTCTTCTTCGACCAGGACCGCAAGAAGACGCTGGCCTCGCGCGTGCCGCAACTGGGCAACGTGGTCTACCACAACAAGATTGGCAGCCAGCTTGACCGCGTGCAGCGCCTGCAGCAGATCGCCGGCCATATCGCCGACGCGATGAACGCCGCCGGCGTGTCCGTCGACAAGGCCGCCGCAATGCGCGGTGCCGAACTGGCCAAGGCCGACCTGCTGACCGACATGGTCGGCGAGTTTCCCGAACTGCAGGGCACGATGGGCACGTACTACGCCCGTCATGACGATGAAGCCGACGACGTCGCGCTGGCCTGTTCCGAGCACTACCGCCCCCGCTTTGCCGGCGACGCGCTGCCTGAAGGCGCCGTGAGCACCGCCGTGGCGCTGGCCGACAAGCTGGAAACGCTGGTCGGCATCTGGGGCATCGGCCTGCAGCCGACCGGCGAAAAGGACCCGTTTGCGCTGCGCCGCCATGCGCTGGGCATCCTGCGCATGTTGATCGAAAAGCCGCTGGCGCTGTCGCTGGACACGTTGCTGGCCCTGACCGGGCGGGCATTCGCCGGCATTGCCGCCGTCAAGCCGTCGCAGGAGGCCATCACCGACTTCCTGTACGACCGCGTGCGCGGCTACCTGAAGGACAAGGGCTATACGACCAATGAAGTCGAGGCCGTGGTCAGCCTGCGCCCGCAGACGCTGCACGACATCCTGGGTCGCATGGAAGCCGTGCGCACGTTTGCCGCGCTGCCCGAGGCCGAGGCCCTCGCCGCCGCCAACAAGCGCATCACTAACATCCTGCGCAAGACCGACGAGGCCATCGGCAACGTCGATCCGGCACTGTTCCAGGAAGCGGCGGAAAGCACGCTGCACGGTGCCATCGAGCGCGTACGGCCGGGCGTGGAAGCTGCCTTCTCCGGCGGCGATTTCACCGGCGCGCTGCGCGACCTGGCACAACTGCGCGACGCCGTGGACCAGTTCTTCAACGACGTGATGGTGATGGCCGAGGACGCGCGGCTGCGCGCCAACCGCCTGGCCCTGCTGTCCACGCTGCACGGCCTGGCCAACCGCGTCGCGGACATCTCCAAGCTGGCGGCGTAGTCAACAGCCTGCCCGAACCGGAGCGCCCCCATGCCACAGTCCCAGCCCAAGTTTGTCATCCTCGATCGCGACGGGGTGGTTAACCTCGACAGCGACCACTTCATCAAGACGCCCGATGAATGGGTGCCCATCACCGGCAGCCTGGAGGCCATCGCCACGCTGAATCAGGCCGGCTACCGCGTGGTGATCGCCAGCAACCAGTCGGGCATCGGCCGCGGCCTGTTCGAGATGAGCGCGCTCAACGCCATGCACGAGAAGATGTACAAGGCGCTGGCCAACCTGGGCGGCCGTGTGGAAGCGGTGTTCTTCTGCCCCCACACGGCGGCGGACAACTGCGACTGCCGCAAGCCGAAGCCGGGCCTGTTCGAGCAGATCGGCGAACGCTTCGGTGTCGAACTGCGTAACGTGCCGGTCGTCGGCGATTCGCTGCGCGACCTGGAGGCAGGTGTGGCGGTGGGCTGCATTCCGCACCTGGTCCGCACCGGCAAGGGCGCAAAGACGCTGGCGAAAGGCGGCCTGCCCGCCGGCACACGCGTCCACGACGACCTGGCCGCATTTGCACAATGGCTGATTGCAGGCGATCACGCGCACAAGTCGCCCGCCCCCTGATTTACCTGTCGCCCCCGATGACTTTTATCCGTTCCCTGCTGCTCTCGCTATACCTGCTGGTTCTGACGCCGCCGTACGCGTGCGCCTGCTTTATCGTCTTTCCATTCATGAGCGCCGAGCGCCGTTTCCGCTTCGTGCGCGGCTGGACCCGACTCGTGATCTGGGCGGCGCGCGGGATCTGCGGCATCCGCTACCGCATCGAAGGGGCCGAACACTTCGACGGCATGTTCGACAAGCCGGTGGTGCTGCTCTCCAAGCACCAGTCTGCATGGGAAACCGTCGCCTACGTGGCGCTGATGCCCAAGCCGCTGTGCTTCGTGTTCAAGCGCGAGCTGCTCCTGGTGCCGTTCTTCGGCTGGGCACTGGGCATGCTCAAGATGGTCCACATCAACCGCAAGGAAGGCACGCGGGCGTTTGCGTCGGCCGCGCGCCAGGGCCGTGAACGCCTGGCCGAAGGCGCATGGATCATCATGTTCCCCGAAGGCACCCGCACGCCGTCCGGCCTGGAACACCCCCGCTACAAGAGCGGCGGTGCGCGCCTGGCCGTCGAGACGGGCGCCTGGGTCATCCCCATGGCCGTCAACTCGGGCCGCCTCTGGCCGCGCAACTCATTCATGAAGTATCCGGGCATGGTGACGATTTCGATCGGCCAGCCGGTTTCGTCGGCCAACAAGACCGCCGACCAGCTGAACCAAGAAGTTGCCATCTGGATCGAGGCCGAAATGCGCCGCATCGACCCGGACAGCTATCGCAGCACAGCACACCGGGCCACGGCATGAAGCTGCTGCGTCCCGTCCCCGACACGCCCGGTGCCCAGTTGGAGCTGCCGCTGGCGGAGTCATCCGCCGCGGCCGCCGAGTCCCCCAAGGACGCGGCCCTGCTGGCGCCTCCCGCCGAGACACTGTCACCGGAGATCCTGGCATGGCCGCCCGCGCAGCCCAATGCCCGAGCCCTGCACGTAGGGGAGCGCACGCTGCACTACACACTCAAGCGGTCGTCGCGGCGGACCATCGGCTTTACCGTCGATGACCGCGGCCTGTCCATTACCGCGCCGCGCTGGGTGACGCTGGCCGATGTCGAAGCGGCCATCCTCGAAAAACAGCGCTGGATCTTCAACAAGCTGGGCGAGTGGCGGCACCGCGAAGCGCGTCGGGTACTGCCCACCGTGCAGTGGCGCGAAGGCGCAAGCCTGCCGTTCCTGGGCAAGCCGATCACGCTCCAGCTGGAATCGCCCGCCGGCGCGCTGCTGTTCGATGCCGACACGCGCGTGCTGCACCTGGCGCTGCCCACGCACGCCGACGAGCAGCAGATCAAGGATCGCGTGCAGGGCTGGCTGCAGTACCAGGCCCGCCGCCTGCTGGTCGAGCGGCTCGAGATCTATGCCGACAAGCTGGGCGTGCGGCACACCGGCTTTGCACTGACCTCCGCCGCCACGCGCTGGGGCAGTTGCACGGCCGACGGCAAGATCCGCCTGAACTGGCGGCTGATGCATTTCCCGCTGTCGATGATCGACTATGTGGCCGCGCATGAGCTGGCCCACCTGAAGGAAATGAACCACGGCCCGCGCTTCTGGGAAACCGTGGAGTCAATCTTCCCCGAGTTCCGCGATGCCCGCGCGCAACTGCGCGCGCATCCGCCCGAGCTGCTGCCGACGTTCTAGCCGGCGCGGTCCTGGCCACGCCTGTCGGCACTGGTCCGGCGCTGGCCGGGCGCGTTTGCGGCGCGTTTTCGGAATGAGGGAGGCGTGTGGGTGGCATGCGAGCGGCGCATGTCCGGCAAGAGGTCTAAAATGGCGGCCTCTGCAGTGACAACATCCACGAGAAGAAGGCCCCATGCGACTCCTCCACACCATGCTCCGCGTTGGCGACTACCAGCGCTCCATCGACTTCTACACGCGCGTGCTGGGCATGACGCTGCTGCGCGAGAGCGACAATCCCGAATACAAGTACCGCCTGGCCTTTGTCGGCTATGGCCCCGAGAGCGAGACCGCGGTCCTCGAACTCACCTACAACTACGGCGTGGACCAATACGACCTGGGCACTGCCTATGGTCACATCGCACTGGAAACGGACAATGCAGCCGCGGCCTGCGACCGTATCCGCGCCGCCGGCGGCAAGGTCACACGCGAGGCCGGCCCGGTCAAGGGCGGCACCACGGTGATTGCATTCGTCGAAGACCCGGACGGCTACAAGATCGAACTCATCGAGCGCCACACCACGCGCGACGCCGCGCGTCCGTAAGCGACGCAGCGATGAGCGCGCAAAGCATCACGCGGCGTCCGCTGGACGGTACCGCCATCGGCCTGATGGTGTTGCTGTGCGCCGCGTGGGGACTCCAGCAGGTGGTCATCAAGGTCACCGCGCCGCTGATGGGCGCGGTGCTGCAGGCGGGCGTCCGCTCCGCCGTGGCGGCATTGCTCGTCTTTGGCTTTGCCGCGTGGCGCGGCACCCCGCTATGGCAGCGCGACGGAACGTTGCGCCCGGGCCTCGTGGCCGGACTGCTGTTCGGTGCCGAATTCTTCTGCATCTTTGTCGGGCTCGGCCACACCACCGCATCGCGCATGGCGGTGTTTCTCTACACGGCGCCGATCTTCACGGCACTGGGCCTGCACGTATTCGTGCCGGGCGAGCATCTGCAACGCGGCCAGTGGTTCGGCGTGGTGCTGGCTTTCTGCGGCATGGCGCTGGCGTTCGCGGATGGCATCGTGTCGCCGTCCGCGCATGGCAGCACGCTGGTGGGCGATGGCCTCGGCATCCTGGCGGGCGCGCTGTGGGCGGCCACGACGATTGTGGTGCGCGGCAGCAAGCTGTCGAGTGCGCCGGCCAGCAAGACCCTGCTCTATCAACTGGCGGTGTCGGCGGTATTGCTGCTGGCGATGGCGCTGGCTGCCGGCCAGGCCGCACGCGTGGAAGTGAACGGCCTGGTGCTCGCGAGCCTGTTCTACCAGTCCGTGCTGATCGCATTTGCCAGCTACCTGACGTGGTTCTGGCTGCTGCGTCAGTACCTGGCGTCGCGCCTGTCGGTGTTTTCGTTCCTGACGCCGCTGTTCGGCGTGGCCTTTGGCGTGGCGCTGATGCACGATGCCGTCGGCATGCGGTTTGCCGTGGCGGCCGTGCTGGTGCTGCTGGGGATTGTGCTGGTGAATCGCAAGGCCTGAGAGGCCTTGCGTCGTCCGCCCCGTCCGGGGCGGCGCCTGCTTGCCGCCAGCTACCTCGCCCGCGCTCGGGAGAGGAAAGCCGGCGTGGCGTCTTACTGGCGTGCCTCGAACGAGAACATGCCCAGCGCCGCGCGCACTTCCTCCAGCGTCTGCTGGGTGATCTCGCGCGCCTCGGCGGTGCCCTTCTTCAGGATGTCGAACACATAGCCCGGGTCCTTCGCCAGTTGCTCGCGGCGCTCGCGGATCGGCTGCAGCAGATCCTGCAGGAGCCCTTCCACACGACGCTTGAGCACCATGTCGCCCAGGCCGCCACGGCGATAGTGTTCCTTCAACGCCGTCACTTCCTCCACGTTCGGATCGAACGCATCCAGGTAAGTGAACACCATGTTGCCCTCCACCTGCCCCGGGTCGGACACCTTGAGGTGGTTCGGATCGGTGTACATGCTGTGCACCGCCGCCTTGATCTGCTCCGGCGAAGCGCCCAGCGAAATCGCGTTGCCCTGCGACTTGCTCATCTTGGCCTTGCCATCCACGCCGGGCAGGCGGCCATGCTTCGGGATCAGCGCGGTGGCCTCCGGCAGCACGTCACGGCCCACCTGGTGGTTGATACGGCGCACGATCTCATTCGTCTGTTCGATCAGGGGCGCCTGATCCTCGCCTACCGGCACCAGCACGGCCTTGAAGGCGGTGATGTCCGCGGCCTGCGACGCCGGGTAGCACAGGAAGCCAGCCGGGATGTCGCGGCCAAAGCCGCGCGCCTGGATCTCTTCCTTGATCGTCGGGTTGCGCTCCAGGCGCGACACCGTGACGAAGTTCAGATACATCAGCGTCAGCTCCGCCAGCGCCGGCAGGTGCGACTGCACGGTGATGGTGGTCTTGGCGGGGTCGATGCCCACGGCGAGGTAGTCCAGCGCCACTTCCAGCACGTTGCGGCGGACCTTGTCCGGATCGTGCGCGTTGTCGGTCATGGCCTGCGTGTCCGCCAGCAGCAGATATTGCTTGTGCGAGTCCTGCAGGGATACGCGGCTCTTGAGCGAGCCGACGTAATGGCCCAGGTGGAGCGGGCCGGTGGGACGGTCACCCGTCAGGATGACGGGACGCGTATCGGTTTGCGTATTGGCGGTCATGTGCGTCACTGAGACTTCAGGATACTTCGGAATAAGGTTGGTGCGGTCAGGCTGTGCCGCGCGCACGCGGCGCGGCGCCTTCGCCGACCAGTCGGGCGAGTTCGACATATTCGGCCACGGGGACTTCCTCCGCGCGGCGGCCCAGGTCAAACCCAAGGGCGTCGAAATCGACCTGGTCGCGCAGGAACGACAAGGTGTTGCGGAGCACCTTGCGGCGCTGCGAAAACGCGGCTGCCACCACGTCGCCCAGCACGCCGGTATCGCAGCCGGGATACGGCGAGCGCAGGCGGCCATCCTCGGTGCGCGGCCACGGGATCATGCGCACGACTGCGGAATCCACCTTCGGCGGCGGGTTGAACGAACCCGGCGGCACGTCCAGCACGTGCTCCATGTGGTAGCGGACCTGCAGCATGATCGACAGTCGCCCGAACGCCTTGCTGCCAGGCTCGGCCACCATGCGTTCCACCACTTCCTTCTGCAGCATGAAGTGCTGGTCGCGCACATGGTCTGCGAACGCCATCAGGTGGAACAGCAGCGGGCTGGAAATGTTGTAGGGCAGGTTGCCGACGATGCGCAGCGCACGGCCGGACTCCTGCAGCTTGCCGAAGTCGAACGCGAGGGCGTCGCCGGCATGCACGATCAGGCGGTCGCTGTAGCGGCGGCGCAGCCGTTCCACGAGATCGCGGTCCAGCTCCACCACCTGCATCTGCGGCAGGCGCTCCAGCAGCGGATCGGTCAACGCCCCGAGGCCCGGGCCGATCTCGACCAGGATGTCGTCAGGCTGCGGATCGATGGCATTGACGATGCCGTGGATGATGCTGTCGTCGACCAGAAAATTCTGACCGAATCGTTTGCGGGCCACATGGCCCTGATGTACGTTTGAACTCATGGTGTCTGCGCTGGCCGTCAGCGGGTTGCGGGCCGCACGCCGGCGTTGCCGTCGTCGTGGCGCCCGTTGGCATGGCCAGCCATGGTAATGGCGCACCGAATGGCCTCGATCATGCTGCCGTGCTCGGCGCGGCCGGTGCCGGCCAGGTCGAGTGCGGTGCCGTGGTCCACCGATGTGCGAATAAAGGGCAGCCCCAGCGTGACATTGACGCCATGGCCGAAGGTGCCGTACTTCAGCGGCGCCAGCCCCTGGTCATGGTACATCGCCAGCACGCAGTCGGCGTCGCGCAGGTGGCGGGGCTGAAACAGGGTGTCGGCCGGGTACGGCCCGCGCGCATCAATGCCGGCATCGCAGGCCTTGGCCAGCGCGGGCGCGATGACGTCGATTTCCTCGCGGCCCATGTGACCGGCCTCGCCGGCATGCGGGTTCAGCCCAGTCACCAGGATGCGCGGCCGCGCGATGCCGAAGTGGCGCCTCAGGTCGTCATCGACGATCGTCAGCGTTTCCACCAGCAGGGGAATCGTGAGGGCGTCGGGCACTGCGCGCAGCGGCAGGTGAGTGGTCGCCAGGGCCACACGCAGCATGGCGTTGTCATGCGCCGGCTGCGGGCCGGCCAGCATCATCACCACGCGCGGCACGGCGGCGCGCGCCGCCAGGTATTCGGTATGGCCGGTAAAGGGCACGCCGGCATCGTTGATCGTGCTCTTCTGCACCGGCGCGGTGACCATGGCCGCATAGCGGCCGGCCTCCAGGCCATCCACCGCGGCATCGAGCAGCGCCAGCACATACCGGCCGTTGCGGGCATCCAGCCGGCCAGGCTCGGCCTGCACACCCAGCGGGATGTCTTCCACCACCACCGCGGCCTCGGCGATCAGGCGCGCCCAGGCGTGGGCCACGCCCAGCGCCGCAGCCCGGTCGGCCAGCAGCCGGGCATCGCCCAGCACATGGAAGCGATAGTGCCCGTTGCGCTTGCCATTGCCACCCGCAAGCTGCAGCAGTGCCCCGATGGTGATATCGGGGCCGATGCCGGCAGGTTCGCCGGTGGAGATGGCTAGCGCGAGAGGGGCGAGCATGGTCCTGGAGCCGCGCGTCAGCGCTGGCGGTTGATCCGATATTCCACGTACGCCGCACTGCGCAGCTGGCGCACCCAGTCATCATAGGCCGAGCGCAGCTTCTGCTCGCGCACTTCCGCACGGGCGAAATCGCGCTGCTTCTCGGGCGACACTTCGGTCTCGCGGCGGTTCATGACCTGAATCAGGTGCACGCCGAACTGCGAGACGACGGGATCGGAAATCTCGCCCGGACGCAGGCGGTTCATCGCCTGTTCGAACTCGGGCACCAGTTCGCCCGGCGACACCCAGCCGAGGTCGCCGCCCTGGGCCGCCGAACCGTCCTGCGAGAAGCGGCGCGCCGCGTCGGCAAAATCGCCGCCGTGCGTGACGCGGTCGCGGATCGTCGACATCTGGCGCCTGGCTTCCGCTTCCGGCATGTTGGGGCCGGTGCGGATCAGGATGTGGCGCACCTGCGTCTGGGTGATGCGGTCGCTTGCCTGCGGCTGCTGCGCCGGTGCCGTGCGCTTGGCGCTCAGCTTGACCACGTGGAAGCCGTTTGCGGACTCCACCAGCTCGGGTGCCACGGCGCCCGGCTGCAGGTCGACCACGGCGTTGGCGAACACGGCCGGCAGACGGCCGATCTCGCGGAAGCCCAGCGCGCCGCCTTGCGACGCTTCGGGCGCCTCGGAATTGGCCTTGGCCAGCTCGGCAAAGTCGGCACCGCCTAGCGCCTGCTTCAGCAAGCCCTCGGCCTTGGTCTTGAGCTGGGCCTTCTGGGCGTCGGACGCGTCCTCGGGCACGCGCACCAGGATCTGGGCGACGTTGAATTCGGTCGGGCCGGTGGCGGTGCCCTTGCCGCTGCGTGCGGCAATGTAGTTGTCGATCTCGCCGTCGTAGACCTGGACCTTGGAATCGACCTCGCGCTCGCGCAGACGGATCACCTGCACCTGCTTGCGCAGCTCGTCGCGGTACTTGGTCCAGCTCATGCCAGTGGCTTCCACCCGTCGGCGCAGGTCGGTGGCGGACAGGCGGTTCTGCTGCGCCACGGATTCGATGGCACGGTCCACTTCCTGGTCCGTCACGCGGATGCCGGCATCCTGGGCAGCCTGCGTCTGCACGCGCTCCATCACCAGGCGCTCCAGCACTTCACCGAGCAGGTCGGCGCGTGGCGGCACTTCGCGATTCGCGGTACGCAACTGGCTTTCGATCTCGTCGGCACGGTCAAGCAGTTCGCGGCGCGTGATCACGCTGTTGTTGACGATGGCCACCACCTCGTCCACCAGTTGCGATCGCTTCTGCGTGGGTTGCGGCACGCCAAGCTGCGGCTGGCTCGACGGCACCGCGGTTTCCTGGCCGGCCTGCGGCAGGAAGATGCCGCTGGTCCGTCCGGCGGCACCGGAGGCACCGGGGGCACGGAGCTGGGCCGCGGCCGGCAATGCCAGCGTGGCGAGCACCGTGGACAGCAACAGGCGGTGCCAGGGGTTCATGCGGGACAACGCGGAGAAAGCTTGACGTTTCATCTTGGTCCGTCATTCATAGTGATCGTACTGGGACGTCGGCACCGGACGTGCGGTGACGGGCTCGTAGCCCGGCACGTTCAGGCGCAGCATGTCCAGCGGGTTCGAGCCGATTTTCGACAGTCCGCGGAATTCCACCTGCAGGAAGATCCGGCCGGTGTAGCCCTGCGTGGTGTTGCGGAAACGCTGGTAGACCACGCGGCCCACCCAGCAGTCGGCGGCATATTCGATGCCGGCCAGCGCATCGACGAGCTGATTCGCCTCTTTGTCGAACGCCACGCGGCCAACGCCGTAGGTGCGGCGTGTCAGCGGCCACTGGCCGGACACTTCGAGCTGGTCGATGGCGGAATTGTCCGTCACCGACGTCGGACGCCGGTAGCGGTAGCCGAAGTTCACCAGCTTGCGCGACTCCGGGCGCCACGAGAACGCCACGTTCGAGTAGTTCATGCGGTTGTCTTCGGGGCTGTACTGGATACCCGCATCGAGATAGTAGCCGCGAAACAGCTGGATTGTCGTGGCGGCCAGCAGGTCGGAATAGCTCGGCTTGGTGTCCTGCGTGGTGCCGCTGATCTGCACGCGCTGGCCCGTGAAATCGAAGCGCTGCGCGATCGTGCCGCGGAAGCGCTCGATGCCGGTGTCGGATTCGATCAGGCGCGTGGTCACACCCGCCGTCAGCTTGTTGTTGTCCGCGACCCGGTCATTACCGGTGAAGGGATTCTCGCTGAAGATCTGCCCGTAGCCAAAGTCCGACTGCACGGTATCGAACAGCGGGAAGGCGCTCTGGTCGCGGAACGGCGTATAGACGTAGAACAGGCGCGGCTCCAGCGTCTGCGTGTAGTTCACGCCGAACAGCTTGCTCACGCTCGGCGCCGAGCGGTCGAACGTCATCCCCGTGTCCAGGCTCACAGTCGGCACCGTCCGGTTCAGCGTATTGGACGCACCAGTCGTATTGGTGCCCTGGTCCATGTTGTACTGCGCCGCGTTGAAGATGACCTTCGGCGTCACGAACCAGCCCGGACGGATGATCGGGTAGCTGATCACCGGCTGGATAAACGCGCGGCTGCCTTCTGGCTGCTGGATGCCAGTACTGGTCAGCGGAATGCGGAAGCGCGTGTAGTCCGCTTCCACCGAGATATCGAAGCCATGGAAGTCATAGCGCGTGTAGCGGCCGTTCAACTGCGGCTCACGCTCGTACGACGGCTCGCTGGGCCGCAGCGTCTGGAACTTCTGCACCCGGGCGAGGAACACGAAGTCCTGCCAGGCGTAGACGACGCCACCTTCCTGCGTGTACTGGCGCAGCGTCGATTGCGACACCGAGCGCGTCAGATCGTCCGGGTACTGATCGTCCGAAACCTTGCTGACGTTGGCGTAGGCCGTCAGGCCCGGGATGATCCGCTGGGTGTGCTGGATCGAGTAGGCCCAGCGGTCGCGGCCCGCCTTCTTGTCGTCCGGCAGGAACTCGCCCCGGATACGGCCGCTGTAGCCGTCGCCGAGGTAGCGGAAGTCTTCGCCCAGCTGCACGCCGCGCGAAGACAGCAGGCGCGGATAGAGCGTCAGGTCCCGGTTCGGCGCGAGGTTGAAGTAGTACGGGACGGTCAGGTCCAGGCCCGATTTCGAGCTGTAGCCGAACAGCGGCGCCAGCACGCCGCTGCGGCGCTCGTCATTGAGCGGGAACGTGAACGCGGGTGCACCGGCAATCGGCACATCGAAGAAACGCAGCACACCGCCATAGGCGGTGCCCACCTGGCGGTCGTTGTCGATATCCAGCTTGTTGGCGCTGAAATACCAGTCCGCATTATCCGGCGAGCAGGTCGTGTACGACGCCTTCTTCAGCGTGCTCCGGTCCGGATCGATGAAGTCGATCCGCTCCGCACTGCCCGCGCCGCCGGTCTGCCTGAAGTAGTAGTCCGGCGACAGCATATAGCCTTCGTTGGCTTCCACGCGCATGCGGGCCTCGGGGCCCACGGCCAGCGTGCCGCCCTTGGACATGCGGACATTGCCGGTGGCGAATGCCTCATCGGTGTCCTGGTCGTAGGTCAGCTTGTCGCCCTTGATCACGGCGCCGTCTCGACGCAGTTCCGCATTGCCTTCCAGCGCCACGCCCTTTTCGCTGTAGCCGTCAAGACGATCGCCGGACACATAGGCGGGCGCGTTGGGGTTGGATGGCGCGGACGGCGTGACGCTGATGCTGCTTCCGGTCGGCGCGGCCCGGCCGCCCGGCTCGGCCAGCTGCGGCACCAGTTCGCCGGATTCCGGCGGTGGCGGAGGAGGCTCGGGCGTTTGCGTGACGGTCGGCTCCGCCACATCGATACCGGGAATGGCAGAGCCGGCGTTGTACTGGGCGTGCACGCTCACCGACAGGCCAGCCATGGCCAGCACGAGCGGGCGCAGCGCGCTGGCGGGCGGCAGGACGGCGCGCACGCGCCGGAGCCGGCCCGGTGGCTCAGGCGGTCGGGTGGCCGGATGATGCGGTGATCGTTCTTGTTCGGTCATTCGAGCGGTTGTCGGTCGGCTCGGCGTCGGGCGCTGCTGACGGACCGCGGACGGTCCATATCTCCCGCCAGCCCTTGCCGGAGCGGGCTGCGGGGCAACATAGGCCCCTCCCGGGGGCCACCCGGCGCCCGGGTCTGGTCGGGTATTATACGGGGCATCGTATCCTCCCTTTCCGGCATGGCAGCACTTCTTCACGACCCGGGCCACGACCCGCGCATCACACAACTCAAATCCTGGGTTGCCGGACTTGGCGCCGCATGGTCCATCGACCCTGATTCCTGCGCCCCGGCATCCGCCGACGCCAGCTTCCGGCGCTACTTCCGCGTCCGCACCGGCCACGCGGCCCATCCCACCGCCATCGTGATGGATGCGCCACCGACGCATGAGGACTGTGGGCCCTTCATCCATGTGGCCGCGCTCTTCGGCGAGGCCGGCGTGACCGTGCCGACCGTGCTGGCGCAGGACCTGGCGCAGGGATTCCTGCTGCTGGCCGACCTGGGCAGCCAGACGTACCTGTCCCGGCTGGACGAAACGTCGGCCAACGGCCTGTATGGCGACGCCGCCGCCGCGCTGGTGAAGATCCAGGCCGGCACGCGCCCAGGCACCCTGCCCGCCTACGACCGCGCGCTGCTGCAGCGGGAGCTGGACCTCTTCCCGCAGTGGTATGTGGCAAAGCATCTTGGCGCCACGCTCACGGAGGCCCAGCAGGCGGACCTGCACGAGGTCTTCGGCAGCATCCTGGCCAACAACCTGGCCCAGCCGCAGGTCTATGTGCACCGCGACTATCACTCGCGCAACCTGATGGTGATGCCGGATGGCGCCAACCCCGGCATCCTGGACTTCCAGGACGCGGTGATCGGCCCGATCACCTATGACGTGGTGTCGCTGTGGCGCGACGCCTATATCGAGTGGGACGAGGAACAGCAGCTCGACTGGCTGATCCGCTACTGGGAACGCGCACGCAAGGCCGGCCTGCCCGTGGCTGCTGATTTTGGCGATTTCTACCGCGACTACGAGTGGATGGGCCTGCAACGCCACCTGAAGGTCCTGGGCATCTTCGCCCGCCTGTACCACCGCGACGGCAAGGACGGCTACCTGGCCAACCTGCCGCTGGTGCTCAAGTACACGCGTAACGTCGCCGGCCGCTACAGCGAACTTCGCAAGCTCATGCGACTGCTGGATGCGCTGGAAGGCGCCGAGCGCCCGGCCGGCTACACGTTCTGAGCGTGCCGCTCCCCTCGCCGCCCCCACCTCACCTGTCGCCGACCGCCCCCCTGCCGCCCACCCGCGGCGGCGAGTGGTGGGCCGGCGTGCGCGCGCTGGCGCCCATGTTGCTGGGCGTGGTGCCGTTCGGCCTGATCTATGGCGTGCTGGCGGTCAACGCGGGCATGCCGGCGTGGCTCGCCTGCGCGATGAGCGCGATCGTGTTCGGCGGCGCCTCGCAGATGATCCTCACGCAACTGTGGTCGGCGGGCACGCCCGCGCTCGTGATCGCCTTCACGGTGGCAATGGTGAACCTGCGCCACGCGCTGTACTCCGCCACGATCGCCGCCTCGCTGGCACCACTGCCGCGCCGGTGGAAAGCGCTGATCGCCTATCTGCTGACCGACGAGGCCTTTGCCGCGATGACGCGCCGCCTGGGCGACACCGGTGACCACCAGCGCTACCGCCACTGGTTCTATTTCGGCGCGGGCTTCGCGTTGTGGTCCAGCTGGCAGCTCTCCACGCTGGCTGGCGTACTGGTGGGCGCGCAGGTGCCCCGCGACTGGCCGCTCGATTTCTTCCTGCCGCTGACCTTCATCGCGATCATCGCGCCCAACCTGAAGCATCGTGCCCAGGTGGCGGCGGCGCTGGCGGCCACGGCCCTAGCGGTGGTCTGCTTCAGCCTGCCGCACAAGCTGGGCATCATGGTGGCGGCACTCGGCGGGATCGCCGTGGGCATGCTGCTGCTCGGCCGCGGTCATGCCGCGCCGGGCCGCACGGAGCGCAAGGAGCCCGCCGCATGAGCCCGATGACGCTGCTCTGGGTGTTCCTTGGCGCCGGAATGGCCACGTTCCTGATCCGCCTGTCCTTTATTGCCATCGAAGGCCGCGTGCGGTTGCCGGCATGGTTTCGGGTCGCACTGCAGTTCGTGCCGGCCGCGATGCTTTCGGCGCTAATCGCGCCCGACCTGCTGATGCGGGACGGCACCCTCTATCTGAGCCCGCATAACACGCGGCTGCTGGCCGGGCTGGTGGCCATCGTCATCGCGGCCCGCACGCGCAGCGTCGGCTGGACGATCGCCGGCGGCATGGCCACCCTGATTGCACTGGAGTTCCTGCTGTGAAAGCGATGATTTTTGCCGCCGGCCGCGGCGACCGCATGCGGCCGCTGACCGACACCTGCCCCAAGCCGTTGCTTCCGGTGGGTGGCAAGCCGCTGATCGTCTGGAAGATCGAAGCGCTGGCCCGCGCCGGCTTCACCGATATCGTCATCAATCATGCGTGGCTGGGCGAGCAACTGGAAGCCGCGCTTGGCGATGGCGCGCGCTTCGGCGTGCGCATCCATTGGTCGGCCGAGGGCAGCGCGCTGGAGACTGCCGGCGGGATTGCCCGGGCGTTGCCACTGCTGACGGCCGGTCCCGCGGATGGCGGCATCTTCCTGGCGGTTTCGGGCGACATTTTCTGCGATTTCGACTTCCGCACGCTGCTGCCCCGCGCCCGTGAAATGGCCTGCGCCGCGCGCCCGCGCATGCACCTGGTCATGGTGCCGAATCCGCCGTTTCATCCGCGCGGCGACTTTGCGCTGGGCCCGGACGGGCGGCTGCACATGCCCGATACCGCGAACCCCGGCGAGGCGCTGACCTTTGGCAATATCGGCCTGTACGACACCCGCCTGTTCCGCGACATCGAGCCCGGCGAGAAGGTGGCGATGTCGCCGTATTACCGCGCGGCGATTGCCGACGGCACAGCCACCGGCGAGCGCTTCGACGGTCGCTGGGAGAACGTTGGCACCCCGGCGCAGCTGGCCGCACTGGACGCGGCACTGACCGCCCCCGCCACCGGTACGCGCGGGGCCTGAGCGCCCCGCTCCCCGCGCCCGCGTGCCATCCCGGGCCGCGGGCAGCCCGCATCACGCGCCGACGGGTTTAGAATCGGCACATTCCCCCTCACCGCTTTCATCCCATGTCCGCACCCGACTCCGCTCTCCTTGGCGCGTGCCGCGACCGCCGCGCCCGTGTGCTGCAACACCTGCGTGCCAGCGGTGGCGGCGTGGCCATCGTGCCCACCGCGGCCGAAGCCATGCGCAATCGCGACAGCGACTACCCGTACCGGCACGACAGCTATTTCTATTACCTGACCGGCTTCACGGAACCCGAGGCTGTGCTGGTGCTCGTGGCCGGCGGGCCCGGCGACGGCGCCGACCGCAGCATCCTGTTCTGCCGGCCCAAGCATGAGGAGCGCGAGATCTGGGACGGTTTCCGCTACGGCCCGGAAGGCGCGCGCGCCACATTCGGCTTCGACGACGCGTACTCCGTCGAGGACATCGACTCGCAACTGCCGCCGCTGCTGGCAAACCGGGCCCAGGTGGCCTACCCGCTGGCCGCGTCGGCGGAAACGGACCTCAAGGTGCGCCGCTGGCTCGAGGCCGTGCGCACGCAAGGCCGGGCTGGCGTGGCCGCCCCGCCCGTGGCGCTGGACGTGCGCACACTGCTGGACGAGATGCGCCTGTTCAAGGATGCCGGCGAGATCGCCACCATGCGCCGCGCCGGCGAGATCTCGGCCCAGGCCCACGTCCGCGCGATGCGCACGTCGCGCCAGGGTCTGCGCGAGTACCACCTGGAGGCGGAGCTGCTCTATGAGTTCCGTCGCCACGGCGCGCAAAGCGTGGCCTACAACTCGATCGTCGCCACTGGCGCCAACGCCTGCGTGCTGCACTACCGCGCCGGCCCCGCCGAACTGCGTGACGGCGATCTCTGCCTGATCGATGCCGGCTGCGAACTGGACGGCTACGCGTCGGACATCACGCGCACCTTCCCGGTCTCCGGCCGCTTCTCGCCGGCGCAACGCGAGCTCTATGACCTGGTGCTGGCCGCGCAGGAAGCCGCCATTGCCGAGACGCGTGCCGGCGTGCCCTACAACGTGCCGCATGACGCCGCCGTGCGCGTGCTGGCGCAGGGCATGCTCGATACCGGCCTGCTGGACCGCAACAAGGAAGGCTCGCTGGACGATGTGCTCGCCAGCGGCAGCTACCGCCGTTTCTACATGCACCGCACGGGCCACTGGCTCGGCATGGACGTGCACGATGTGGGCGAGTACCGCGTGCCGGGCCCGCTGCCCGCGGGGCACGAAGGCGAGCGCCCGTGGCGGCCGCTGCAGCCGGGCATGGTCCTGACCGTGGAACCCGGCATCTATGTGCGTCCGTCGGAAGACGTACCTGAACGCTACTGGCATATCGGCATTCGCATCGAGGACGACGCCGTGGTCACCGCAGGCGACTGCGAGATCCTGACGCGCGGCGTGCCGGTGAAGGCCGACGAGATCGAAGCGCTGATGCGCGACAAGGAGGGAGCATTGCAATGATGGATTGGCTGCGCAACCGGTTTTTCAATGCGGGCGGTGGAACGCCCGCGGCACGGCGCGTCGACCCGAACGTGCCGTTCGTGATCAATATGTTTGACGACCATGTGGTCGTGCATCGCCCTGACGGCCAGCGCGAGGAAATCTCGTGGGATGCGCTCGAACGCGTGGTCGTGCGCGTGTCCGACCGCGCGCCGTGGGCCGGCACCGCCTGGCTGATCCTCGCCGGCGACGCCGCCAGCCAGCAGGGTTGCGTGGTGCCGCTCGATGCCGCCAACCACGATTCGCTCGTGGAACGGCTGCAGGCGCTGCCCGATTTCAACCAGCAGAAACTGGACAACGCGATGCGCGACGCCGCCGCCGGCAGGTCGCGCTCGGACGCGATCCTGTGGAAGCGCGCCGCCGCCAGCACGGAAGCCGCGACGCCCGCCCCTGGCGCGCGCGAGGAGCCCAGCCATGACTCAGCCGGACAGCACTGAACCCCGCGACATCGCCATCGTCGGCGGCGGCCCCGTCGGCCTGGCGCTGGCCAGCCAGTTGCTGCGCACCACGCCGTGGCGCATTACGCTAATCGATGCCGCCACGCCCGCGCGGGCCGCACGCGATCCGCGCGCGATTGCGCTGTCCCATGGCAGCCGCCAGTTGCTGGAGCAGATCGGCGCGTGGCCCATGCCAATGCAGCCGATCGGGCATATCCACGTGTCGCAGCGCGGCCGTTTCGGCCACGTGAAATTGCACCATGACGACTACGGCGTGCCCGCGCTGGGCTACGTCGTGAAATACGGCGACCTGTGCCAGACGCTTGAGCGCGCACTGGCACGCGCGGCGGAAGCCGCACCCGGACGACTCGAACGCGCGTTCGAAACGCGCATCGACGAGATCGTCGAGAGTGACCCGCGCAACAAGCTCGAGAGCGCCGGCGTGCGGCTGACCGGAACTTCGCACGCCGACCACGACGGCCTGCCCGCCAACTTCGCGGCGAGCATCGCCGTGCAGGCCGAAGGCGGCCTCTTCCATCAGCAGGTCCAGCGCCTGTCGGGTGCAGCGGAATCGACACGGCGCCGCGACTACCAGCAGACCGCGATCATCGGCCATGTGACCTGTACGCAACCACAACCCGGCTGGGCATGGGAGCGCTTCACCGAGGAAGGTCCGCTGGCGCTGCTGCCCCATGACGAACACGGCACGCCGGGCTATGCGCTGGTGTGGTGCTGTGCACCCGAGCAGGCCGTGCGCCGGCTGGCACTGCCGGAGGCCGCCTTTGCCGAGGAACTCGGCGAGGCATTCGGCACGCGGCTGGGCCGGTTCACCCTGATCGGCAAGCGCCACGCGTTTCCGCTCGGGCTCAATGCCGCGCCGGTGACCGTGAAGGGCCGTATCGCCGCCGTGGGCAACGCGGCCCAGACGCTGCACCCGGTGGCCGGCCAAGGACTGAACCTCGGTCTGCGCGATGCCTTTGCGCTGGCGGATTCGCTGCGCGGCGGCTGCACGCCGCAGGCGCTGCAGGCATTTGCCAGCCGCCACCGCGTGGATCGCGCGATGACCATCGGCGTGACCGACCTGCTGCCGCGCGTGTTTGGCATCGGCGGACCGCTGGCTGCCCATGCGCGAGGCGCGTCGCTGGCGGCGCTCGCCTGCATCGCCCCGCTCAAGGACGCCCTCGCGCGCCAGATGATGTACGGCGCACGCCGGTAGCGCGCACGTCGCCCCGCCGCGCGCGGCGGTGGCGACAACGGTTCGGGTTTCGGCCCGGTAATTGTTGCCGGCACGCGTACCCGGCCATCGGCACGAGCAGCTCTCGTCTCCAGCCGTCGATGGTCGCCGGTCCCGTGGCCCGCAACCAGCGGGTCCGGGCCAGTCCATGATATTTGCTCATTTCTTGAGCAACCCGTCCGGTTTGGCGGTAAAATCCCGCCCTCGCACATGACCCGACTCACGCCGACCGCAAGCTCGGCCGGGGCATGTCTTTGCATACCGCCGCCCATCCCGGGGCTTCTCCTATCGTGCAGATCGGTCCGCATCGCCTTCGCAACAACCTGTTTGTCGCCCCCATGGCCGGGGTGACGGACCGGCCGTTCCGCCAGCTCTGCAAGCAGCTGGGGGCGGGCTATGCGGTGTCGGAAATGGTGGCGTCCAACGCCCAGCTCTGGAAGAGCGAGAAGACCATGCGCCGTGCCAATCATGCCGGCGAGGTGGAACCCATCTCGGTGCAGATCGCCGGTGCCGAGCCCGGCATGATGGCCGAGGCGGCCCGCTACAACGTGGACCGCGGCGCACAGATCATCGACATCAACATGGGTTGCCCGGCCAAGAAGGTCTGCAATGTCGCGGCCGGGTCGGCGCTGCTGCAGAACGAGCCGCTCGTGGTGCGCATCGTCGAGGCCGTGGTGGCTGCCGTGGGCGATCGCGTCCCGGTGACGCTGAAGATCCGCACGGGCTGGGACCGCGAGCACAAGAATGCGCTGCGCGTGGCGCGCCTGGTGGAAGACGCCGGCATCAGCATGCTGACGATCCACGGCCGCACGCGCGCGGACCTGTATCACGGCGAGGCCGAGTACGAGACGATCGCCGCGGTCAAGGCATCGATCCGCATTCCGGTGGTCGCCAACGGCGACATCGCCACGCCGCAGAAGGCGAAGCACGTGCTGGCGGTGACCGGCGCGGATGCGATCATGATCGGCCGCGCGGCGCAGGGCCGGCCGTGGCTGTTCCGCGAGATCGAACACTTCCTGGCGACCGGCGAGATGCTGCCGCCGCCCGAGGTGGCCGAGATCCGCGCGATCATGAACCACCACCTGGCCGATCACTACGACTTCTACGGCGAATTCACCGGGGTGCGCACCGCGCGCAAGCACATCGCGTGGTACACCCGCGGGCTCAAGGGCGCCAACCTGTTCCGGCATCGCATGAACACGCTGGAATCGACCGACGCGCAGCTGGAAGCGGTCAATGCGTTCTTTGACGAACAGGCGATGATTTCCGATCGCCTGGTCTATGTCGACGAGAACGCCGCAGTAACGGACGACGCCGAAGGCGCGCCGGATAAAAACAAATCTGAAAACAACAAGAAACGGGAACTGCTTGCCGCATGAGCCGCAACGCCATCGACCAATGCATCCGGGACAGCCTGGATACCTACTTTCGCGACCTGGACGGCGAAGAGCCGTCCAACATGTACAACATGGTGCTGGAGGCCGTGGAGCGCCCCCTGCTGGAAGCCGTGATGGTGCGCGCCGAGCGCAACCAGTCACTGGCGGCCGCGTATCTCGGCATCAATCGCAACACGCTGCGCAAGAAGCTGCAGCAACACGGTTTACTTTGAAGCGTTCCCCCAAGCCATGATCAAGCAAGCCCTTCTCTCCGTTTCTGACAAGACCGGCATCGTCGATTTCGCGCGCGAACTGAACGCGCTCGGCGTGGTGCTGCTTTCCACCGGCGGCACCGCCAAGCTGCTGGCCGACGCCGGCCTGCCCGTGACGGAAGTGGCCGACTACACCGGCTTCCCCGAAATGCTGGACGGCCGCGTGAAAACGCTGCACCCCAAGGTGCACGGCGGCATCCTGGCGCGCCGCGACCTGCCCGAGCACATGGCCGCGCTGGCCGAGCACAACATCCCGACGATCGACCTGCTGGTGGTGAACCTGTACCCGTTCCAGCAGACCGTGGCTAAGGATGACTGCACGCTGCCGGACGCCATCGAGAACATCGACATCGGCGGCCCGACCATGCTGCGCTCGGCCGCCAAGAACCACCGCGACGTGACCGTGATCGTCGATCCGGCCGACTACGCCGTGGTGCTGGACGAAATGCGCGCCAGCGGCAACACCGTCGGCTACGACACGAATTTCCGCCTGGCGACCAAGGTGTTCGCGCACACCGCGCAATACGACGGCGCGATCACCAACTACCTCACCAGCCTGGGCGCGGACAAGTCGCACCAGGCGCGCAGCGCCTTCCCACAGACGCTGAACCTGGCCTTCGACAAGGTGCAGGAAATGCGTTATGGCGAGAATCCGCACCAGTCGGCGGCGTTCTACCGCGACCTGAAGACCGTGGACGGCGCGCTGGCCAACTACGTGCAACTGCAAGGCAAGGAACTGTCGTACAACAACATCGCCGACGCGGACGCCGCGTGGGAATGCGTGAAGTCGTTCGACGCCGCCGCCGGCGCCGCCTGCGTGATCATCAAGCACGCCAACCCGTGCGGCGTGGCCGTGGGCGTGAACGCGCAGGAAGCCTACGACAAGGCGTTCAAGACCGATTCGACCTCGGCATTCGGCGGCATCATCGCCTTCAACGTGGAACTGGACGAAGCCGCGGCGCAGGCCGTGGCCAAGCAGTTCGTGGAAGTGCTGATCGCGCCGTCGTTCAGCGCCGCGGCGCGCAATGTGTTTGCCGCCAAGCAGAACGTGCGCCTGCTGGAAATCCCGCTGGGCAAGGCCGTGAACCAGTACGACCTGAAGCGCGTGGGCGGCGGCCTGCTGGTGCAGAGCCCGGATGCCAAGAACGTCCAGCCGGGCGAGCTGCGCGTGGTGACCAAGCGCCACCCGACCCCGAAGGAAATGGACGACCTGATGTTCGCGTGGCGCGTGGCCAAGTTCGTGAAGTCGAACGCCATCGTGTTCTGTGGTGGCGGCATGACGCTGGGCGTCGGCGCCGGCCAGATGAGCCGCGTGGATTCGGCCCGCATCGCCAGCATCAAGGCGCAGAACGCCGGGCTGACCCTGGCCGGTTCCGCGGTGGCTTCGGACGCTTTCTTCCCGTTCCGCGACGGTCTGGACGTGGTGGTGGACGCCGGCGCGAGCTGCGTGATCCAGCCGGGCGGATCGGTCCGTGACGACGAGGTGATCGCCGCCGCCGACGAGCGGAGCATCGCGATGGTGCTGACCGGCACGCGCCACTTCCGCCACTGATCAGCGTCTCGTTTTTGCACGAAGGCCTTCGATGTCCGCATCGAAGGCCTTTTTGTTTTGGGGATTGCCGTTACACTACGCCCGCCAACTCCCTCTGAATTCATGCGCATCCTTGGCATCGACCCCGGTCTGCGGACCACCGGCTTCGGCGTGTTGGAAAAACACGGCAGCAAGCTCGCCTACGTGGCCTCCGGCACGATCAGGAGCGACGGCAACTCCAGCCTGCCCGAACGGCTGAAGACGCTCTTTGACGGGATCTCCGAGGTGGCGCGGACCTATGCGCCCGACTGCGCGGCCATCGAAAAGGTCTTCGTCAACGTCAACCCGCAATCCACGCTGTTGCTCGGCCAGGCACGCGGCGCCGCCATCTGCGGGCTGGTTGGCCAGGGCCTGCCCGTGTTCGAGTACACCGCGCTGCAGCTGAAGGTGGCGGTGGTCGGATATGGCCGCGCCAACAAGGAGCAGGTGCAGGAGATGGTCATGCGGTTGCTGTCGCTGTCGGGGCGGCCCAGCTCCGATGCGGCCGATGCGCTCGGCGTGGCGATCTGCCACGCGAACGGCGGCGACACGCTCGGCACGCTGGCCGGCATGGCGCCCGAGCTGGCCCGCAAGGGATTGCGCGTCCGCCGTGGCCGCCTGATTGGCTGATTGGTTGATCGGCGGCTGATCCGCCCGATCCGGTCACCTGATCCGTCGCCTGCGGGCCGGCTGATCCGTTTGACCGACCTGCCCGGCTGCGCATTGGGGTCCGGTTTCCCGCGTCGGCCAGCGCCCGACAGGCCCGCACCTGCTTCGTCTCTTACAATCGGCGTTCGTCCACGAGGAACGTCCCGATGCGCCATCCGATCGTTATCCGTCTTGCCGTCGCCGCCGCCACCACCACGCTGTTCGCCGGCTGCGTGACGCCGCCCCGGGCCCCTACCGCCGCGACGCCTGCTCACCCGGTCGCCCCGCCCGCCACGCCGGCGCCCAAGGCGCTGGTGATCGGCCACCGGGGCGCCAGCGCCCTGCGGCCCGAGCACACGCTCGCGTCCTACGCCAAGGCCATCGAAGACGGCGCCGACATCATCGAGCCGGACCTGGTGCCAACCCGGGACGGCGTGCTGGTGGCGCGGCACGAAAACGACATCACGGGCACCACCAATGTCGCCGAGCTGCCGCAGTTTGCCGACCGCAAGCGCATCAAGGTCATCGACGGAGAGCGGCTGACGGGCTGGTTCACCGAGGACTTCACCCTGGCCGAGCTCAAGACGCTGCGCGCTCGCGAGCGGATTCCCAAGCTGCGCCCCGCCAACGCCAAGCTGAACGATCAGTTCGAGGTGCCCACGTTCGACGAAATCCTGAAGCTCGCCGAACAGGCCGCGCAAAAGCGTGGGCGGCCCGTCGGCCTCTATCCGGAACTGAAGCACCCGAGCTACTTCCGCGGCATTGGCCTGCCTCTCGAGGAAAAGGTCGTAGCCACGCTGCAAGGCAACTTCTACGCCCGCACGGCACCGGTTTACGTGCAATCGTTCGAGGTCGGGCCGCTGCGCACCGTGAAGCGGCTGCTGGGCACGTCGATGCCAAACGTGAAGATCATCCAGCTCATCGGCAACCCGCGCAACCGGCCCGCCGACTGGCGCCTGGCCGGCGACACCCGCACCTATGCGGACATGCTGACACCGCTGGGCCTGCGCGAAGTGGCCGCCTATGCCAACGGCATCGGCCCGGAGAAGAACAGCGTCGTGCCGCGTGACGCGCAGGGCGGGCTGGCCTCGCCCACCGCGCTTGTGGCCAATGCCCACGCTGCCGGGCTCGTCGTCCATCCGTACACGTTCCGGCCCGAGAACAGTTTCCTGCCGACGCCCCTGCGCGCCGCCGGCGACGACGCCACGCGTAGTCCGTCCGGGATGATCCGCGAGATCCAGGCCTTCGTCGCCGCCGGCGTGGACGGCGTCTTCACGGACGATCCGGCATTGGGACGTCGCGCCGTGGACACACCCGTCACCGCCGCCCAATAAACACGATCCAGCAATACGGCTGGCCGCGCTACACTTGCGGCCACTTTCGCCTTCCCCATTCGCTTCATCATGATCGGACGCATCGCCGGCACCCTGCTCGAGAAGAACCCCCCGCATCTGCTGGTCGACTGCCACGGCGTCGGCTATGAGATCGATGTGCCGATGAGCACGTTCTACAACCTGCCTGCGGTCGGCCAGCCCGTGACGCTGCTCACGCAGCAGATCGTGCGCGAGGACGCGCACCTGCTGTACGGCTTCGGCTCCGCGTCGGAGCGCAACACGTTCCGCGAACTGATCAAGATCACCGGCATCGGCGCCCGCATGGCCCTGGCCGTCCTGTCGGGGCTCTCGGTCTCCGAACTGGCGCAGGCCATCACGCTGCAGGAGGCCGGCCGGCTGACGCGTATTCCCGGCATCGGCAAGAAGACCGCGGAGCGGCTGCTGCTGGAGCTCAAGGGCAAGCTGGGCGCCGAACTGGGTCACGCACCGGGCGGCACGCCGGTGCACGACAGCGCGGTGGACATCCTCAACGCGCTGCTGGCACTGGGTTACTCCGAAAAGGAAGCCGCGCTGGCCATCAAGCAGGTGCCGGCCGGCACCGGCGTGTCCGACGGCATCAAGCTGGCCCTCAAGGCGCTCTCCAAGGGCTGACGCCGTGCGGCCACCAAGGGCGGCCAGCGTAGAATGGCGGCATATCGTATTCCACTGCCATGATTGAAACCGACAAGCTGACCGGCGCCGACCGCATTCCCGACCGCGTGATTTCGGCCACGCCCGCCTCCACCCACGAGGAGGCCTTCGAGCGCGCCCTCCGGCCCAAGCTGCTGGACGAGTATGTCGGCCAGGAAAAGGTGCGCGGACAGCTGGACATCTTCATGCATGCGGCCCGCAACCGCCGCGAGGCGCTCGACCACGTGCTGCTGTTTGGCCCGCCGGGCCTGGGCAAGACCACGCTGGCCCACATCATCGCGCGCGAGATGGGTGTCAACCTGCGCCAGACGTCGGGGCCCGTGCTCGAGCGCCCGGGCGACCTGGCCGCGCTGCTGACGAACCTGGAAGCCAACGACGTCCTGTTCATCGATGAAATCCATCGGCTGTCGCCGGTTGTCGAGGAAATCCTGTACCCGGCGCTGGAGGACTACCAGATCGACATCATGATCGGCGAAGGGCCGGCGGCCCGGTCCGTGAAACTGGACCTGCAGCCATTTACGCTGGTGGGCGCCACCACGCGGGCCGGCATGCTGACCAATCCGCTGCGGGACCGCTTCGGCATCGTGGCCCGGCTGGAGTTCTATACCGCGGAGGAACTCGCGCGCATCGTCACGCGCTCCGCGCAGCTGCTCAATGCCACCATCGACGCGAAAGGCGCGCTCGAGATCGCGCGCCGCGCGCGCGGCACGCCCCGGATCGCCAACCGCCTGCTGCGCCGCGTGCGCGACTATGCCGAGGTCAAGAGCGACGGCACGATTACCCGCGATCTGGCCGACGCCGCACTGGCCATGCTCGACGTGGACCGCGTGGGCTTCGACCTGATGGACCGCAAGCTGCTGGAAGCCGTGCTGCACAAATTTGGCGGCGGCCCGGTCGGCGTGGACAACCTGGCCGCGGCGATCGGCGAGGAGCGCGACACGATCGAAGACGTGCTGGAGCCGTACCTGATCCAGCAGGGCTACCTGCAGCGCACGCCGCGCGGTCGCGTGGCCACGGCCGCCGCATACCTGCATTTCGGCCTGGCCTCGCCGCAGGGCGAAACCGGCGGCGCGCAGTCCGACGCACCCTGATTCCTCCTCGCCCCCGGGCGCCAGACCCGGGGCAACCGATACCTGCTGCGGTGCGCCAGCAGCAACATGCCGCAGCGCACGCGCCTCAATTAAACGTTTTCAAGCACCATCCCAAATTTTTTCGAAGTGGATTGCTTGGCCCACGGCCTGTTGTCCACAATGGCTGCATCAAATCCGACGATCACGCCTGCGGGCGACAAGGACAGCCATGACCATTCGCGTAAGCCCGACCTCCGCCCTTGCAGCCGCCGTAGCCAGCCTGGCCTTTGCCACCGCCGGTACTGTGCATGCGCAAAAGACGCCGGCGCCAATCGGCGTGGCGGAGGAAGCCGTGATCAGCGGCAGGGTCGTGGAGGTCAATCCCGACACCAAGGCCGTCATCATCCAGGGTCCGCGGGGCAACGTGGTGGAAATGGTGGCCGGTGACGAAGCCAAGAATATCGGCAACGTGCGCAAGGGCGATATTGTCACGCTCACACGCAGCGCCGCCATCGTGGCGTCGCTGGAGCCGGTGGGCAGCAAGGACACCGCCCTGGTGGAGCAGGTGGAACGCACCTCCCGCGCGGCCGAAGGCGGCAAACCCGGCGTGATGCGGGAAATCACCACCACGATCACCGCCGAGATCACCAAGGTGGATACTGCCAAGCGCACCATCACCTTCCGCGGTCCGCGCGAGACGCTGCGGACGGTGAAAGTCAACGACCCCAATATCGACCTGTCCAACATCAAGCAGGGACAGATGGCCAAGATCGTGGTCCGCGAAATCGTGGCCATCACGGTGAAGTCGCCGAGCGCGGGCTGAGTCCGGGTTCTCCGAAAAAGAGTCGAATGCAGTACTTTTCCCCATCAGGAGGTTGCATATGAATCGACGCCACTTTGTGACCCGGGTTGCCGGGTCTGGCCTGGTAGTGGCCACGGCCTTCGCTGCCGGTTGCACCACCACTGGCACCAGCTCGCCGACGGACTCCGCCGCGAAGAAACAGGAGATCGACGCAGGCGTGGATGGCGCGCTGAATCGGCTCTATGCATCCGTGGACGGCTCGCGTGAACTGGCCAGCCGCGCCCAGGGCATCCTCGTTTTCCCGCGCGTGATTGGCGGTGGCCTGGTGGTGGGGGCCGAATATGGCGATGGTGCGCTGCGTTCGAAGGGCGCCACGGTCGGCTACTACCGCACCATCTCCGGATCGTTCGGGCTGATCGCGGGCGGCCAGTCCAAGGCCATGATCATCATGTTCATGACGCCGGAGGCGTACAACAAGTTCGTCCAGTCCAGCGGCTGGACGGCCGGCGTGGACGCCAGCGTGGCGCTGGCCAAGGTCGGTGCCAACGGCAAGCTGGATACGGTCACGGGCCAGCAGCCGGTGGTCGGCTTCGTGCAGACCAATGCCGGCCTGATGTTCGATGTCTCGCTGGACGGATCCAAGATCAGCAAGCTGTCGCTCTGAGTTTTTTCCCTGTCGTCGCAGGCTCATTGCTCCCGGCCCCGGCCGGGAGTTTTCTTTTGGCCACAGCCTCCGGCGCGTCAGGCGCCTCGCTGGCATAATCGCGCGAAACCGCCGCGCCGTCGCTTGTCGCGGACCGACAAGACCGTGTCGACGACCGGAACCTGACAATGCCCGAGCCCCACGCCGCCGCCGCGCACGCGCCCACGCCCCCCTCCACACATACCGGACGCGTCTATCGCTACTACGACCTCGTGATGGTGGCATTCGTCACGGTGCTGCTCTGCTCCAACCTGATTGGCGCCGCCAAGGCGGCACAGGTCGACCTGCCGCTGCTGGGGCCGGTCGTCTTTGGCGCCGGCGTGCTGTTCTTCCCGATCTCCTACATCTTCGGCGACGTGCTGACCGAGGTTTACGGCTATGGGCGCGATCGTCGCGTGGTCTGGGCTGGTTTCGCGGCGCTGGCCTTCGCCACGTTCATGAGCCTGGTGGTGCTGAAGATGCCGGTGGCGCCGTTCATGGCGGACTATCAGAAGAGCCTGGAGGAGGTGTTCGGCAACACATGGCGGATTGCACTGGGGTCGCTGATCGCCTTCTGCTGCGGTAGCTTTGCCAACAGCTACGTGCTGGCCAAGATGAAGCTATGGACGGGTGGCCGCTGGCTGTGGACACGCACGATCGGCTCGACGCTGGCGGGCGAGCTCGTCGACTCGTCGTTGTTCTACGTGATTGYGTTCTATGGCATCTGGCCGCTGGAAAAGGTGATCCAGGTGGCGGTAGCCCAGTACGTGCTGAAAACCGGCTGGGAGGTCGTGATGACGCCCGTGACCTACAAGGTGGTCGGCTTCCTGAAGCGGGCGGAGAATGAGGACTGGTTCGATCGCCACACCAACTTCACGCCGTTCCGGCTGAAGGTCTGAACGGGCCGGGGCTGGACGCGGGCGGGTCTAGGCAGGCTCAGGGCACCCGCTTGTCCACCTCATCCAGCGCCAGCGCCTCCAGATGGGCCACGTCGGCCCACTGCAGCAGCGTCAGGTGCGTGCTGTCGCTACGCAGCCGGTTGACACTGGCGTTGAGAAGTTCGTGCTGGCGTGGCGCCTCCAGCGTCATGCCGGTGGCCTCGCGATAGAGGCAGTCGAGCACGCCGCCATGGGCGACCAGCGCGATGCGCTCGCCCGGATGCCGGCGCGACAGCGACAGCGCAATCTCGACGGCACGCTCATGAAAGGTGAGCAAGGATTCACCTGCCGGTGGCGCGTAGTCCGGTACGCGTGCCTGCCAGCGCGCGAAATCCTCCGGGCGCTTTTCCGCCACCTCCGCGTACGTCATGCCTTGCAGGTCGCCATAGCAGCGCTCGCGCAGGCGCGGCTCCGGACGCACCGGCAACCCCAGCGTCCCGGCCAGCGGCGCGGCGGTTTCCATCGCACGGCCGAGGTCGCTCGAATAGACCGCGTCGATCGGCTCGCCAGCCAGCGCTTCGGCCAGCGCGCGCGCCTGCGCGCGGCCCGTGTCGTTCAGCGGGATATCGATCTGGCCTTGCAGGCGCCGTTCCTTGTTCCAGGCCGTCTCGCCATGGCGGATCACGATCAGGTGGGTGAAGGCCAGCGACTGCGGCCCGGTGCTTTGCGACATGCCGGTTCCTTGGGGCGACGTCCGCGCCGGGTCTCTCGCCCGGCGACGGTTGAATTACCTGGCGACTTTGGGGTTGAGCGTGTACGTGCCGGTCACGCTGGCTTGCGCCAGCACGTGGCCCTGGATGGCGCGGCGAGCGTCGGCGCCCGTGAAGTTGCCTTCGACGGGCAGGCGGTCGATATCGAGCGCATACACGGTGAACACATAGTGGTGGACGATCGAGTCGTTCCACGGCGGGCACGGGCCGTCATAGCCGAAGTAGTCGCCCTTCATGTCCGGATCGTTCGCAAACCAGCCCGTGTAGTCATTCAGGCCGTGACGCAGGCCGCCAGCCGTGGCGGTGCCCACCAGCGCCTCCGGCCCCGGCTTGCCGCGCGCGATCACGCCGTCGCTGTGCGAGCCTGCCGAGATCGTGTTCAGGCCGGGCGGGATATCGACCAGCACCCAGTGGAAGAAATCCACGCGCGGCAGCGACGCCGGCACTTCACGGCCTTCCTGGTTCACATCGTCGCCCTTGCTGGGCACATCGGGATCATGGCAGATCAGCGCGAACGACCGCGTGCCAGCCGGCACGTCGTCCCAATGCAGGTCCGGGTTGCGGTTGTTCGACAACGCCACGTGGTTCGCCGCGTCGGGCACGCAGAAGGCAAACTCGCCGGGGATCGGCGCGTTGTCGGCAAAGGCCTTGCTCCAGAGTTTCATGGGGATCTCCTTCAAGGTATCGATGGCCGTGGCGTCATGCCGTGCCGGCCGGCGCTACGCGCAGCCAGAACGTCACCGGGCCATCGTTGGTCAGGCTGACCTGCATCATCGCGCCGAATTCGCCGGTCTGGACCGACGGATGCGCGGCGCGGGCGCGGGTCACGAAGTGGTCGTACAGCCGGCGGCCGTCCTCGGGGGACGCCGCCGGTGTAAAGCTGGGCCGCGTGCCGCTGTTGGTATCGGCCGCGAGCGTGAATTGCGACACCACCAGCAGGCCGCCGGCGGTCCCATTGCCGTCGATGTTCTGCACGGGCAGGTTCATCTTGCCGTCGGCATCCGAGAACACGCGGTAAGAGAGCATCTTGGCCAACAGGCGCTCGGCCTGGGCCTCGGTGTCGCCGCGTTCGGCGCAGACCAGCGCCAGCAGCCCCGCGCCGATCTCGCCGGTGGTACGGCCCTCCACGGTGACGCGGGCCTGGGCCACGCGCTGGATCAAGGCAATCATCGCGCCATCAGGCCAGGGTCACGCGCGCAAAGCGGCGCTTGCCCACCTGGACCACGTAGGTGCCGGCCGCCACCTTGGTCGCCTTGTCGCCGACCACGGCGCCGTCAATCTTCACGCCGCCCTGCTCGATGTTGCGGTTGGCCTCGGAGGTCGAGGGCACCAGGTTGGCCTGCTTGAGCAGCTGGGCGATGCCCAGCGGCGCGCCGGCGAGGCTCACCGAGGGAATGTCGTCCGGCACGCCACCGCGCGCGCGGTGGTTGAAGTCTTCCAGGGCTTTCTCGGCATCGGCGGCGCTGTGGAAGCGCGTGACGATCTCCTGCGCCAGCGCCACCTTGCAGTCGCGCGGATTGCGGCCCAGCGCGATCTCTTCCTTCATCAGGTCGATCTCGCTCATCGGGCGGAACGACAGCAGCGTGAAGTACTGCCACATCAGGTCGTCCGAGATGCTCATCAGCTTGCCGAACATGTCGTTCGGGGCTTCCGTCACGCCGATGTAGTTGTTCTTGGACTTCGACATCTTTTCCACGCCGTCCAGGCCCACCAGCAGCGGCATGGTCAGGATGCACTGCGGCTCCTGCCCGTATTCCTTCTGCAGTTCGCGGCCGACCAGCAGGTTGAACTTCTGGTCGGTGCCGCCGAGCTCAAGGTCCGACTTCAGCGCGACGGAATCGTAGCCCTGCATGAGCGGATAAAGGAACTCATGGACCGAAATCGGAATCCCAGACCGGAACCGTTTGGTGAAGTCGTCGCGCTCCATCATCCGCGCGACCGTGTATTTGGCCGCCAGCTGGATCATGCCGCGCGCGCCGAGGGGGTCGCTCCACTCGCTGTTGTAGCGGATCTCGGTCTTCGACGGGTCGAGCACCAGGCTGGCCTGGCGGTAGTAGGTCTGGGCGTTGGCCTCGATCTGCTCGCGCGTGAGCGGAGGACGCGTGGCGTTGCGGCCCGAGGGATCGCCGATGGTGGACGTGAAGTCGCCGATCAGGAAGATGACCTGGTGGCCAAGGTCCTGCAGTTGGCGCAGCTTGTTGAGGACCACGGTGTGGCCGAGGTGGATGTCGGGCGCGGTCGGATCCAGGCCGAGCTTGATCCGCAGGGGCACGCCGGTAGCTTCGCTGCGGGCCAGCTTCTGCAGCCATTCGGATTCGATCAGCAGCTCGTCGCAGCCACGTCTCGTCACCTCAAGTGCGCGCATCACCGACGGCGTAAGTGGATATTTGGCCGCGGCGGCCGGGGACACTTCAGTCATGACGTAAGTCGTTGAAATAAATAGGAAATCTTCGAAGTATGGCTGGCAGCGTTCTGGTATAATTCGCGCTTTGCGCCTGGTGGGACTACCCGCCGGCCAACCGCCAAACCGTCATTGTAGGCGGCAACGCAGGCGGCAAACCAACACGGCCCGCGCCGCACCTCGGGGGAGGAAGGCAGGCGATACACATCGTCGCGGCAGCGGAGCCCGAATTTAAGGCTGAATTTTACGTGATGTGGTCCAGACTCCGCGAAGTTTTCGCGCGCGAGCTGGTGGTGCTTGTCGACCCGACCAACCCCCAGCATGCCCGGCGCCGGAAGCAACTGACCGTTGCGGTCGGTACGGTTTTCACGCTCGGCATGGCAGCGGCGATGGGCGTCGCCCCCCGCAACGCCTATATAGATCCCCAGGCACCCCGCGTGCTGCAACCCCTGCGCATGCCAGACCTGCGCGCACAGCTGGATCAGCTGACCGAGACCGACTCCAGCATTTACGTCCGGCAGGATCGCATGCAACGCGGCGACACCATCGCCACCGTGCTGCGCCGCCTGGGCGTCGACGATCCCGATGCGCAGGCCTTCATCCTCAAGAACCCCACCGCCCGCGGCCTGTTCAACCTGAACCCGGGCCAGGCCTTGCAGGCGGAAATCGACGACAGCAACCTGCTGGTGTCGTTGCAGGCCAATCTGGGGGGCGATGCCGCCGCTTCCCGCGAACTGGTGATCGAGCGCGTGGCGCCGAAGACCGAAGGCGGCGATTACACCTACAAGGCCCGCATCCAGACCGTCGACAATGACGTGCACTATGAGATGGCGTCCGGCGCCATCGATGCGGCAGGCTTCTTCAAGTCGATGGACGCGGCCAACGTCCCGGACGAAATCGTCGAACAGATGATCTCGATCTTCTCGGGTGTCATCGACTTCCATCACGACATTGCACGCGGCGACCGCTTCCGCATCATCTACGAAGCTGGCTTCCTCGATGGCAGCTTCGTGCGCAACGGCCGCGTGGTGGCCGTGGAACTGATCAACCGCAACGCCCTGCACCAGGCGCTCTGGTACGCGCCGGAAGATGGCGAGGCGGGCGCCTACTACACGTTCGACGGCCGCAGCATGAAGCGCCCGTTCCTGCGATCGCCGGTGGAATTCTCACGCGTGTCGTCGGGCTTCGGCGGCCGCGATCATCCGTTGCACCACAGGTGGGCGCAGCACAAGGGCGTGGACTTTGCCGCGCCGCAAGGCACCAAGGTCTTTGCGTCCGGTGACGGCACCGTGGAGTTCGTTGGTCAGCAGAACGGCTACGGCAATATCATCGTGCTGCAACATGCCGGCGGCTATTCGACCTACTACGCCCACCTGTCCGGCTTTTCCGGCGTTCGCCAGGGTCAGCACGTGAACCAGGGTCAGGTGATCGGGTTCGTCGGCTCCACGGGCTGGGCAACAGGCCCGCACCTGCACTACGAGTTCCGCTTCAACGACGTGCCGCAGAACCCGCTCACCATCACGCTGATGGAAGCGCCGACGTTGACCGGCAAGTCGCGCGCGCAGTTCCTGACCTATACCAGCGCCATGCTGAGCCGCATCAACATGCTGCGCACCTACAACGTCCTGACCGCCAGCAACTGACCATGTCCGTGCCCCCGGTGCCCAGCGAGCGATTCATCGGCCTGATGTCGGGCACCAGCATGGACGGCGCGGACGGCGTGCTCGTCGATTTCTCGGGTGAGCAGCCCGTGGTGCTGGCAGCGGCCCACGAGCCGTTTCCGGCAGCGGTGCGCGAGGCATTTGGCGCGCTCCAGCAGCCCGGCGACGATGAGATCCACCGCGAGGCGATGGCAGCCAACGCCCTGGCACGCGTCTATGCCGATTGCGTGGCCACGCTGCTGCGGCTGTCCGGCGTCTCAGCCTCGACTGTGGCCGCGATCGGCGCGCATGGCCAGACTATCCGCCACCGGCCCGGTCAATACGACAACATCGGCTACACACGGCAGAGCCAGCATCCGGCATTGCTGGCAGAGCTCACGCGAATCGACGTGGTGGCGGACTTCCGCAGCCGCGATATCGCCGCCGGGGGCCAGGGCGCACCATTGGTACCTGCGGTGCATGCGGCGCTGTTCGGCGCGCCTGACGAGACGCGAGTGGTCTGCAACATCGGCGGCATCTCCAACATCAGCATCCTGCCGGCGGCCAGCACGCGCCGTCCGGTGACCGGCTTCGACTGCGGCCCCGGCAATGCGCTGCTCGACGACTGGATCCTTCGCCATCGCGGCCTGCCATACGACGACAACGGTGCGTGGGCGGCCAGCGGCAAGGTCGACGCGACACTCCTTGAACAATGCCTGGCGGAGCCGTATTTCCGCGCGGTGCCACCCAAGAGCACCGGACGCGATCTCTTTCATCCCGGATGGTTGCAGGCATTACTCGCGCCACTCGGCGAACAGCAACCAACGACCAGGGACATCCAGGCCACGCTGGCCACGCTGACAGCCACGGCCATCGCACGCGATGTGCAGGCGTACGCCGCCGATGCAAGTCGATTGATCGTCTGTGGTGGCGGCGCGCGCAACAGCTTCGTCATGGCAACGTTGGCGCGACTGCTGCCGGGCGTCAGCGTACAAACGACGGATGACTTTGGCGTGCCGGTATCGCAGGTGGAGGCCCTCGCCTTCGCCTGGCTGGCGCGCCAGTGCCTGCTTCGGGCACCGGGCAACGTCCCCACGGTCACCGGTGCCACGGGCCCGCGCGTACTCGGGGCGATTTACCCGCGTTGAACCGAACGCGCGAAGCGCTGCACATGGGTCTGCGTGCGGTGCCTGCCTGGCTGAGTGCCAGCCCCTCAGGGCCCCGTCAGCACCCAGAAACAAAAAAGCGCACCGAAGTGCGCTTTTTTGCTGAGCAAGGCTGCGGTCTCAGACCGAGAACGACGAGCCGCAACCACAGGTGGTCGAAGCGTTCGGGTTCTTGATCACAAACTGGGCGCCGTTGATGTCTTCCTTGTAGTCGATCTCCGCGCCTACCAGGTACTGATAGCTCATCGAGTCGATCAGCAGCGTGACGCCGTTCTTGACCATCGTGGTGTCGTCTTCGTTGACGTCTTCGTCAAACGTGAAGCCGTATTGGAAGCCAGAGCAGCCGCCGCCCTGCACAAACACGCGCAGCTTCAGCTCGGCATTGCCCTCTTCCTCGATCAACTGCTTGACCTTGTCGGCGGCGCTGTCGGTAAAGACGAACGGTGCCGGCACGTCCTCGGTTACGGGTGCCTCTGCGACTGCGTTCATGGGGGATCTCCTGTTTAGATACGCTCGTATTCTAAGCGCTACTCACAAATCGTGCCGAAGCCCTTTGTTTTCAAGGGGCTCTGGGCGCTAACGCCACATGCTCATGCGGGCACGCCCGCGCGTTCAGGGGCGTTGTCGTCGTCCTGCACCGTTGCTGCGTCGGGGGATTGATCCGTTGCCTTGTCAGTTGCCTTGACTGTCTTGGTCTCGGCGGAGCCGGAGAAGTTCGGCAGCGCCTTCACTTCGCCCTGGACCAGCGGCACCAGACGACCTTCGACGATGGCACCCTGGTGCATCTCAAGCGCAGCATAGTGCACCTCACCATGGACACGCGCATGCGGTTGCAGTTCGAGCAACTCACCAGCATGGACAGGGCCCGTTACGGTGCCATTGAGGATCAGGTGGCCAACGCGGACCTCCCCTTCGACGATCCCTTTTTCGCTGATGACGAGCATGCTGGGCTTGCCGTCGGCGGCAACCACGTTGCCACGCACGCGACCATCCAGCCGCAGCCCGCCGGAAAACGTCACATCGCCTTCGATGGCGGCATCCTGGCCCACGAGCGTATCGATGGACAGGCCTTTTTTCTTCGAAAACAGCATGTTCTTCTCCTTGTTCTCGCGAACTACGGCGTTACCGACTGTGTCGCGCGCACCTGCCCGTTCTGAAGAACGCGGACTGACACGGCGCGGACTTCGGCATCCTGGGGAATCCCCAGATCGCCTTCGATGCGCTGGTAATGCGTGAGCCGAACCGCCGGCAAGGGCGGATCGCTCGGCTGGGGCACCGTGAGCGTTAACGGCTTCCCACTCCGAATTGCTGAAATTATGAACTGCAATTCACCCCGAAATTCCGGCTGCTCGACAAAAGCCTTGGAGCCACCCTGCATCACGAGCAAACGATAGTGCATGGCATGCGGTCGAGTTTCATCCATCGCGACCCGGAAACTCCGGACGTGAATGCCCGAGGTATCGCCGGACGTAGGCAGGAGTGTCTCGAAAAATCCCAGGTCCTCCTTCAACTGCCCGGCCTCCGCTTCCGCGGTCTTCAACTGCCGGGCAAGCTGATCCTGCGCCGCATGCGCCATCTCCAGCTGCGCCTCCGCCGTGTCCGCACCCGCCCGCAACCGGTCGCGCTCGGCCGTCACTTCCGCCAGTTGCGTGCGCAGTTGCGCATTGATCGCGGCCAGCTCCTGTCCGCCAGTCATTCGGCTGTTGGCGGTGTAGACCCAGAGGGCCAGACACGTACCGACGAACAGCAACAGCGCAACGCTCAGCGCCCATGTGCGCCACGAACGATGCCCGCGAAGCATCGCGCGCGACGACCGCAAACCCTTGCGAGGCCGCAACGGCCGGTACTTCAGGCCCATCTGGCTACCCGGCTCGACGCGCGGTGGCCGCCAAACTGCCCGGCAATCCAGTGCTCCATGATTTGCCTCTCCATTCGCAGGCCCGTGATTGTATCTCCGGACGGTCATTGTGCGAATGACAAGTATGACAACTGGAACACTTACCCCATCTCTGCAACGTAGAGAGTCGAATACACAGCGCGAGTCGGGGCAAAAAAAAACCGCACGACGAATCGTGCGGTTTTTCCGGATTCGCAAGGCCCGCCAGAGCGAACCTGCGAATGCGCATCAGCGCTTCGAGAACTGCTTCCGGCGACGTGCCTTGTGCAGACCGACCTTCTTACGTTCCACTTCACGTGCATCGCGCGTGACGTAGCCAGCCTTCGACAGCGCCGACTTCAGCGTGGCGTCATAGTCGATCAGGGCGCGGGTGATGCCGTGACGGACAGCACCGGCCTGGCCGGTTTCGCCACCACCGGTGACGTTGACCTTGATGTCGAACGTCTCGGCGTGAGCCGTCAGTTCCAGCGGCTGGCGCACGATCATCAGCGAGGTTTCGCGAGCGAAGTACTCATTGATGGGCTTGCCATTGACGACGATGTCGCCCTTGCCCGACTTGATGAAGACACGTGCCACAGCGCTCTTGCGGCGGCCAGTACCGTAATTCCAGTTACCGATCATGGATTGGCCCCCTTAGATTTCCAGCACCTTGGGCTGCTGCGCTTCATGCGGATGCTCGGCTTCGGCGTAAACCTTCAGCTTCTTGATCATCGCATAGCCCAGCGGACCCTTCGGCAGCATGCCCTTCACAGCCTTTTCCAGGGCGCGGCCCGGGAAACGTTGCTGCATCTTGCCGAACGTCGTTTCGTAGATACCGCCCGGGTAACCCGAGTGGCGGTAATACTTCTTGTCCGTTTCTTTGGTACCCGTGACGCGCAGCTTTGCTGCGTTGACGATGATGATGTAATCACCGGTGTCGACGTGCGGAGTAAATTCCGGCTTGTGCTTGCCGCGCAGTCGGCGTGCCACTTCGCTGGCAACACGGCCGAGGACCTTGTCCGTCGCGTCAATCACGTACCAGTCGCGCTTTACCTCATGAGGCTTGGCGGAAAAGGTCTTCATGATTTTTCCTGACTATTGAATACTGCCCGATTTGACGGTCGCCGTTTTAGCGTCCTGTCGATCGGCCGGCCCTTTGGACCTGACCTTCCTGCTTGTATTTGCAGGCTCTCCCTGACTTCTTTCCCGGGGGCAATGACCGGAAAAGCCGTCGATTATACTGGCGGACGACTGGAACGCACAAGCAAAGTCGTGGCTTTTCGTCAAGATGTCCAGGCCGATGCCGTGCAACCCGCGCAAGCATGCGACTCCGGCGCCACGCGAAGCGCACCGGGCCTGGATAATTGGCTCCGCGAGCCCTGTCTTCGAGATCAGGCACCGCTTGCCACCGATGAAAGCATGGACAAAAGCACGGACGAAAAAAAACCCAAGTCGGTTGGACTTGGGTTTGAATCCACCAAAGGAGGAGGGTGGAGGAGACACTGGGTGATCGACGGAGCCGGTCGTGGCGGGCGGTGCGGCGAGCGATGGAGGTGTTGATTACCTGACTTTCGCTTTCGCACTCTGGCGCGCTGCATGCGCCGTCGTTCAATGACTGGAATTATACATGCAGGTCCCACGGATGCAAGAAAATTTGCACTACGAAATCGTATTGCATATTACGAAATGCGTTTCACGACACACGCAAGAGCACAATATTCTTTAAAAACAACCGCTTGAGTAAAATCATCGGATGACTGCCAGGCGCCCGCCTAGAGGAAACCCTCGGATTTCTGCGGGAAATCCCTTGGCCGCGACGCCACACCCCAATGTCATATACTCATCAAATGCAAGATTCGTGATCACGCGGACGTGAGCGAAAACACACAATCAGGAACCAAGGAACGAACAAAATGGAATGCAAAGTGACATGGATGGGCCCCGAGGGCATGAGCTTTGTGGCCCAGACCGGTAGCGGTCACATCGTTGCGATGGACGGCGCACCCGATGGCGGCGGCAACAACCTTGCACCGCGTCCCATGGAAATGGTGCTGCTCGGCACGGGCGGCTGCACGGCCTATGACGTGGTACTGATCCTCAAGCGCGGCCGCCAGGACGTGCGCGGCTGCTCGGTCAGGCTCGAAGCCGAGCGCGCCGACGCCGATCCGAAGGTCTTCACGAAGATCAATTTCCACTTCACGGTAACCGGCCGCGGCCTGGACCCCGTCAAGGTGGAACGCGCGATCGAGCTGTCGCACGAAAAGTATTGCTCGGCCTCGATCATGCTGGCCAAGACCGCCGAGATCACGCACACGATGGAAATCGTCGAAGGCTGAACGCCCCGACCGAAGACGCCGCCCGGCCGCGCCGGGTGGCTTGAGAAACAGAAGCAAAGCAGGCCGATAAGCCGGATTCTGTGCACCCCGCCCACCTTGCGGCGGACGACGCGTGACAACCATTCCTCTAGGCCGACCGTTACCGGCCGGCTCCAGCTCCCTACCCGCAGGCTCAGCGGGCCGCTTCAGCGCCTGCCTATTTGGGATTGCTCCAGGTGGAGGTTACCGCGTTTCACCCTTCCCGCCAGGCGAACCCGGCGGCAAGACTCGTCTCTGTGGCCCTATTCCGCACGTTGCCGTGGATGGCTGTTAGCCAACACCCTGCCCTGTGGAGTCCGGACTTTCCTCCCCTTGCGCCTTGCGACGCAAGCAGCGGTTGTCTGGCCTGCTTTGCGGGCCGCAGTCTAACACCGATGGACCGGCAGGTCAGCCCGTCACTGCAGCCGCCCCGCGCCGGCCCGGGCGAAACACGGAGACGTCGTCATAGAACGCCGAATCAGCGTTTTCGTCACACCAGTCCGGAATGCCCAGCACTGGGAGCGGCGCGAAGCAGCGCCCGCCCCGCAATGCCTCCTGATCCGCCGCGGTGGCGAGCGACCGCGCCAGCAGCCGGTCCAGTTCCTCTCGCGGGGTATTCGGGGGCGCCGCGATCCACCAGGCATGAGCCGTCACGGCTTTGTACGGCCGCACGAGCTTTTCCAGCAACGCATGGCCGAACGGCACTACGGTGACGGCTTCGGGCCAGGCCGCCCGGTGGTCGATAAAAAGGCTGCGCCATGCAAATCCGCGCAATGCCGCTACCAGGCCGGCGTCCTCTGTGACCAGGACCACCGCGTTCTCGTCGAACAGCGTCGCCGCATCACGCACTCCTCCGCGCACGGGTTGGATGCCGTCTCGATCGATCGCGTCGGCCTGCAGCCGGTTCAGCAGCGATTTGGTCTCGGGAAAATGCAGCCAGACGAGCGCATTGAATGCGTCGTGGAGATTGTCGCGCGTCGGCACCTCACCGGTCGCGAAGATGTGGGATTCGTAGGCCCGACCGTCTGGCAGCGCGGCCTGCGGCACGAACCGCAGGGGCAGCCCCCGGGCATTGGTCAGGCCATCGGCTTGCCGGCTGAGTGCCTGCCGGACATCGCCGCCGTCCAGTGCGATGCCGGACGCGGCAAATGGCCGGAACCACGGCCGCGTCCAATCGATGCAGTCAAACAATGCGCTCAGCGCGCCTTCCAGCGCAGCGTTTCGCCGCCACGCAGCGGCACCAGCGTGGTGTCGCCAAACGGCAGTTCCGCCGGCAGCTCCCAGTCCTCGCGCGTCAGCGTGAGCGTGCCCGTGTTGCGCGGCAGGCCGTAGAACGCCGGGCCGTTGAAGCTGGAGAACGCCTCAAGCTTGTCCAGCGCGCCGGCGATGTCAAACGCCTCGGCATACAGCTCCATCGCGTGCAGGGCCGTATAGCAACCGGCGCAGCCGCACGCATGCTCCTTCAGGCCACGCGCATGCGGCGCGCTATCGGTGCCAAGGAAGAAACGCGCATCGCCCGACGTGGCCGCCTTGACCAGCGCCTCGCGGTGGATTTCGCGCTTGAGCACCGGCAGGCAGTAGTAGTGCGGACGAATCCCGCCGGTAAAGATCGCGTTGCGGTTGTATAGCAGGTGGTGGGCGGTGATCGTCGCGCCGACCGGACCTTCGGCCTCGGCGACATATTCCGCCGCGTCCTTCGTGGTGATGTGCTCGAACACCACCTTCAGCTCCGGAAGATCCTTGCGCAGCGGGCGCATCACGCGGTCGATGAACACCGCCTCGCGGTCGAAGATATCGATGTCGCCATCGGTCACCTCCCCATGCACCAGCAGCGGCAAGCCTTCGCGCTGCATGGCTTCCAGGGTGGCGTAGCACCGGCGGATATCGGTCACGCCGGCATCGCTGTTGGTCGTGGCGCCGGCCGGATACAGCTTCACCGCATGGATAAAGCCGCTGGCCCTGGCGGCCGCGATTTCCTCGGGCGGCGTGTTGTCGGTCAGGTATAGCGTCATCAGCGGCTCGAACGTCATGCCGGTCGGCAGCGCGGCCAGGATGCGGGCGCGGTAGGCACGGGCTTGCTCCACCGTGGTCACGGGCGGCTTCAGGTTCGGCATGATGATCGCGCGGGCAAACTGGCGCGCGGTGTCAGGCAGCACGGCGGCCAGCGCCGCGCCGTCGCGCAGGTGGAGGTGCCAGTCGTCCGGGCGGGTGATCGTGAGCTTCTGGGTCATTGCTGGTATGCGTCCCGTAACCGCGAGGGCAGCGACGGGACTGTGCGAAGTTAGAGAATCAGGATGGCGCGGTAATCGTTCACATTGGTGCGTGTCGGGCCGGTCACGACGAGATCGCCGATCGCGTCGAAGAACCCCCAGGCGTCGTGCGCATCGAGCTGGCGCCGGGCCGAGATGCCCGCGGCCTCGGCGCGCGACAGCGAATCCGGCGCCGCCAGGGCACCGGCATTGTCCTCGGAGCCATCGATGCCGTCAGTGTCGGCCGCGATTGCATGGACATTTTCCGCCCCCGCCAGCTCGATGACCAGCGACAGCAGGAATTCGGAACAACGCCCGCCGCGGGCCTTGTCCGCGCCTTCGCCCGGCAATGTGACCGTGCATTCGCCCCCGGAAATCAGCGCCACCGGCGCGGCGAACGGCGCATTGTACGCGCGAATCTCACGCACCAGCGCGGCGTAGACGCGAGCAACTTCCTGGGCTTCACCGGTGACGGTATCGCCTAGAACCACTGGCTGGATGCCTTGTTCGCGGAACAGCGCCGCGGCCGCGTCCAGACTCCCGTGCGCCGTGGCGATCATGCGATTGTCCACGCGGGCGAACAACGGGTCGCCAGGCTTTGGCGTTTCGTCGATCTCGCCGCGCGCACCGCGCTCCAGGTGCGACTGCACCGTGGCCGGCACGGTGGCGCCATAACGCTTCAGGATGGCGAGTGCGTCACCATAGGTGCTCGGATCGGCCACCGTCGGGCCCGAGGCGATCGCACTCGGGTCGTCGCCAGCCACATCGGAGACGATCAGCGTCGTCACCGGCGCGCGGCTGGCCTGTGCCAGGCGTCCACCCTGGATCCGCGAAATGTGCTTGCGCACGATGTTCATTTCGGTGATCGGCGCGCCGCAGCGCAGCAATTCGCGCGTAGTGGCCTTCAGGTCCGCCATCGGAATGCCGTCGGCCGGCAGCGACAGCAGGCTGGACCCGCCGCCGGAAACCAGCACGATCAGCCGGTCATCGGGCCCCAGGGCCTGGACGCGCGCGAGAATCTCCGCGGCAGCCTGCTCTCCCGCCTCGTCCGGAACCGGATGGCCGGCCTCGATCACGCGGATATGCGCGGTCGGCAATCCGTGGGCATAGCGCGTGACGACGATGCCTTCCAGCGTGGCGCGGCCCGCGTAGGCCTGTTCCACGGCCAGCGCCATCGACGCCGCGGCCTTGCCTGCGCCGACCACCAGCGTCCGGCCACCCGCATGGGGTTCCGGCAGATGATCAGCCACGATCTGGAGCGGATCGGCGGCGGCAACCGCTGCGCGAAAGCTCTCGAGCAGCAACGTACGGGGATCGATATGCAGGCTCACAGCGCCTCCGCAATCGCGCGGCCCAGGTCGGCGGTACTGGCCGTGCCGCCAATATCCCGCGTCAACGGGGCGTGGCCCGGGCCCGCGGCCAGGACCTTTTCGATCGCGGTCAGCACCGCCGCACCCGCTTCGGCATGGCCAAGATGTTCGAGCATCATCGCGCCGCACCAGATCTGGCCGATCGGGTTGGCCACGCCGCGCCCGGCGATGTCCGGTGCCGAGCCGTGCACCGGCTCGAACAGGCTCGGATAGGTCCGGTCCGGGTTGATGTTGCCGGACGGCGCCACGCCGATCGTGCCCGTGCAGGCCGGTCCCAAGTCCGAAAGAATGTCGCCAAACAGGTTGCTGGCCACCACCACATCGAACCAGTCCGGGTGCTGCACGAAGTGTGCAGTCAGGATGTCGATGTGGTACTTGTCCACCTTCAGGCCCGGATAGTTGGCGGCCATGGCCTCCACGCGCTCATCCCAGTAGGGCATCGTGATCGAGATGCCGTTGGACTTGGTGGCCGATGTCAGGTGCTTCTTCGGGCGTTTCTGCGCCAGTTCAAACGCAAACTTGAGAATCCGATCCACGCCGGTGCGGCTCATGACCGTTTCCTGGACCACGATTTCCCGCTCCGTGCCCGGGAACATGCGGCCGCCAATACTGGAGTACTCGCCCTCGGTGTTTTCCCGCACGACGTAGAAGTCGATATCTCCGGGCTTGCGATCGGCCAGCGGGCTCTTGATACCAGGCATCAGCCGCACGGGACGCAGGTTCACATATTGGTCGAACGAGCGGCGGAACTGCAGCAGCGAACCCCACAGCGACACGTGGTCGGGGATCTTTTCCGGCCAGCCCACGGCCCCGAAGTAGATGGCGTCGTACTTCGTCAGCGTATCGAACCAGTCGTCCGGCAGCATCTTGCCGTGGCGCTCATAGTAGGCGTAGCTGGAAAAATCGAAGTGGTCCCACTGGAAGTCGATGCCAAAGCGGCGCGCGGCGGCGTCCATGACACGGATGCCTTCGGGCATCACTTCCGTTCCAATTCCGTCTCCGGGAATGACAGCGATCTTGTATTGGCTCATGGCTGGGAAGGGTCGGGGCTGAACAGCTTGAGGGGGCGCCCGGGCGCCGCGCTTGGCAGCGTCCCGCACGCGCGGGATAATGTCCGCATTCTATTGCAAAGCGGCAGCCCCCTGCCGCACCGGTGCCCGCCATGTGCCAGCTGCTAGGCATGAACTGCGCCACGCCTACCGACGTGACGTTCTCCTTCACCGGCTTCGCCGCCCGCGGCGGCGTGACCGACCATCACTCCGACGGCTTCGGCGTGGCGTTCTTCGAAGACAAGGCCTGCCGGCTGTTCATCGACAACCAGTCGGCCGGCACGTCGCCCGTGGCGGATCTGATCAAGAAATATCCGATCAAATCCAAGAACGTCATCTCGCATATCCGCAAGGCCACGCAGGGCACGGTCCTGCTGGAGAACTGCCACCCGTTCATGCGCGAACTCTGGGGCCGGCACTGGATCTTTGCCCACAACGGCGACCTGAAGAACTTTGCGCCGTTCCTCTCCGGGGTCTACCAGCCCGTGGGCGACACCGACAGCGAACTGGCGTTCTGCACGCTGATGCAGGGCCTGCGCAAGCGGTTTCCGGGATCCCAGCCGCCGCTGAACGAACTGGGCCATGCGCTGGCGGACATCACGCGCGATATCACGCTGCACGGCGTCTTCAATTTCCTGCTCTGCAACGGTCAGGCGCTCTTCGCGCACTGCTCCACGCACCTGTATTACATCGTGCGGCAGTGGCCGTTCTCCAAGGCGCACCTGATCGATGCCGACCTGTCGATCGACTTCGCCCAGGTGACCACGCCCGACGACCGCGTGGCGGTGATCGCCACCGCGCCGCTGACGGACAACGAGACCTGGACGCGCTTTGCGCCGGGCGAGCTGATCATGTTCGAGAACGGCCTGCCGACGATGACGCTGACCGTGCCGATTCCGCCTGAGGTGCAGGCGAAGAACGCGGCGAACACCGCCTGCACCTGATCCCGCGCCGCGGCGGATGCGGGTGTCGGAATGAATAAAGGGACGCCATCAGGCGTCCCTTCTTGCTTCCAGGCCTTGCAGGCCGGCCGTCGATCAGTGATGCAGGATCTTCGACAGGAATTGCCTGGCGCGGTCCGAGCGCGCGTCGATGTTGCCGAAGAACTCTTCCTTCGCGCAGTCCTCGACGATCTTGCCGGCGTCCATGAAGATCACGCGGTTGGCCACCTTGCGTGCAAAACCCATTTCGTGGGTCACGCACATCATGGTCATGCCTTCCTGCGCCAGCTGCACCATCACGTCCAGCACCTCGTTGACCATTTCCGGGTCCAGCGCCGACGTCGGTTCGTCGAACAGCATGCAGATCGGGTCCATCGACAGCGCACGGGCGATGGCCACGCGCTGCTGCTGGCCGCCCGACAGCTGGCCGGGGAACTTGGCCGCCTGGCTCTTCAGGCCCACGCGCTCCAGGTACTTCAGGCCCTTGGCGGTGGCTTCCTCCTTCGAACGGCCGAGCACCTTCATCTGGGCGATGGTCAGGTTCTCGGTGATTGACAGGTGCGGGAACAGCTCGAAGTTCTGGAACACCATGCCCACGCGCGAACGCAGCTTGGGCAGGTTGGTCTTCGGATTGCCCACCGAGGTGCCATCGACCAGGATGTCGCCCTTCTGGAACGGCTCCAGCGCGTTGACGGTCTTGATCAGCGTGGACTTGCCCGAACCCGACGGGCCGCACACCACCACCACTTCACCCTTGGCGACCTTGGTGGTGCAGTCGGTCAGCACCTGGAAGGCGCCGTACCACTTGGAAACGTCATTAATTTCGATCATACAGCCACCTTTTTCTGGTAACGCTTGACCAGCAGCGAAGCGGAGAAGCAGATAAGGAAGTACACGAGACCGGCGAACAGCAGCATTTCCACGATGCGGCCGTCGCGCTCGCCAATGCCATAGGCCTGGCCGAAGAAGTCAGCCAGCGCGCTCACGTACACCAGCGACGTATCCTGGAACAGGATGATGCCCTGGGTCAGCAGCAGCGGAACCATGTTGCGGAACGCCTGCGGCAGGACCACCAGCCGCATGGTCTGGCCGTAGGTCATGCCCAGCGCCTGTGCGGCGAACATCTGGCCGCGCGACACGCTCTGGATACCGGCACGGATGATTTCCGAGTAGTACGCGGCCTCGAACAGTGCAAACGCCACCAGCGCGGAGGTCATCCGCAAATCGGCTGCGGGAGACAGGTTGAACACCTTCTGCAGCAACTGCGGAATGATCAGGAAGAACCACAGCAGCACCATCACCAGCGGAATGGAGCGGAAGATAGTCACGTACCCCTGCGCAAACCAGTTCAGCGGCTTGATGGAGGACAGGCGCATCATCGCGAGGATGGTGCCCCAGACGATGCCGACGACCACCGCGGTGACGGTGATCTTGAGCGACACCAGCATGCCCTCGCCCAGCACGTGCAGCGTGGAGGGATTGATGGAGGTGAAATCGAATTCGTATGCCATGATCGTCCCCTTACTTGCCGCCAATGAAGCCCGGCACGCGGGTACGGCGTTCCACCCAGCGCATGATCAGCATCACCGTCACATTGATCAGCGCATACATCAGCGTGACCGCAATGAACGACTCGTACGGGCGCGCCGTGTAGTCCACCAGCTGGCGACCCTGCGCGGCCAGCTCCAGCAGACCGATCGTCGACGCGACCGCGGAGTTCTTGAAGATGTTCAGGAACTCGGAGGTCAGCGGCGGCACGATCACGCGGAACGACATCGGCAGCAGCACGTAGCGATACGTCTGCGCCAGCGAGAAGCCCATCGCCAGGCCTGCATTGCGCTGGCCTGGCGGCAGCGAATTGATACCCGATCGCACCTGCTCGCAAACCCGCGCGGCGGTAAACGTGCCCAGGCAGAGCATGGCAGCGACGAACTGCTGCGCGAACGGGTTCATCTGCTTGATCGTCTCGCCGCCGGGCAACAGCTCCGGCATCACGAAATACCAGATGAACAACTGCACGAGCAGCGGAATATTCCGGAAGATTTCGACGTAGGTGGCTGCCAGCCCCGACAGCCACTTATTCGGCACGGTGCGCAGCACGCCAAGCACCGACCCGATGACAAGGGCGATCACCCACGAGGACAGGCCCAGCGCGACCGTGACCTTGAGACCGGAGATCATCCAGTCCAGGTACGTTTCGTTCTGCGCCGCCTGCTCGAGGAAGACTCCCCAGTGAAAGATGTAATCCATGTTGCGTCCTCAAAAAGAAACGGAAGGACTTCTCCTTCCGTTTCGCACTGCCCTGATCACGGAGATCAGTCGAGTGCCTTGTCGTTCGGGGTCTTGAAGAGCGCCTTCATGTCTTCGGACAGCGGGAAGTCCAGGTTCAGGCCCTTCGGCGGCACCGGTTGCATGAACCACTTGGCATACATCGTGTTGATCGAGCCGTCCTTCATCAGGCCGGTGATCACGTTGTCAGACAGCTTCTTGAACGGTGCGTCATCCTTGCGGATCATGCAGCCGTACGACTCGCGCGACTGCGCCTTGCCCACGACGATCCAGTCGGCCGGGTTCTTGGCCTTGGCGCGCTCGCCGTAGAGCAGCGCGTCGTCCATCATGAACGCCACGGCACGGCCCGATTCCAGCGTCAGGAACGACTGGCCATGGTCCTTGGTGCTGATGATGTTGAGGCCCAGCTTCTGGTCATCGTTCATCTTGCGCAGCAGGCGCTCGGACGTGGTACCGGCGGTGGTCACCACGTTCTTGCCCTTCAGGTCGGCCCAGTCCTTGATGCCGCCATCCTTCTTCACCATGATGCGGGTGCCGATGATGAAGATGCTGGTGGTAAACGATGCCTGCTTCTGGCGCTCGAGGTTATTGGTCGTGGACCCGCACTCGATGTCGATCGTGCCGTTCTGCAGCAGCGTGATGCGGTTCTGCGAGGTGATCGGGATTTCCTTGACCTGCAGGTTCGGCAGCTTCAGCTGGTCCTTGATGGCTTCCACGATCTTCATGTTGATATCGTAGGAATAGCCCACCTGGCGCACGCCGCCCAGGTTGTAGTTGAACGGAATCGAAGAATCCCGCACGCCCAGCGTGATAACACCCGTATCCTTGATCTTCTGCAGTGTGCCCGTCAGCGGCTCGGCTGCCTGCGCGGTACCGCACAGGACGCCCGCCGCGATCATCAGGCTAGCCAGCTTGGCTACATTCATAACATCTCCTTGACCATGAAGAGAAAGGCGGGACTCTAGCAAAAAGGTCCCACCAGCGAAACAGTATTGCTTAGCTCGTGACCCAAAACAACGGGTTTTTCCCCTAAGTGGTGCCGTTTCGGGCATGGTTTCGCGGCGATGCGTCAAAATGAGACACAACTGCGAACGCTTGCGCCATTCGACTGCGGGCGGCACAGGTACGAAAACGCGGCGACCGGAACTCTCCGGCCGCCGCGTTCTGCCATTTGCCGAAGCGGAGTCATGCTGCATCGCAGCACTACCTCCGCTCCCAGTCCCGCCTCAATCAGGGATACAGGCCGCGCATCTCGCGCGCCTGCAGGATTCGCGTACAGGCGACGATGAACGCAGCCGTACGCAGCGTGACCTTGTTTTCCTGGGCAACCTGCCAGATCGCCCGGAAGGCTTCTTGCATGATTCGTACCAGGCGTTCGTTGATTTCCTCCTCGGTCCAGAAGAAGCTCGAGAAATCCTGCACCCATTCAAAGTAGGACACGGTCACGCCGCCGGCGTTGGCAATCACGTCCGGGCAGACCAGGATGTTGCGCTCGCGCAGGATGTCATCCGCTTCCGGCGTGGTCGGGCCGTTGGCGCCCTCGATCACCAGGCGGGCGGTGATCTTCGGCGCGTTCTCCGCCGTGATCTGGCCTTCCAGCGCGGCCGGAATCAGGATGTCGCACTCGACTTCCCAGAACTGCCCGGTCGACAGGACCTCGCCGCGGAAGCCCTCGATGGTGCCGCTGTGCGAGGCATATTCCATCATCGCCGGAACATCCAGGCCAGCCGGGTTGTACAGCGTGGTGCGGTGATCCTGCACGGCCACGACCTTGGCGCCGGCCTCATGGAACAGCTTGGCGGCGACCGCGCCCACATTGCCGAAGCCCTGTACGGCCACGCGCGCGCCCTTGATGTCCATACCCAGATTGCGGGCGGCTTCCGAGCCCACGACGAACACGCCGCGGCCGGTGGCCTCGTGACGGCCCAGGGAGCCGCCCAGCGAGATCGGCTTGCCGGTCACCACGCCGGTGGACGTGCTGCCCGAATTCATCGAATACGTATCCATCATCCAGGCCATGACCTGGGCGTTGGTATTGACGTCCGGCGCAGGAATGTCCTTGCTCGGTCCGATGATGATGTTGATTTCGCTGGTGTAGCGGCGGGTCAGGCGTTCCAGCTCGCCCTTCGACAGCGAGCGCGGATCCACGCGGATGCCGCCCTTAGCGCCGCCGTACGGCACGTTGACCGCGGCGTTCTTGACCGACATCCACGCCGACAGCGCCATCACCTCTGACAGCGTCACGTCTTGGTGGAAACGCACGCCGCCCTTGCCCGGGCCGCGCGACAGGTTGTGCTGCACGCGATAGCCCTCGTAGTGGGCGATCGTGCCGTTATCCATTTCGATGGGCACGTCCACGACCAGCGCACGCTTGGGGCGCTTCAGCGTTTCGACCCAGCGCGCCAGCGAGCCCAGGTAGGGCGTGACGCGATCGACTTGCTGCAGGTAGATGCCCCAGGGCCCGAGCGCCTCGGCGTTCAGGTAGGAAGGCAGGATATGGGAGTTGACGGACGACTTGGACGGTGCTGCGGAAGACATCGTTGGGTTCCGAGTGAAGGTGACACGGAGCATATCGGCGCCCCGCACCCCGAATCCAATGCCGATTGCTCATCCGCCCCCGAACGGTTATGCAACCCTTGCATAACCTTGCCTGCCACGTCTTACGACGTCAGGGACGCCCAGATCTTGTCCACCAACTGGCGCTTGCGCCGGACCTGGCCGCCGCGCCGGTCGTTGGACGCCTCGGAGGGCCGCTCCCGATAAAGCCGGATCTCCATGTCGATGGACTGCGGCAACCCGCGCGCGGCCTCGGCCCGCACCAGCCGGCCGGCGGCCACGTCCTCGCGCACCGCGCTCTCGGGCAGGAAGGCCATGCCGTGCCCCGCCAGCGCCATCACCTTGAGGGCCTCGGCCATATCGGTCTCGTAGCATTTGTCGAGCTTGAGCGTGTCGCCCGATTCCGCCAGCAGCATGTCCACCATCCGGCCCAGGAAGGCATTGGGGGTATAGCTCAGGAACGGCACGGGCTTCTTGTCCGTGCCCGGCAGCCGGAACAATGGCCGCCCGGTGGCGTCCGGCACGCTGAAGGGCGACAGCCTTTCCATGCCAAGTACCAGCATGTCGTAGTGCGCCGGATCAAGCTGGATCGCCTGACGCGCGTGGTGATAGACCATGACCAGGTCGCACCCCCCTTCCACCAGCATCAGCACCGCGTCGTGGACGTTCAGCGCGCGCAGCCGGCACGGTAGCGTGCCGACCTTGCGCTCCACGCCCTTGAGCCATTCCGGGAAGAAGGTCAGTGACAGCGTGTGCGGCACCGCGAATTCCAGCACCTGCGCGTTGGCGGAACGCTGGCCGCGCATCAGTGCGCGGGTTTCGCTGACCTGCGCCAGCATCGCCAGGGCCTGCTCGTAGAACACCTTGCCAGCCGCCGTCAGGCTGGTGGGATAGCTGGAGCGATCGATCAGCTCGGTGCCAACCCACGCCTCCAGTGACTGGATGCGGCGCGAGAACGCCGGCTGGGTCACGTGCCGCAGCTCCGCCGAGCGCGAAAAGCTGTGCGTCTCGGCCAGGCTGACGAAGTCTTCAAGCCATTTGATTTCCATGGCGCGAATTATCGCTTGCCGCTCGTCGCAGCGCACGATGAGCAAGTTGTTTCCAATTTTCTACAGTCCTGTAGAACAGGATTACAATTTGAGACCGATTCCGACCAAAGAATGCATGATCTTGCTCCGGAGGCACTTCTATGATGGATGGCATACCACATCGAATCCGAGCCAGCCATGCCCGCCCCGCACACGTCCGCCGTTCAACCATGCGTCCCCAGTGGGCCCACGACGTCTCCCCTGAACCTGCTGACCACCGGCATGGAAGCCACGCTGGCCCAGAGCGCCCGCATGGTCGCCGCCCATGTGGCAGCCAGCCTGCCCGATGCCGATACGCTGCTGGCAGCCCTGCCGCCCGGCGCGCTGGACGGCAGCCCCGAGACCTACACGCGCCATCTGGTCCATGCCGATCCATACGAGCGGTTCTCCGTCATGCTGCTGATCTGGCGTCCCGGCCAGTTCAGCCCTGTCCACGGCCATCGCACCTGGTGCGCGTACCGCGTGCTGCGCGGCACGCTGTCCGAGCGGCACTACCGCTGGAATCCCGAGAGCCGGACCGCCACACAGGTCAACGCGGTAACGCGCGAGGCCGGCGCGACGTTCAGCGTGCCAGCCGGCTTGCAGCATATCCACGCGCTGGGCAACGCCAGCGACGAGGTCGCCATCTCCCTCCACATCTACGGCGTGGAGCAGGACCGCATCGCCACCGGCGTCAACCTGCTGGTCGACACCGTCACGATCTGACACTCGCGGCGACGGGCCCCGGCGGGTGTGCAGCGCCCCGGGCCCCATTTCCCATTGACGCGAGACGCCATGGACCGCTATGACCGCCAGATCCTCGGCATCCTGCAGGAAGATGCCACCGTGGCCGTCGCCGAGATCGGCGAACAGGTCGGACTGACCTCCACGCCCTGCTGGCGCCGGGTGCAGAAGCTGGAAGAATCCGGCGTGATCCGCAAGCGCGTTGCGCTGCTGGATGCCGGCAAGCTCAATGTGGGCGTGACGGTGTTCGTCTCGATCCGGACCAACCAGCACAACGTGAAGTGGCTGAAGGCCTTCCACGGGCTGGTCGCGTCGATTCCCGAGGTCACCGAGTTCTATCGGATGGCCGGGGATACCGACTACCTGCTGCGCGTGGTCGTACCGGACATCGCCGCCTATGACGCCGTGTACAAGAAGCTGATCCAGGGCGCGGAGCTGGCCGATGTGAGCTCAAGCTTCGCGATGGAGCAAATCAAGTACACCACGGCACTGCCGCTCGACTACGCCTGAGTTGCGGCCGGGCTACGGCCGCGCCCGAGTCCCCCCGGGCCCCGTCCGACTGGCCGCCGAAGGGTTACCAAAGAGCCGCCAAAGACGCGAACGGCGCATCGCGGGGCCCCATCAGCCGCGATGCGCCCATCCTGTCATCCGCTTCTCCAGCACGGCAAACAGCTCGTACATCCCCATCGCCATCGCGGCGATGACCACGAGCCCCGCAAACGCCAGCGGCATCTTCATCGCCGAACCGGCGGACACCAGCAGATAGCCGATCCCTTCGTTCGCCGCGTTCATCTCGGACACCGTCGTGCCAACGAACGCGAGCGTGATCGCCACCTTCAGCGACGCAAAGAAGAACGGCATGGCGCGCGGCAGGCCGACCTTGAACAGGACGTCCCGCCGCCTGGCGCCGAGCACGCGCAGCACGTCCTCGAGTTCCGGCTCCAGCGTGGCCAGGCCCGTGGCGATGTTGACCATGATCGGGAAGAACGAGATCAGGAACGCCGTCAGGATGGCCGGGCCGGCACCAAGGCCAAACCACACCACCAGGATGGGCACGAATGCCGCCTTGGGCAGCGCATTGAACGCCGTCATCAGCGGATACGTGGCCGCATAGGCGAGCCTCGACGAACCCATCAGCAGCCCCAGCACCACGCCTACGCCGATGGCCAGCCCGAAGCCGACCATCGTGGTCCAGAACGTGCGCCACGCATGGCCCGCGATCACGTCGCCATATTCGGTCAGCGACGACACGATGGCCGACGGGCTGGGCAGGATGAAGTCGGAAATATCAAAGACCAGGCACGCACCCTGCCAGAGCAGCAGGAAGGCACCCAGCAGAAGCCACGGCGCGACGCGCTGCACGCGCCTTGCCTGGGAAGACGTCAGTGTCGTCATGATCAATGCTGCCGGACGTGGCCGATCTTCTCGCGCAGTTCGTGCACGCGTTCGGCAAAGGGTTCGGTGTAGGTGACTTCGAGCGGTCGCGGGCGCGCCAGGTCGATTTCCTTGCGCAACAGGATACGGCCCGGTCGGGCGCTCATCACGTAAACAGTGTCGGCCAGGAACACCGCCTCGCGCAGATCGTGCGTGACGAGGATCACGTTGAAGCGTTGCGCCTGCCAGAGATCGCGCAGCACGCACCAGAGTTCTTCACGCGTGAACGCGTCGAGCGCGCCAAACGGCTCGTCCAGCAGCAACATGCGTGGCTGGTGGATCAGCGCCCGGCAGATCGACGCGCGTTGCTGCATGCCGCCAGAGAGCTGCCACGGATACTTGTCCTCGTAGCCGGACAGCCCCACGGTCTGCAGCAACTCGCGCGCACGCGCCACGTATGCATCGCGCTTCGCGCGCATGGTCGACCGGTACGGCTCGACAATCTCCAGCGGCAGCATGACGTTGTCGAGCGTGGTTCGCCACGGCAGGAGCGTCGGCGCCTGGAAGGCCATGCCGACCTGCTTGAGCGGGCCGTGGACCTTCTCGCCGGCAATGCTCACCACACCGCGCGTGGCTGGACGCAGGCCGGTGGCCAGCTTCATGAACGTCGACTTGCCGCAGCCGGACGGGCCGACGATGGCGATGAACTCGCCCGGCGCCGCCTGCAGCGAAATGTCTTCCACCGCGAACTCGCCACGGCGGGCGAGTTCGTCGTCATAGGCCAGCCAGACACGATTGAAATCGACGAACGGCTTGCCCTCGTTAGGTGCCCCACCCGTGGCGTGAGGAATGTCCTGCCTCGCCATCATCGCAGCACATCCAGGTCTGCCGCGGCCGGCAGGTAGGCGTCCGTCCACAACGCATCCGGGTTGATGCGGCCCTTGGTACCGAAGGCATCGGCCACCTGCGACGCCATCAGCGACAGTCGCGGCTTGCTCACCCGCCCAAAGCCCTCCGCCCTGGCATCCGGCGACTTCACCACGCTATCGAGGGCAAGCTTCAGGCGGCGCACCTCCAGCTTCTCGTCGATAATCCCGTCGCGCGCCTTGACGGCCTTGATGCCCTCCTCCGGATGCGCGATCACGTCGCGCGCGGATTTGGCAAACGCGCGCAGGAACGCCTTGACGGCCTCCGGATTGCTCTTCAGGAACGACTCCGAGGCGATCACCGCGTTGCCATACAGCTTCACGCCGTATTGGGGATACGGCAGCACGACAATGTCCTCGTCCTTCACGCCACGCGCATTGAGGTTCAGGATCGACGTGAAGGAGAAGCCCGTGATCGCATCGAGATCGCCGCGCGTCAGCATGGTCTCGCGCAGCGTGGGATCCATCGCCTGCCAGTTGAACGACGACGCCTGCAGGCCGTTGGCCTTGGCGAAGATCGGGAATGCGCGGCGGCCCGCGTCAAACACCGGGGCACCGAGCTTCTTGCCGGCCAGGTCCTTCGGCGCGCGGATGCCGGACTTCTTCAGCGCCAGCACGGCCGCGGGCGTGTTGTTGTAGACCATCATCACGGCCACCGGCTTGTTCTTCGCGTCCGGGTTGTTGCCGTAGAACTCCATCACCGACGCCATGTCGGCAAAGCCCATGTCATACGTGCCGGTGGCCACGCGGTTGACCACGTTGCCGGACCCGTTGCCGGCGTCGATCGACACATCCAGGCGCTCGCTCTTGTAGTAGCCCTTCTGCTCGCCCAGCAGGAACAGCGCGGACGGGCCCTCGAAGCGCCAGTCGAGCTGGAAGCGGATCCTGGTGGTGGCTTGCGCCTGTGCGGTGCCTGCGCAGAGTGTCGACAGCACCATCGCAGTGCCAATGGCGGCGCTCAGCTTCAGGCATTGACGGCGCGCGAGGGATTGCGGCATGAACCTTCTCCAGTAGTTGATCTCTCTGGAGGAGGCTTTTCGCAAGGCGCGTGCCAGCTATTCACATGTCCGTCGTGCCCTGATGCAGGGCGGGAACGTGATCCATTGACGAACCATGATTGTGCGCAAGCGCGTGTGGAGCGCAGTTGCCGACCGCGATTGTCGACAATCGCGGTCGATGCAAGGACGGTCTCAGGCGTCCTGCGTGGCGTCGCCGACGTCGATGGCCAGCGCGTCCGAGTGTGGCGCCCCTTCGGCCGCACTGCGCGCCTGAATCTGCCACATCTCCGCATAGCGCCCGTTGGCACGCATCAGCGCGGCGTGCGTACCGCGCTCGATGATGCGGCCGTGATCCATCACCAGGATCTGGTCGGCGTGGACCACCGTGGACAGCCGGTGGGCGATCAGCAGCGTGGTACGGTTCTGCGCCAGCCGCATGAGCTCGGCCTGGATCGCCTGCTCGGTGCGGGAATCCAGCGCCGACGTGGCTTCGTCGAACACGAGGATCGGCGGGTTCTTCAGCAGCGTCCGGGCGATGGCCACGCGTTGCTTCTCGCCACCCGACAGCTTCAGGCCGCGCTCGCCCACCGGCGTGTCGTAGCCCTGCGGCAGTTCGCGGATGAAGCTGTCGATCTGCGCGGCGCGCGCGGCGTCGATGACCTCGTCGCGCGTGGCCTCGGGGCGGCCGTAGGCGATGTTGTAGTAGATGCTGTCGTTGAACAGCACAGTGTCCTGCGGCACGATGCCGATCGACGCACGCAGGCTCGCCTGGCGGACGCTGCGGATATCCTGCCCGTCGATCTCGATGCCGCCGCTGCTGGCATCGTAGAAGCGGAACAGCAACCGCGCCAGCGTCGACTTGCCCGAGCCGCTATGCCCGACCACGGCCGTCGTCGTGCCCGCCGCGATCGTGAAGTCCACATCATCCAGGATCACGCGATTGCTTTCGTAGCCAAAGCCGACATGGCGGAAGCGCACCTCGGCGCCCGTCACCTGCAGCGTCGGCGCGTCGGGCGCGTCCGCCACTTCCATGTTCGTGCCCAGCAGGACGAACATGCGATCCATGTCCGTGGTGGCCTGCTTGATTTCCCGGTAGATCACGCCCAGGAAATTCAGCGGGATATAGAGCTGGATCATCAGCGTGTTGACCAGCACAAGATCGCCGAGTGTCAGTTTGCCAGCCGCAACGCCGACGGTGGCGCGCCACAGGATCAGGATCAGCCCTACCGCGATGATCGCCTGCTGGCCGAAGTTCAGGAACGACAGCGAGTTCTGCGAGCGGATGGCCGCCGTGCGATAGGTGCGCAGGTTCTCGTCATAGCGCCGCGCCTCGTACTCCTCGTTGCCGAAGTACTTCACGGTCTCGAAGTTCAGCAGCGAGTCGATGGCCTTCTGGTTGGCGCGCGAATCGAGCTCATTCATCTTGCGCCGGAAGTGCGTGCGCCACTCGGTCACGACGATCGTGAAGACGATGTAGCCCACCAGCGCGCAGGTGGTGATGGCCGCGAACCAGATGTCGTAGCGCACGACGAAGAAGCCGATCACCAGCGACATCTCCACCAGCGTGGGCAGGATGCTGTACAGCGAATAGGAAATCAGTGACTGGATGCCGCGCGTACCGCGCTCGATGTCGCGGCTCATGCCGCCAGTCTGCCGCTCCAGGTGGAAGCGTAGCGACAAGGCATGAAGATGCCGGAACACCTGCAGCGCGATCTCGCGCACGGCGCTCTGCGTGACCTTGGAAAAGAGGATCTCGCGCAACTCGGTGAACAACGTGCCGGAGAGCCGCAGCACGCCATAGGCAACAATCAGCCCGACAGGCACCACCAGCAAGGCAGCCGTGTCGCCCGGCCCGATGTTCATGCTGTCGACCAGCTTCTTCATCAGCACGGGCACGCCCAGGTTGGCCACCTTGGCCGCCACCAGGCAGGTCAGCGCCAGCATCACGCGCCACTTGTAGTGCCAGACGTAGGGCAGGAGGTTACGGACGGTCTGCCAGTCGCTGCGAGGCGCACCGGTGTTATGGAACAGCGTGTTGGCCGGGTCGGCGGGGGCGGGCTCGGCGGTCGTGGAATAGCGGCGCATACGTTAGAATTCGGGCCAATGCCGCGATTGTCGCAGAGATCGCACAGCCCGGCAGATCAAGCCCTCCGTACCCTACCTGCCCGCCATGACCATACCTGCCCCCCTCTCCGAACTGCCAGCCGGCAAGAACCCCGCCCTGCGCGTCGTGCCCATGCCGGCCGATGCCAATGTGCACGGCGATGTATTCGGCGGCTGGATCATGTCGCAAGTGGATATCGCGGGGTCCATCCCCGCGGTGGAACGCGCCCAGGGCCGCGTGGCCACGGTGGCGGTCAATTCGTTCCTGTTCAAGCACCCCGTGTTCGTGGGAGACCTCGTGAGCTTCTATGCGGAGATCGTGAAGACGGGCCGGACCTCGATCACGGTGTCCGTTGAGGTGTACGCGCAACGCATGCGCCACAGGCACGCGGTCGTGAAGGTCACGGAAGCCACGTTGACGTACGTGGCGACGGATGAGAGCCGCCAGCCGCGCACGCTACCGACGGCCTGATCTTCACCGGCTGTGGTCCCGCCGCTCCGCACGCGGGAGAGCGAGACCACACCGCAGCTTTCGACGCGCGCCGCCGAAGCATCGGCTTCGGGCGCCCGGAAAAACACCGAGGCGCGCGCCGCTCAGCTGAACTTCGAGAAATCCGGCTTGCGTTTCTCGAAGAACGCCGAGAAGGCCTCCTTCGCCTCCGGCGCTCCCAGCATCTGGCGGAACACCTCGCCTTCCTCGGCCATCTTCTTCTCCACGGCCGCCACATCATCCCCCTTCATCAGCCGCTTGGTCTCCCGTAGCGACGACGCCGGCAACGCGGCCAGCTTCGCTGCCTGCTGACGCACGTAGTCCGCCAGTTCGGCCACGGGGAGCACCTTGGTCACCAGCCCCATCGCGTGGGCTTCCTGCGCGCTGAACGCCTCGCCCAGCAGCAGCTTCTCCGCGGCACGCTGGTAGCCGACAAGACGCGGCAGCAGCAGGCTCGACGCTGCCTCCGGGCACAGGCCCAGCTGCGCGAACGGCAGCGACAGCCTGGCGGAATCCGACGCATAGACCAGATCGCAATGCAGCAGCAGCGTGGTGCCGATACCCACCGCCGCACCGCTTACTGATGCCACCACCGGCTTGCTCGCGTGGCTGATCGCGTGCAGGAACTGGAACACCGGCGCCGGCGTACCATCCGCGCCGTGCGTCGGCGGACGCCTCATGAAGTCCTCCAGGTCGTTGCCGGCCGTGAAGATCTCCGGCTTGCCTTCGATCACGATCACGCGCACGGCGGTATCGGTCTCGGCGGCGCGCAGGGCGTCGGCCATCGTCTGGTACATCGCTGCGGTGATGGCGTTCTTCTTGTCGATGCGATCGAAGCCAATGGTCAGGATGCCCTGGTCGATGCGGGTGGCAATGCTCATGTCAAACCTCGTCTCTATCGTGCTCGGTGGTTATCGTGCGCCGCTCAGACGAACGGTGGCGGCACTTCGGAAAGGTAACTCAGGCCAAACGCGCCCGCGCCCACGTTGAGCGCGACGGTCAGGCTCATCGGGGCCAGCATCAGCTCCACGTCATGCGTCTGCGCCGTCCTGGCCAGCGACTGCCACGCGGGCCATGCCCGCACGTCGCCGATATTGCCCGCGTAGGCGGCGGAAATCGCCGGCGTGAGCAGACAGCCGTTGCGGATGCAGGTCTCGGTATGGGCCAGAAGTCGACGGATGCCGTCCTCGGGGCCGCGCGCCTTGGCGATGGCCGCGGTGTCCCCCTGGTGCATATGGATCACCGGACGGATATTGAACGCGCTACCCAGCATGTAGCGGCTCCATGTGATGCTGTTCTCACCCTTGAGCTTGGCGCGCGTGTACATGTACAGCAGCTCGTTGGGAATCAGAAACATGTGGGCGGCGTCGCGCAACCGGGTTTCGATGGCGTCCGACACGGCAGCGGCATCGGCGCCATCGGCCAGCATGCGCGCGGCCTCGCGCACGATCAACGCCTGCCCCGGCCCGATCGCGCCGGTATCGATCACGGTCAGGTCGAACAGGCCGCTACGGCCGGCGTCCTTGCGCAGCTTGAAACTGCGCGCGACGGTGCCGACCACGGCACCGGTGGCGTTCGCGTAGAACTTGCTGCGCGTGCTCGCGATGGTCAGCAGGATGGCGCGATCGCAGCCGGCCACCACATTCCTGAGCAAGTGGTCCTCCAGCTCGCGTTCGAGCAGGGGAATCGATTCGGCGTAGTGGTCCTGCTTGCCGACCAGGTATTGCTGATACAGATCGGGCAGCGCTTCCTCGTCGCGGGTGTCGACCACGAAGCGGTCGCCCGCGCGGATGCGGAAAGGAATGGTGCGGACGCCCAGGGCGTCCATCATCGCGCGCGGCATGTCGCATGCCGCGTCGGCCAGAATTGCTGTCTCCTGCATATTGTTGTTTTCCTCCGTTTCAAGTGTGTTGGCATCTCCGTGTCCATCGCACTACTTTCTTCACCTGATCAGAGGGTGGGACAGCCAGCGGCTGGCTGTCCCGTCGGCGCGTTCAGACGCGCTCGAAGATTCCGGCTGCACCCATGCCCGTTCCCACGCACATGGTGACCATGCCGTACTTCAGGTTATGGCGGCGCAGCGCGTGCACCACGGTGGCCGAGCGGATCGCGCCCGTCGCACCGAGCGGATGGCCCAGTGCGATCGCACCGCCCATCCGGTTGACCCTGGCCGGGTCCAGCTCCAGGTCGCGCATCACCGCCAGCGACTGCGCGGCAAACGCTTCATTCAGTTCGATCCAGTCCATCTGGTCCTGGGTCAGGCCTGCCGCGGCCAGCGCGGCAGGAATCGCCACCTTCGGGCCGATCCCCATGATCTCCGGCGGCACGCCGCGCACCGCGAACGACACGAAGCGCGCCAGCGGCACCAGGTTGAACTGCTTGAGGACCTTTTCCGAAACCAGGATCAGCGCGCCCGCGCCATCCGAAGTCTGCGAGCTGTTGCCGGCCGTGACGCTGCCCTTGTTGGCAAACACGGGACGCAGCTTGCCGAGTCCTTCCAGCGACGTATCGAGACGCGGACCTTCGTCGAGCGAAATAGTACGCGTCTTTACGCTGACCTCGCCAGTGGCCAGATCCGGGAATTTCTCGACTACCTCAATCGGGGTAATTTCGTCGCTGAACTCGCCGGCCTGCTGCGCGGCGATCGCCTTCTGGTGCGATGCCAGCGAGAACGCATCCTGGTCTTCCCGGCTGACCTTCCACTGGGTGGCCACCTTTTCGGCGGTCAGGCCCATGCCGTAGGCGATGCCCACGTTCTCGTCGCGCTCGAAGATCGACGGCGACATCGACGGCGCGTTGCCCATCATCGGCACCATGCTCATCGATTCGATGCCGGCGGCGATCATCACGTCGGATTCGCCCACGCGGATGCGGTCGGCGGCCATCGCCACCGCGGACAGGCCCGAGGCGCAGAAGCGGTTCACGGTGATGCCGCCCACGGTGTTGGGCAGGCCGGACAGCAGCGCGCCGATGCGCGCCACGTTCAGGCCCTGCTGCGCTTCGGGAATCGCGCAGCCAACGATGGCGTCTTCGATCAGGGCCGGGTCCAGGCCGGGTACCTGGGCCACGGCGGCCTTCAGGATCGTGGCCAGCAGGTCATCCGGACGCGTGTTCTTGAATGCGCCCTTCGGGGCCTTGCCGATCGGCGAACGGGTAGCCGCGACGATGTAGGCGTCTTGCAGTTGTTTCATGATGTCGGTTCCTCGTTGGCCTCTTTAGTTGCGCACCGGCTTGCCGGTCTGCAGCATGCCCATGATGCGCTCCTGCGTCTTGCCCGTGCCCAGCAGTTCGATGAATGCCTTGCGTTCCAGCGCCAGCAGCCATTCCTCACTGACCAGCGAGCCGGCTTCCACGTCGCCGCCACAGACGGCTTCAGCGATGCGCGAGGCGATCAGGAAATCATGCGCGGAGATGAAATTGCCGTCGCGCATGTTGACCAGCGACGCCTTGATCGTGGCGATTCCCGAACGGCCCGCCACTGGCACCAGCGCGCCCGGCACCGGCGCACGGTAGCCGGCGTTGGCCAGCGCGCGCACTTCGCTCTGCGCCACGTACAGCAGTTCGTGCACGTTGTAGACGATGGTGTCGGTCGGCTGCACATAGCCGATCTTCTGCGCGTCCAGCGCCGAGGTCGACACCTTGGCCATCGCCGCCGCCTGGAAGCGGTTGGTGAGGAAGTTCAGGTAGTTCGTGCTGCCGGCGGCCTGTGCGGCCCGGGCGGCGGCAATCGCGGCTTCCTTCAGGCCGCCGCCGGCCGGCACGAGGCCCACGCCCACTTCCACCAGGCCCACGTAGCTTTCCAGCGCCACCACGCGCTTGGCCGAATGCAGCATCAGCTCGCAGCCGCCGCCGAGCGCGATGCCCGAGACAGCCGGCACCACCGGCACCGCGGCGTACTTCACGCGCATCATGGTGTCCTGGAATTTCTTCACAAACGGTTCGATGCCCTTGGCACCGCCCATCATGAAGGCCGGCATGGCGGCTTCCAGATTGGCACCGGCGGAGAACGGGCCGCCCGGCGCGCCCAGTTGCAGCGACGTCGGCTGCCACACCACCAGACCCTTGTAGTCGGCTTCGGCCAGTTCCACGGCACGCACGATGGTATCGAGCACGTCCGGGCCGAGCGTGTTCATCTTGCTCTTAAACGAGATGATCAGCACATCGTCGGCGCCTTCGCTGGTCCAGATGCGCGCGCCGTCATTCTCTTCGATAGTCTTGCCAGCCTTGCGCGGATCGGCGGCATCCGTGCCCTTGATCGCGGCGCGGAACACCTGGCGCTCATACACGGGCAGCGCGGCGCGCTTGACGAAGGCATTGGCCGCGGGCGACCACGAGCCCTGCGCGCTGTGCACGCCCTGGTTGTCGGCCACGGCACCGTTCAGCACCCAGGCGGGCAGCGGTGCACTCGAGAGTGCGCGGCCGGCCTCGATGTCTTCCTTCACCCACTCGGCCACCTGCTTCCAGCCGGCCGCTTGCCAGTCTTCGAACGGACCCGAGTTCCAGCCAAAACCCCAGCGGACGGCCAGGTCGATATCCGCCGCCGAACCGGCGATCTGTTCGAGGTACACGGCGATGTAGTGGAAGACGTCGCGGAACACGCTCCACAGGAACTGCGCCTGCGGGTTGGTCGACTCGCGCAGCAGCTTGATGCGCTCGGCGGGGTCCTTCTTCAACATGCGCACGACGATCTCGTCGGCCTTCTTGCCCGACTCCACGTACTGGCCCGTCTTGGCGTCCAGCACCTTGATCGCCTTGCCTTCCTTCTTGTAGAAGCCGGCGCCGGTCTTCTGGCCGAGCGCGCCCGCGTCGACCAGGCCCTTGAGCACGGCCGGGGTCTTGTACACCGGCGCGAACGGGTCGCTGGTCAGGTTGTCCTGCATCGTCTTGATGACGTGCGCCATCGTGTCCAGACCGACCACGTCGGCGGTGCGGAACGTGGCCGACTTGGCGCGGCCCAGCTTGGAACCGGTGAGGTCGTCGACGACATCGAACGGGATGCCGAATTTCTCGGCTTCGGCAAACACGGCCAGGATCGAGAAGATGCCGACGCGGTTGGCGATGAAGTTCGGCGTGTCCTTGGCACGCACCACGCCCTTGCCGAGCGTGGTGGTCAGGAACGCTTCCAGGCGGTCCAGGATCTCGGGCTGCGTGGTGGCCGTGGGGATCAGCTCCACCAGGTGCATGTAGCGCGGCGGATTGAAGAAGTGCACGCCGCAGAAGCGCGCCTTCAGATCGGCGTCAAACCCGTCGGACAGCGCGGTGATCGACAGGCCCGAGGTGTTGGTCGCGAAGATCGCATTCGGCGCCAGATTCGGAGCGACCTTCTTGTACAGGTCGTGCTTCCAGTCCATGCGCTCGGCGATGGCTTCGATGACAACGTCGCACTCCTTCAGCAGGGCGATATCGTCCTCGTAGTTGGCGGGACGGATCAGGCCCGCCTCGTCCTTGATGCCGAGCGGCGCCGGGGACAGCTTCTTCAGGTTCTCGATCGCGCGTTGGGCGATGCCGTTCTTCGGGCCTTCCTTGGCGGGCAGGTCGAACAGCACCACGGGCACGCGGGCGTTGACCAGGTGGGCGGCGATCTGCGCGCCCATGACGCCGGCACCCAGCACGGCGACCTTCTTGACGATGAAATTGGACATGCGCGCTCCTTGAGTCGTGAGCGTTGAGATGAGAGGTGTGCCGGGGGCGCCGGGCCGCCGCTCGTTATTCGCGCCGCCCCGGTTCACGGGAGCGGCGATCGAACGAAGCGGCAGGTCGGGCGCCCCTCCGGCCAATCAGAACAGGTCTGCGTCCAGCGCCATCAGCGTGGCGGAACCGGCGCGCGCCTTGCGGATTTCGGCGGCGGTTTCCGGCAGCAGCTTGGCAAAGTAGAAGCGTGCCGTGGCCAGCTTGCTGGTGTAGAACTTGTCGCCGCTGGCTTCCTTCTCCAGTGCGATCTTGGCCATGCGAGCCCAGAAGTACGAGAACACCAGGTGACCCACCACGCGCAGGTACGGCACGGCGGCAGCGCCCACTTCGTCCGGGTTGCCCATGGCCTTCATGCCGATTTCCATCGTCAGCTTCTGGACCTTGTCGCCGATATCCGCCAGCGGATTGACAAACTCCTGCATGGCTTCGTTGGTGCCCTCTTCCTCGACGAAGGCCTGCACGATCTTGCCGAAGACCTTCATCCGCGCGCCCATGTCGCCCAGGATCTTGCGGCCCAGCAGGTCCAGCGCCTGGATCGTATTGGTGCCTTCGTAGATCATGTTGATGCGGGCGTCGCGCACGTATTGCTCCATGCCCCACTCGGCGATGTAGCCGTGGCCGCCAAACACCTGCATGCCTTCGTTGGTCGACGTGAAGGCGTTGTCCGTCAGGAATGCCTTGATCACCGGCGTCAGCAGCGCCACCAGGTCACCGGCCTCCTTGCGCACGTCAGCGTCCGGGTGCGACAGCTCGCGGTCGATCTGCAGGGCGGTCCAGTAGCTGAACGCGCGCCCGCCTTCGGCGTAGGCCTTCTGCGTCAGCAGCATGCGGCGCACGTCCGGATGCACGATGATCGGGTCGGCCGGCTTCTCCGGCGCCTTCGGGCCGGTCAGCGCGCGCATCTGCAGGCGGTCCTTGGCGTAGGCCACCGAGTTCTGGTACGCCACCTCGGTCAGGCCCAGGCCCTGTGCGCCGACGCCCAGCCGCGCGGCGTTCATCATCACGAACATGGCGTTCAGGCCCTTGTTGGGCTCACCCACCATCCAGCCGCGGGCGCTATCCAGGTTCATGACGCAGGTGGCGTTGCCGTGGATGCCCATCTTGTGCTCGATCGAGCCGCACTTGATGCCATTGCGCTCGCCCGGATTGCCACTGGCATCGGGAATGAATTTCGGCACGACGAACAGCGAGATGCCCTTGGTGCCTTGCGGCGCGTCCGGCAGGCGGGCCAGCACCAGGTGGATGATGTTCTCGGCCAGGTCGTGCTCGCCGGCGGAGATGAAGATCTTGGTGCCCGTGATCAGGTACGAACCGTCGGCCTGCGGCTCGGCCTTGCTGCGCAGGATGCCGAGGTCGGTGCCGCAATGCGGCTCGGTCAGGCACATCGTGCCGGTCCATTCGCCCGAGACCAGCTTCGGCAGGTAAGCCTGCTTCAGCTCGGGGGTGCCGTGGGCATGCAGGGCCTCGTAGGCGCCGTGCGACAGGCCCGGGTACATCGTCCACGCCTGGCCGGCCGAGTTCAGCATCTCGTACAGCGCGTTGTTGATGATGATCGGCAGGCCCTGGCCGCCGAATTCCGGATCGCACGCCAGGGCGGGCCAGCCGGCTTCGACGTACTGCTGATAGGCCTCCTTGAAGCCCTTGGGTGCGCGCACCACACCGTCGCCAACATAGGTGCAGCCCTCGCGGTCGCCCGGCTGGTTGAGCGGGAAGACCACGTCGGCGCAGAACTTGCCGGCTTCCTCGATGACCTGGTTGATGGTGTCCGCGTCGACGTCCGCGTGTTGCGGCATCGCCTTGAGTTCGGCTTCAGCGCCGAGCAGTTCATGGAGCACGAACTGCATGTCGCGCAACGGTGCGGTGTACTGGCCCATCAAAGACTCCTTGGAGGTTTTCAATGCCGCCACACGCGCATGCCTCGCCACCAGGGGTCGAGGCCGTTGCCCGGGGGCGGCTTCAGGTACGGTAGGACTGAATCAGTTTGTTGAGCGCGACCATGGCAAGCTCGGCACTGTCGGGCAGGCGCAGGAAACGGGCGTCGTGATGCAAGCCTAGTTCAAGGCTGTACATCTCGAACAGCATCGTGCGCGGATCGCAGTCCGTGCGCAGGTGCCCCTCTTCCTTCGCCTGGTCGATTGCGCGCATCAGCGCGGCCCGCCAGATGGTGACGCTCTTGACGAGTTCGTCCCGCACCGGGCTTTCCGCGCGATCGTCGTACTCGACCGCCCCGCTGATGTAGATGCAGCCCGTGGTCACTTCCTGGATGCGCTTTTCCATCCAGCGCCGCACCATCGACCACAGCCGGGGCAGACCGCGTGGCTCCTGCAGCGAGGGATAGAACACCTCTTGCTCGAACCGGCGGTGATACTCCCGCACCACTTCCACCTGCAGGTCCTCGCGCGAACCAAAATGCGCGAACACGCCGCTCTTGCTCATCTGCATGCGTTCCGCGAGCAGGCCGATGGTCAGCCCTTCCAGCCCGTCGCGGGACGACAGTTCCAGTGCGGCATCGAGAATCGCCACGCGCGTCATCTCGCCCTTGCGCAAGGGCGTGGGTGCGGCGGCGGATTCAAGACGAACTGACTGGTGTCGCATGGTTTTCTCTCCGTTCTCGCAGCCCCTCCCCGAGGGGCTGCATATGACCCTGACTTTGCTTTGAAACAGGCATTGCGGATGCCGTGACAACCGCGAATGCACGCAGTCTAAGCCAAAAAAGAACGGTCGTTCAGATTATTCTGGCGGGGCCGATTGGCATCAAGCAATTAATTAGACCTTGGTTTCTAAACGGACGGCAACGGCAGCGCATTGCAGCATCGGCTTAAAACGGCCTTGCGCCAACACGCGGGGGACATGGCGTGCGGCAGGGCAGCATGGTAGCGCGGGCAGCCTCAGTAACGCCCCGTCACACCCGCGATGACGACGCCCACGCGCAACACGTAGTACGCGGCCCAATTGGCAAACCGGCGCAGGCGGGGAAGCCTGGCGTGGACCTCCGGCATCACGCGCGCACTGCGCTGCGCCATGGCCCGCTCCAGCCGGGCACGCAGCTCGTTGGCGAAGGTCGCGTCATAGACGGCCACGTTGGCCTCGCGCGCCAGCAACAGGCTGAACGGATCCATGTTGCTGGACCCCACCGTCGCCCACGTGTCATCGACCACGGCGACCTTGGCATGGAGGAAGCTGGCCTCGTACTCGTAGATCTCGACGCCGGCGGCCAGCAGTGTGGCGTAGAGCGCGTGCGTGGCGTAGTGCTGGAGCCGGTATTCGACCATGCCCTGCAGCAGCAGCCGCACGCGCACGCCGCGCTTCCGGCAGGCCAGCAAGGCGCGACGCATCTTGTGCCCCGGCAGGAAGTAGGCGTTCGCCAGGATCACGTCCTGGCGCGCCGAGCCCAGCGCATACAGGTACTCTCGCTCGATCGTGCGGCGATTGCGCAGGTTGTCGCGCAGCAGCAACGCGGCCGGTACGCCACCCGGCTGCACACTGCGCCGCGCCTGGCGTGCAGCCGTGGCCAGGGTCTCGACTTCCTCAAACGCCTCGGCGGTTTCGCGCAGGCCGCGGCGTTGTGCAATGCGGAACCAGAGCCGCGCGGACGCCAGCGCAATCTGCGCCACCAGCGGCCCGCGTACCTGCAAGGCGAAGTCGAAACGCGGCCCAAGGTCCGGCAGGTCGATCGGGCCGTGGTTGTGGTCGTCGATGATGTTGATGCCACCGACGAAGGCCACTTCGCCGTCGATGACGGCAAGCTTGCGATGCAGCCGGCGCAGATGTCGCCGTGCCAGCTTGAAGCCGCGCACCGGGCGATAGATCTCCAGCTTGACGCCGCCCTCGCGCAGGCGAGTGGCCAGGGAATCAGACATGTCGCCCGCGCCAAAGCCATCGACGACCACCCGCACATCCACGCCACGCTGCGCGGCGCGGACCAGCGCATCGGTCACGCGCGCGCCGACATCATCGTCGGCGTAGATGTAGGTCTCCAGCACAACATGGATGCTGGCCTCGTCGATTGCAGCAATCAGCGCTGGAAAGAACGCCTGCCCGTTGGAAAGAAGCTGGACGAGATTGCCCGGCACGGGACTGCCACGGCGTCGCACCCAGCGCATCAGGCGGGCGGGCGTGGCGGCGTCCGCCGGCGCAGGCTCCATCAGGCCTGACGTGGGCGCCTGAGGAGACGGGGGGGACGGGGGAGCGGGGTCGACCCGGTCGTAGATCCGTGACATGGCTCGATTATCGACCAACGGGCGGTTCCTGCACATCGCCGCAGTCATCTCTGCTATTGTCATTAGATTCTGACGCCACAAAACGGAAAGTATTGTGAAGGTATTCGGCATTGCCGGTTCGTCGGGCAGCGGCAAGACCACACTGCTGGACCAACTGATTGCGCGCTTCGTGGCCGACGGCCTGCGGGTGGCCGGCATCAAGCATACGCACCACGGATTCGACCCCGACACGCCCGGCAAGGACTCTTGGCGCATGCGCGAGGCTGGCTGCGAGAACGTGGTACTGGTGGGTGCGCGGCATCTGACGCTGATGCGGCACTATCCGGAATCGAAGGCTTCGCCCGAGATTGGCGAGGCACTGGCCGTGCTGCCGCCCGATACCGACCTGGTGCTGGTGGAAGGCTACAAGTGGAGCGACTTCCCGAAGCTGGAAATCTATCGGCCCGCCAATGGCAAGGCGCCGCTATGGCACGACGTGCCGGGCGTGGTGGCCGTGGCGACCGATGCGCCGGCCGAAGTGGCCGCGCAAACCTCGCTGCCGGTCATGGACCTGGCCGACGTCGACGCCATTTACCGCTGGGTCCGGGACGCTCTCAAGGGCTGAGCCGCGCCTAGACTTCCGGAATCGCCACGTGCCGCGCCAGTTCGGCAACCAGCGGCACGTGATCCGAGCGCTGCGCCCATTCGCGGCCCGTCAGTGCATGCGTACGTTCGATCTCAAAACCGCGTACGTAGATGCGGTCGAGTTGCCACCACGGCATGTGGCTGGGAAACGTATGAATCCGCCCACTCTTCGCGTGTGCGGACTCCACGGCACCGAGCGTGTTGCAGATCTGCGCATCGAGCCGGTGATTCCAGTCGTTGAAATCCCCTGCGATCACCAGCGGCGCATTGGACGGCACCACGCTGCGCACGCGCTCCACCAGCGCACTGGCCTGCCGGGCCCGGCTGCGGGCGAACAGGCCAAAGTGCACGCAGATCAGGTGTGCCTCCACACCGTTGATATCGGCGACGGCATGCAGCAAGCCGCGCTGTTCGAAGCGGTGGTCGGAAATATCGAGATTCTCGGACATCAGGATCGGGTGGCGCGACAGGATCGCGTTGCCATGATGTCCGTGGTCGTAGACCGCATTGCGGCCGTAGACCGAGTGCGGATAGGCGTCGGTGGCCAGGTAGTTCAGCTGCGTGTGGTCGGGATCGAACAGTTCGGCGGCAACCAGCCGGTCGTTGCGGTCCTGGACTTCCTGCAGGAAGACGATGTCAGCGTCCATCGCCTGCAGGCCCGTGCGAACGTTCTGGATACGCGGCTTGCCGGTAAACCCCTGCACTCCTTTGTGGATGTTGTAGGTGACCACGCGCAACTTCATCATGCGGCTCCGGAGGTGACGTCGAGCCCCGCCACGGCGCGCCATGCCAGCTGGCGCACCGCTTCCGCATTGCTGCTGGAAAAGCAGCGCTCCGCAGCCGCCTGCCAGGGCAGCCATTCGTAGCGCAGGTGTTCGCGCGGCGCCAGCGTCACGGGCACCGGCGCCGGCACGCACAGGCCGAACCAGTGCTCCGTGTTGCGCACGATACCGGGCGCATAGCGGTGCCGCCACTGGGGATAGATTTCGTAGTCGATGGTGTGTTGCCAGTCGGTCAGCGCGTGATCGCTGGCGATGATGCCGGTTTCCTCGGCCACCTCGCGCGCCGCCGTGACCAGCAGGGGCTCATCGTCGGCATCGAGGCTACCCGTGACCGATTGCCAGTAGCCTGGCCGGTCGGCGCGCTCGATCAGCAGGACTTGCAGGTCTGGCGTGTAGATGACGACCAGCACCGATTCGGGAATCTTGTAGGGCATGGGGCGAGTGAAAAGGACAAACCCAAGCATAACGCAGCCCGGTGGCGTTGCCACGCCCGTGACGCGCCCGATGCCCCTGGCTCCACTCCGCGCGGGGCATCGGCGATAAGACGTTGCAGACTTTTCCCAGGATGTGGAATCTCGCCAGTGTCGCGGGATATCGGCAATCCCCGGATCGGGCGATCAGGCCGCGCTGCGCGCGGTGCCCGGCTGGACCGCGGCCGTCGGGATGGCGGCCTCCGGTGACGGCGTGGAACGCAGCCAGGTGTCGAAGACCTCGGGAGAATCCCCGTGGCCCCACGCCGATCGCAATTGCTGCATCAGCGGCGCCAGCGACTGCGTGTAGCGCTGCGACGCCACATGCGCATGCTCGGCCAGCGCGTCCGCACTTTCGCGCACCTGGGCTGCCAGCGCGGCGCGTTCCTGGCCGATTTCCTTTTCGCGCACGCCCAGCTGGTTGTACTTCTGGATCAGGAATCGCTGATAGTCGCCGGCTTCGACACCCTGCGCCGCCTGCGCGTTGACTTGCTCGAAACGCATCACGATGCTGGCGGTCTCCTGCTCGACGTGGCTCGCCTCGGCCGCCAGGTCCTTCAGCGCTTCCTGCAAGCGCAACGCCTCGCGCCGATGGGTCTGCAGCCGCGTCGCCTCGCCCTCGAACGTGCGCTGCGCAGCCAGGTACGCCTGCACCACGGGCTGGGGCGCCACCACCAGCAACGGATCGGCGCCGCCGGCGCGGCTGCCGGACAGCAGCGCATCTTCCGGCAAGCGCAGGTTGCCCACATCCTCGAGCCACCGTCCGCGCGCCATCACGGTGGCGACGGTGTCGAGCGCCAAGCGCCGCAGGGCGTCGGCACGTTGCGCCGCCACCGGCTCGACGGCATCGGCGCCGCCCACAGGCGCGGGATGCGCCGCCTGCGCGGCATGGGCAATTTCCGGCACACAGGCGGCCACGGTGGTTGCCACGGATTCGGACATCGCCAGGGCGGACTTGCGCACCGCCCGGCGCAGCTCAAAGCGCGCCAGCAGCATCATCAGGAATCCGGCAACGAGCCAGGTCAGGATGGTTTCCGCATGCAGCTGCAGGAACTGGCGAATCTGTTCGATATCGATGTTCACGGTTTTTCCTCCCACGTCGCGGCGGCCTTCGTAGTGTGCCCGCATCACGCGCATCAGGAGGAGACCTTGGGCAATCGGGCTTCGTTCCGAGTCGTAACAAATGGAAACGCATCCTTGCTCAGGCAACAAGAAAGCCGCGCATCGGCGCGGCTTTCTTGCGGCGACAGCGGACTGCCGACTGTGACTGGGCCGGTCCTCAGGCCGTGGTCTTCGGCTCCTGCGCACGCAGGCGGATATGCAGCTCGCGCAGTTGCTTCTCGTCGACCGAGCTCGGGGCTTGCGTCAACAGGTCCTGTGCGCGCTGGGTCTTCGGGAAGGCAATCACGTCGCGGATCGAATCGGCACCGGCCATCATCGTGACGATACGGTCCAGGCCGAAGGCCAGGCCGCCGTGCGGGGGCGCGCCGTACTGCAGCGCGTCCAGCAGGTAGCCGAACTTCGCACGGGCTTCTTCCTCGCCAATGTTCAGGGCGCGGAACACCTTGCTCTGCACGTCTTCACGGTAGATACGCACCGAGCCGCCGCCCATTTCCCAGCCATTGAGAACCATGTCATAGGCCTTGGCGATGCACTTGCCCGGATCGGTTTCCAGGTATTGCAGATGCTCGTCCTTCGGGCTCGTGAACGGGTGGTGCATCGCGACCCAGCGGGCATCTTCCTCGTCGTACTCGAACATCGGGAAGTCGATCACCCACAGCGGCTTCCACACGTCCTCGAACAGGCCGTTGGCCTTGCCGAAATCGGAATGGCCGATCTTCAGGCGCAGGCCGCCGATGGCGTCGTTGACCACCTTGGCCTTGTCCGCACCGAAGAAAATGATGTCGCCGTCCTGAGCGCCAGTGCGCTTCAGGATCTCGGCGATCGCCGCGTCGTGCAGGTTCTTCACGATCGGCGATTGCAGGCCGTCACGGCCCTTGGCCACTTCGTTGACCTTGATCCAGGCCAGGCCCTTGGCGCCGTAGATCGCCACGAACTGGGTGTAGGCATCGATCTCGCCGCGCGAAATCGCACCGCCGCCCGGCACGCGCAAGCCGACCACGCGGCCGTTGTCGCTGTTGGCGGGGCCCGAGAACACCTTGAAGTCGACGTCCTTCATCACGTCGGTCAGCTCGGTGAACTCCAGCTTCACGCGCAGATCCGGCTTGTCCGAGCCGAAGCGGGCCATGGCCTCGCGGAACTCCATTACCGGGAACTTGGCGTCCAGGTCCACGTCGATGGCGTTCTTGAACACGGTGCGCATCATGCCTTCGAACAGGTCACGGATTTCCTGTTCGGTCAGGAACGACGTCTCGCAGTCGATCTGCGTGAATTCGGGCTGGCGGTCGGCGCGCAGGTCCTCGTCGCGGAAGCACTTGGTGATCTGGTAGTAGCGGTCGAAGCCCGAGACCATCAGCATCTGCTTGAAGATCTGCGGCGACTGCGGCAGCGCGAAGAAGTGGCCCGGGTTCACGCGGGACGGCACCAGGTAGTCGCGCGCGCCTTCGGGCGTGCTCTTGCCCAGCATCGGCGTTTCGATGTCGATGAAGCCCTGGGCGTCCAGGAACTTGCGCACTTCCATGGCCACCTTGTAGCGCAGGCGCAGGTTGTACTGCATCTGCGGACGGCGCAGGTCCAGCACGCGGTGCGTGAGGCGCGTGGTCTCGGACAGGTTGTCGTCGTCCAGCTGGAACGGCGGCGTGACCGACGGGTTCAGCACGGTCAGCTCATGGCACAGCACCTCGATCTTGCCCGAGGTCAGGTTGGCGTTCTCGGTGCCGGCAGGACGGGGGCGCACCTTGCCGGTAATGCGGATGCAGAACTCGTTGCGGATTTCCTCGGCCGCCTTGAACATCTCCGGGCGGTCCGGATCGCACACCACCTGCACCAGGCCCTCGCGGTCACGCAGGTCGACGAAGATCACGCCGCCGTGGTCGCGCCGGCGCTGCACCCAGCCGGTCAGGGCCACTTCCTGGCCGATCAGTTGTTCGGTCACCAGACCGCAGTAGTGAGTACGCATGGAGGACATAGGAGAGATTCCCGGTAATGCGCGGCCGCGATGCGGCCCGCGCTCAATTGGTATGGGTGGGATCGGTGGCCGCGACCGCTTCGTCGTCGCCGGCCTCGCCGGCCACGGCCGCAGGGGCCACCGCATCCGCCGGACGGCTCGCGATGCCGTTCTTGCGGGGCAGTTCCGTCGGCGCCACCACCCCCATCGAGACGATGTACTTGAGGGCGGCGTCGACAGTCATGTCGAGTTCGATGGTGTCGGCCTTGGGCATCATCAGGAAGAAGCCCGAAGTCGGATTCGGCGTGGTCGGCACGTAGACGCTGACGTATTCGCCTTGCAGGTGGTTCTGCACGTCTCCGCCAGGGCGGCCGGTCAGGAACGCGATCGTCCAGGAACCCTCGCGCGGATACTGCACCAGCAGCGCCTTGCGGAAAGCGTTGCCGGACGAGGACAGCAGCGTGTCCGACACCTGCTTCACGCTGGTGTAGATCGGGCCCACCACGGGGATGCGTCCGAGCAGGGCTTCCCACCAGCGCACCAGGCGCTGGCCGATGAAGTTATGGGCGAGTACGCCCACCACCAGGATGAACAGCAGTGTGAGGATGGCGCCCAGGCCCGGAATGCGGCGCCCGAACAGGTTCTCGGGCTGCCAGGCCACCGGCAGCAGGGCCATGCTCTGGTCCATCGTGCCGATGATCAGGTTGAGCACCCACAGCGTGATGCCCAGCGGCACCAGCACGAGCAGACCGGTCAGGAACCAGGTCTTGAGGGCGGAGGTCTTCTTGACCACGACGGTTTTCTTGGCGACCACGACGTGTCCGGGTTCAGTGGCAGGCGCAGGAGCCAGCGCAGCCCCCGGCAGCCGGAGCCGCGGCGGCGGTGCTGCCGCCAGTCGACTCGCCAGCCGATGCCGTCGAGGACGTTGCGGCCGTCGCTGCCGCGCCGCCGGCCGTGGCCGGAGCGCTGGTGCCGCCGCTGCCGCCACGGAAATCCGTGACATACCAGCCCGAGCCCTTGAGCTGGAAGCCGGCGGCGGTCAGTTGTTTCTTGAAGGTCCCGGCAGCGCCGCAGGATGGGCAGTCCGTGAGCGGGGCATCGCTCATCTTCTGCAGCACATCGCGCCCGTGGCCGCAGGCGTCGCAACGGTAGGCATAGATCGGCATCGTGGTTCTTTCGCGGAAATCTGGATCGGAAAAACTAAAGGTGGCAGCGCCGGCACCATTTGCAATGGCAGCCATGGCAAAAACGCGGAAGCAACCCGCACGGCGATGCAAAGCCTCGGATTATAAACTGTCGGCGGCCCGACCATCGCCGGGAAAAGATGCCAATCCGAGGCGCATACGCCTCTTGAATGCTTCCCGGACGGCGATTGGAGCGTCTCCGGGTGCGAGTTGGCTGTCGCGCGCCCTGTTTTGCCGTCGCACAGCGACGCCGCGGGACGAGAGTTCCAGTGCCTCGGATCGGGTTCCTGCCTGCGCGCCGGACCAGCCGACGCGCCACAAGTTAAGCAATATGCACTTCCCGGACACCAGGCCGATCGCTGATCCATTGCGGCATCAGCGATCCCACGACCATGCCGCCAATCGAGAAGAGCAGCCCCACCATCTGCGGCGGCACCGTCGCGTCGGCGAATGTCACCTCGCACGTCAGCCATGACGCCAGGCCCAGCAGGATCGCGGCCAGTCCGCCCTGGCGGGTGGCCGGCTTCCAGAACATGCCAAAGGCCAGCGGCACAAACGACGACACCAGCGTCACCTTGTAGGCGTTCTCGACCATGTGGAAGATCGACAGATGCGAGTTCAGTGCGAACAACGTCACCAACGTCGTGAATACCAGCACCACACACTGCATCACGCGCAGGAACTGCTTGTCGCTCAGGTGTCGGAAATAAGGGCGCAGGATGTTCTCGGCAAAGGTCACGGACGGCGCCAGCAGCGTGGCCGAGGCGCAACTCTTGATGGCCGACAGCAGCGCCCCGAAGAACATCACCTGCGCGAACATCGGCGCGTGGGTCAGGATGAGCTGCGGCAGGATCAGCTGGGAATCCGCGTTGATGTATTTCTCCACCATCGTCGGGTCGATCATCGTGGCCGAGTAGGCCAGGAACATCGGGATGAAAGCGAAGAAGAAGTACAGCACGCCGCCCAGAACCGAGGCGCGGCCGGCAATCTGCTCCGTGCGTGACGAGGTGACGCGCTGGAACACGTCCTGCTGGGGGATCGAGCCCAGCATCATCGTGAACAGCGCCGCCGCAAAGCCAATGATCTGCACGAGGTCCAGCGACGGCAGGAATTCGAACTTGCCGGCCGCCGCCGCATGCGACACCACGGCCGCCACGCCGCCGGCCTGCCCGCTGACCTCGTAGCCGATGTAGAGCATGCCGACCACGATGATGATCATCTGGATGAAGTCGGTCACGGCCACCGACCACATGCCACCGAACAGCGTATAGACCAGCACGCTGGCTGCGCCGATCATCATGCCGGCGTCCTGCGACAGCGCGCCGTCGGACACCGTATAGAACACCAGGCCCAGCGCCTTGATCTGCGCGGCCACCCAGCCAAGGTACGACACCACGATACATAGCGTGGTCAGCACTTCGGCCAGCCGTCCGTAGCGGTTGTGATAGTAGTCGCCGATCGTGAGCAGGTTCATCCGGTACAGCGGCCGGGCGAAGAACAATCCCACGAGGATCAGGCAGAGGGAGGAACCAAAGGGATCGGACACCACGCCCGACAACCCTTCCTTGAGGAATACGGCCGGAATGCCCAGCACGGTCTCGGAGCCGAACCACGTGGCGAACACCGTGGCGGTGACGATATAGAACGGGAGGCTGCGTCCGGCGACGGCGAAGTCTGCGGTGCCCTTGACGCGCAGCGCCGCCCACAGGCCGATACCGACCGAGATAACCCAATAGACGATGACGAACCAGATCAGCATGCCGCTGCCCTATCCCAGAAATGCCCTGGTGGCGAAAAACCGAAAGCCGGCCGGGTGCGCCGCAACCTGAGCGGCCGGCACCAGCCGGAGTCCAATTCATCGGTCGGGGCCGCGGGCGCCCGGGGCGGGCAAATGCGGTCGTAGCCGAATCAAAACGCGGATTATAGCGACGCAGACCTTCGTGGGAGAAAAAAATTCCCGGACGCAGGCATTTCCCCACATCGGTGCATCGCCGAGGTCACCGGAGGCGCGCCCCTTGTTGCGCGGGCGCCGAAACCGCCGGTTACACGGCTTACAAACCTCCGGTCGGCGGGCATCCGGCCTCCCGCATTAGTGCAGGCAGGCCACCGCCGTCTTGCCTGCGGCGGGCGGCCCGAACGCAAACCCACAACGGAGGAATCCACCATGACGCGTACCCCCCTGCTGCTCGCCGGCCTGATGGCCGCCGCCCTGTCCGGCATTGCCAGCGCCCAGACCGGCGCGGTCACCCATGAAGTGCAACGCGACGTGAACCAGCAGCAGCGCATCGAGAATGGCCTGAAGTCCGGCGCGCTGACCACGAAGGAAGCCTCCAGCCTGGAAAAGCAGACCGCCAAGGTCGACCGGATGGAAGCGAACGCCATGAAAAATGGCTCGGTGTCGCCGCAGGAGCAGGCCCGGATCCAGAATGCACAGAACCGCGTGGGCCAGGACATCGCCCGCGACACCCATAACGGCAGGACCGGCAATCCGGACAGCGCATCGTCGCAGAGGATGCAGGCCGATGTGCAGCGCAACATCAACCAGGAAACGCGGATTCGCAACGGGGTGCAGAACGGCTCGCTGACTAACCGGGAGACGGCGCGGCTGGAGCGCGGCCAGGCGCACGTGGATCGCACGGAGGCACGTGCCGGCCGCAACGGCCATGTCGGCGCGGGCGAGCAGCGCGCCATCGATCGGACGGAGAACCACGCCAGCGGCGGCATTTACCGCGACAAGCACAACGGCCGCCAGCGTGGCTAAGGGAGGGAGCGGCGCCTCAGGCCCGACGACGGCGCCAGACCTGCCAGCGCTCTTGCCCGGTGGTGAACACCGGCAGGGGCGCTGCGGAAGGACGATCCTCGATTAGCTCGAAGGCCGGCGACAGCAAGGCGTTGAGATCCGATTCCGGCGTCGCGAACGGCGGACCGCCACGGGCATCGCCAATGAAGAAGTAGCCGGACAGCAGACCGCCCGGCGGCAGCAGCGCCGCCACCCGCGCGCCGTAGGATTCGCGCAGAGCCGGCGGCAGCGCGCACAGGAACGCGCGCTCGTAGATCAGCGTGCAAGGCGGCTCCGGCGTGAAGGCGAAGAAATCCGCCTCCTGCACCACCGCCCCCGCCGGCCCGAGTGCACGGCGCGCCGAGGCCACCGCCTCGGCGGAGAAATCGATTGCCGTCACCGGCCAGCCCCGCTCGGCCAGCCAACCGGCTTCCCAGCCATTCCCGCAACCCGGAACCAGCGTCGGGCACGGCGCCATCATCTGAGCAAACGCCTGAAATTCCGCCGGCACGCCGCGCGCATCCCAGGGGGTGAAGTTGCGGGCAAAGCGTTCGTCCCAGAATGCGGCATCGGCGGCATTGCGGGTTTCAAACACTGGCCTGGAATCCTCGGTGGCGCTCATCGTCCGTTACCAGTAGCCCGCCCAGGCCAGCGCCTGCACGAGCACGATGCCCGCCAGGAAGCCGCCGACCAGCAGCAGCGCCGTGGACAGCCGGCGATTGGTCCGCCGCTGTTCGACGACGAGCTGCGCCAGCAGCCGCTCCTGCTCACCGTTGTTCTGCATGGCGCGGTTTTCCAGGAACTGGTGCGCCAGGCGCGGAAAATCCGGCAGCATCTTGGCCCACTGCGGGGCTTCCACCTTGATACGCTCCCACGCGCCCTGCCAGCCCACCTGCTCGTACATCCAGCGTTCCAGGAACGGCTTGGCGGTTTTCCAGAGGTCGAGTTCGGGGTCGAGCTGACGGCCCAGCCCTTCGATATTGAGCAGCGTCTTCTGCAGCAGCACCAGCTGCGGCTGGATTTCCACGTTGAAGCGGCGCGACGTCTGGAACAGCCGCATCAGCACCATGCCCAGCGAGATCTCGCGCAGCGGCTTGTCGAAATAGGGCTCGCAGCACGCGCGCACCGCGGATTCCAGTTCTTCCACCCGCGTCTCGCGCGGCACCCAGCCGGATTCCACGTGCAGCAGCGCCACACGGTGATAGTCGCGGCGGAAGAACGCGATGAAGTTCTGCGCCAGGTAATTCTTGTCGAACTCGGACAGCGCGCCGACGATGCCGAAATCCAGCGCGATATAGCGCCCGAACGTCTCCGGCCGGATCGACACCAGGATGTTGCCGGGGTGCATGTCCGCGTGGAAGAAGCCATCGCGAAATACCTGCGTGAAGAAGATCTCCACCCCCTCCTCGGCCAGCTGGTGCATGTCCACGCCGGCGGCCTTGAGCGATTCCGTGCGCGAGATCGGAATGCCATGCATGCGTTCCATCACGAACACGCTGCTCGTGCACCAGTCCCAGAACACCTCGGGCACCAGCAGGAGGTTGCTGTCCGCGAAATTCCGGCGCAGCTGGCTGGCGTTGGCCGCCTCGATCATCAGGTCCAGTTCGTCGTGCAGGTACTTGTCGAACTCGGCCACCACCTCGCGAGGCTTCAGGCGGCGGCCATCCACCCAGACGCGCTCCAGCCATGTGGCCATGTCGCGCATCAGCGCGAGGTCGCTGTCGATCACCGGCAACATGCCGGGGCGCAGCACCTTCACCGCCACCTCGCGGCCATGGTTCGATCCGCCGCGCAGCGTGGCAAAGTGCACCTGGGCGATCGACGCGCTGGCCACGGGCTGGTGCTCGAAGTTCTCGAACAGTTGCGCAAGCGGGCGGCCCAGCGACTTCTCGATGATCTTCACGGCCACCACCGAATCGAACGGCGGCACCTGGTCCTGCAACTTGGCGAGTTCGTCGGCAATGTCCGGCGGCATCAGATCGCGACGCGTGGACAGCACCTGGCCGAACTTCACGAAAATCGGGCCCAGCGCGGTCAGCGCCATGCGCAGGCGTTCGCCGCGCGGCTGCTCGAGCTTGCGTCCGATGGTGATGACACGTACCAGGAACTTGATGCGCCGGCTCTTGAAGCCGGACAGGACGAGTTCATCGAGCCCGTAGTACAGGACGACGAAGATGATCTTGCAGAGACGCAGGAGGCGGGTCATGCGGGGTCTTCAGAAAGCGGAGCCGCGCGGCGCGGCAACGGGAAGCAACATGGCGAAGGCGTTGGCGGGATCAGCGGTGGGCGGATGGCAGCGCGCCCGGACTACCGGTGGCCGGCGATTGCCGCTCCAGCCGCTCCAGCCGCTCCAGCCGCTTTTCCAGCCGCGCCAGGTCGTCGCGCAGGCGAGCCACGTCGGCGCCAAACCCATCCAGCGCCGCGTGGCGCACCAGGGTCGGCTGTTCGTCGAGCAAATATTCGGTCACGTTGTCGAGCAACGCACGGCCCACGCGCGTGGCGCCTTCGTGCACCTGACGGGCGCCGTCGACCACGCGCTGGGCCACGCTGTCGCTGACCGGGCCGCCCATGACGCCGCGCAGCGCGCGCGACAGGTCTTCGGCGGCGTCCCAGCGCAGGTTGCGAGCCAGCGTGGAGACGACGTTGGCCAGTTCGGCATCGCCCTCGATCCGGACATGGCGCATCGCCGCAGCCTGGCCGCCTTCCGCCACATCGGCCACCACCAGTGGCCATTGCTGCAGCGGCACGATCAGCGTCACGGCGGCGCCATCTGCCGCAGGGGCCTGTTCGATGCCGCCCTGCTCCGTCACCTTCAGCGACAGCGCGAAGGCTGCCGCGTCAAAGCGGATCACGCGGCCAGCAAAGGGCGCCAGCAGGCTGCAGGCCCAGGGCTCCTGTTCAATCAGGTGGTTCAGCGCGGCGACGATCGGCGAGGCCAGCGAGGTAGGCAGAGCGTTCATGGCGTCCGGATTGCGGGGATCATGCCCAATAAAAAAGGCCCACGCACGCGTGGGCCTCCATTCTAAGCTACTCGCCCGCCGCATCACCTGATGCGGGCAGGCGCCGCCATGCTCAGGACTCCTGCTGGATGCCGGCCAGCAGCCAGCCGCCGGTACCCGACGTGGCCTTGGCGAGGTTCCAGACTTCCCCAAACGGCTGGGCCGGATCGCCCGCGCGCTCGCGGATCATGCCCGAGAAGCGCACGCTTGCGATATGCTGGGCCGCCGTCGACTCGATACCGAGCAGTTGCGCATCCAGCGTGACGACGTCGGTCTTGTTGACCTCGGCGCCCCGTTCGGACAGGTCCATCTTGATCTCGGCGAACATTTCCGGGGTGGTGAATTCCCGGATATCGTCGAGGTTGCCGGCATCCCACGCGGCCTGCAGGCGGACGTAGTGAACCTTGGCGTTACGCAGGAAGGATTCGGTGTCGAAGTCCGCCGGCACACCCCAAGGCTGCGGAGCCGCTGCCACACCGGCCGCCCCGGCCGCAGCGCCGGCCATGACCGGCGCCGACGACGCGCCACCGTAAGACGCCGGTTGCGCCGGCTCGGGCTCGCGCAGTGTCGGCTCGGCGCTGCGCGGCATGCCGCCGCCCAGTCCGTTGTTGCCCATGCCGGCGTAGGCCGGTTGCTGCGGGCGGGCGCTGCCGCCACGGAACTTGCGGAACAGCCACAGCGCCAGCAGGGCGATGGCCGCGATCATGATCACGTTGGCCAGGAAGCTGGCGGCTGCGCCGCCCAGGCCGAAGTGCGACAGCAGGTAGCCGAGACCCAGGCCGGCCGCCAGGCCACCCAGCATGCCGCCCCAGTTACGCTTGGGCGCCGCGGCGGCGGCACCGCCGGCGGCAGCACCAGTCGTGGCGGGCGCTGCCTGATTGGGCTGCTGAGCCGGTTGCTGCTGGGCTGGCGCATTCTGCGCCGGTGCCTGCTGGCGTTGCTGCGTCACGCTGGACGACTGCTTGCCAACGCTGCGCGAGCCGCCCAGCCGTTTGGCATTGGCGTCCAGCGCGACCCCGAGGGCCAGCGTCGCAATCAGCGACATGGCCAGGAATTTTCCACGTAAAGAAGACATATTCTGTGATCCCCTGTCATTTCCAGCCCATCGAGGGCCGGACATGGCGAATTAGTACTTTCTCCCGACGTGGAGCGCCACCACTCCGGCCGTCAGATTGAAGTATTCGACCTTCTCGAGCCCGGCTTGTTCCATCATGCGGACAAGTGAACCCTGGTCTGGGTGCATTCTGATCGATTCCGCGAGATAGCGATAGCTAGGGGCATCCCCGGCCACACGCTCGCCCAGCCAGGGCAGGACCTTGAAAGAATAGACGTCATACGCCTTTTCCAGGGGTTTCCAGACCTTGGAAAACTCCAGGACCATGACCTTGCCGCCCGGTTTCAGCACCCGGCGCATCTCGGCCAGCGCCGCATCCTTGTGGGTCATGTTGCGCAGGCCGAACGCCACCGTGACAAGGTCGAAGTAGTTGTCCGGGAAGGGAATTCTCTCCGCGTCGCAAAGCGCCACCGGAGTGGGGACGCCCTTGTCCAGCAGGCGGTCGCGCCCTACCCGCAACATGGATTCGTTGATGTCGGTCAGCCAGACCTCGCCCGTCGGACCGGCCTGCTTCGCGAACGCCTTGGCCAGGTCGCCCGTGCCGCCGGCGATATCCAGCACTTTCTGGCCCGGCCGCACATTGGCCTGGGCAATCGTGAACATCTTCCAGAGCCGGTGCATGCCACCGGACATCAGGTCGTTCATCACATCGTATTTGCTCGCCACCGAATGGAAGACGCCCGCAACCTTGCCGGCCTTCTCCGCTTCGTCGACTTTCTCGAACCCGAAGTGGGTTTCGCTCATCTTTCGGACTCCAGATTCAGAAATCAGTGGTGATGGCCACAGGCGTGGCCGCCGGCGGCGATCATGGGCGTGTCGCGGTCCACGCCGGCGGCTTCCAGCCGCTTGAGGTAATCGGCCCAGAGCGCGTCCTGCTGGTCGCCCAGGCGGTACAGCAGCTCCCACGAGTAAATGCCCGTGTCGTGGCCGTCGTCAAAGCGGATCAGAATCGCGTAGTTGCCCACGGGTTCCACGGCCGCGATGCCGACGTCGCGCTTGCCGGTCTGCAGCGTTTCCTGGCCCGGGCCGTGGCCCTGAACCTCGGCGGAAGGCGAAAACACGCGCAGCAGCTCAAACGGCAGGCGCCACGTGCGGCCGTTGTCGAAGCCGATTTCCAGCACGCGAGACTGCGTGTGGACGGTCAGCGCGGTGGGGTGAGGGGTATCTTTTTCCAGGCCAGCCATGATGGTGGGGACGGCGCCGCGCCGTGGCCCCGCCCGCAAGGCGAGCCAAGCCGCGACGGCGCCGTCACGCGTCTTGTACGACCCGATAGCTTACTCCACCGCCCCCGCCTTGCCCATCCCGCGGCCCGGCACCGCTTTCGTCGCGACCGCCGCCATCGACGGGGAGGTAGCGCAGGCGCCGGTCGTGGAACGCGGCGACGGTGCTGCGGTGGGCGATGCTGATGATCGCCGCCGTGGGCATGGTGTCGACCACCAGCTTGTACATGGCGCCTTCGGTCTCCTCATCCAGCGCGCTGGTGGCCTCGTCCAAGAACAGGTAGTCGGGCTTCTGCAGCAATGCGCGGGCGAAGGCCAGCCGCTGCTGCTCGCCGGGCGACAGCCGCAGCGACCAGTTATCGAAGACGTCGAGCTGCTTCGTGAGCATGCCCAGCCGGGCCTGGCGCAGCACATGCTCCAGGGTCTCGCACGAGTGGGCGTTGCCGGCGTCCGGGTAGGAAAGCGCGTCGGCCAGCGTCCCGATCGGCAGATAGCTGCGCTGCGGCAGGAACATCAGGCGTTTCTCAGGCACGGTGATGCGGCCGCTGCCGTACGGCCAGATCCCCGCCAGTGCGCGGAACAGCACGCTCTTGCCGCAGCCGGACGGTCCGTTGACAAGCCAGCGTTCGCCGGGCGCGATCGAGAGCGAGAACGGCGCGACCAGCGGCCGCTGCCCGGGGTGACGCTCCGTATCGACCCCACCATCGTCCTGGCTGGCCCCGCCGCGCACCGGCAGCGCCAGCTCCAGACCGGCAATGGTGATGCCGTTCAGCGCGCGGTCCACGCCATCGGCCTGCACTACCTCGATATCGCCCGGGCCTTCGTGCGCCAGGTCCTGGCGCTCGGCCACGCGCATGGCTTCCTGGAAGTCGATCAGACGGTTGGCGGCGGCCTTCCAGCCCACCAGCGTGGCGTAGCTGTCCACGAACCAGGACAAGGCGCCCTGCACCTGGCCGAACGCCGAGTTGATCTGCATGAGGCCGCCCAGCGTGAGCTTGCCCGAGAAGTAGCGCGGCGCGGCCACCAGCAGCGGGAAGATGATCGCGAACTGCCCGTAGCCGGAATTCACGAAGGTCAGGCGCCGCGTATAGCGCATCAGCTGGTTCCAGTTGGCCCGGATGCGTTCGAATCGCGCGCGCAGCCCGGCCTGCTCGGTCGGCTCACCGCGATACAGCGCCACGGGCTCGCTGTTTTCGCGCAAGCGCACGAGCATGAAACGGAAATTTGCTTCGTATTGCTCCTGCTGGAACGACAGGCCGATCAGCGGGCGCCCGACGAAGTGGGCAATCAGCGAGCCCACCACGGCGTACCCCACCGCGAACCAGACCATATAGCCCGGAATCGTCAGGTCGGTGCCGCCCAGCGCAAAGCTGATCGGGCCGGAGACGACCCACAGAATGCCGATGAACGACACCAGCGTCACCACGGAGTTGAGCAACCCCATCGACAGCGTCAGCGCGCCGTCGGTGAACTGCCGCAGGTCGTCGGCCAGCCGCTGGTCGGGGTTGTCCGTGGTGTGGGTCTGTTCGATCCGGTAGTAGGCCTGGTGCCCGAGCCAGCGCTGCATGAAGGTGCCGGTCATCCACGTCCGCCAGCGCATCTGCAGCATCATCTGGTAGTACTGGCGCGAGATCGCCAGCACGATGAAGCAGGCCGCGATCCACGAGAACCGCAGCAGCAGCGCCTTGAACGAGACAAAATCGCGCTGCTCCAGCGCGTTGTAGAACACCCGGTTCCACTCGGTCAGCAGCACGTTGATGTAGACGATGCCCAGGTTCAGGGCGATCACCAGGAACAGCAGCCCGAGCCCGGCCTTGCGGTCCTCGGACTTCCAATAGGGCTTGATCAGCGCCCAGGTGGCACCCAGGCGCAGCCGGCTCTGGATCTTGAGGGCCTCGGCCGGGACGGCCGGACCCGGCACGGTGACGGAAGACGGTGTGGAAGACATGGCGCCAGCGGTTTGGCCCGCCACGCTTTTTTGGCCGGCGAGCCGTGTTGTTGTTCGACGGGTGTCAGACGCACCGCCGCATCGGCGGGTTCCGTATCAGACTGCAACCGCACATTACCCAAGGTCGCGTACGGGCGCTACGGGATTGCGATCAGCTGGAGGTTTCGAGCGCGGAAAGTGCCGTGCGCAGCGCCGGCAGCCGGCTGGCCAGCTCGCCCAGGCGCACCGGATCCTCCGCTCGCCGGGGCGCGGCCCAGATGGCTTCCGGGAAGTGGGTGTCCCAGCGGTAGCGTGGAATGATGTGCCAGTGCAGGTGCGGCACCATATTGCCGAACGCGGCCAGGTTGACCTTGTCCGGGTCCATGACCTCGCGCACCAGGCGCTCGACCCGCGCGACCAGGCGCATCAGCCAGGCCTGGTCGGCATCGTCGAGGTCGGTCAGCTCGGCCAAATGGTCGTTCCAGACCACGCGGCAGAAACCGGGAAAGCGGTCATGCTCGACCAGGATCACGCGGGCGCGATCCCCCATCCAGACGAGTTCGCCGCCGTCGGTTTCGCACAGTGGGCAATTCGGCTCGCGGGTCATGGCGATCGCAATCAGACCAGTACCCGCTCGATGCCGCCCGCATTGGCCTTGGCCACGTACTCGGGCAGCCAGTCTTCGCCCAGCAGGTGCTTGGCGATCTCGATGACGATGTAGTCCGCCGTCACCGACGCATCCTCGTTGTAGCGCGACAGGCCCTGCAGGCACGACGGGCAGCTGGTCAGGATCTTCACGTCGCCGTCGAAGCCATCGGTCCGCAGCTTGTCCGCACCCTTCTTCATTTCCTCTTCCTTGCGGAAGCGGACCTGCGTGGAGATGTCCGGGCGCGACACGGCCAGCGTGCCGGATTCCCCGCAGCAACGCTCGCTCTTCTCGATCTTGCCCAAGCCGGTGTTGCCGCCCATCAGGTCGTTGACCAGCCTGGTCGGGTCCATCGTCTTGATCGGGGTGTGGCAGGGGTCGTGGTACATGTACCTCGTACCGGTCACGCCCTCGAGCTTCACGCCCTTTTCCAGCAGGTATTCGTGGATGTCGATGATGCGGCAGCCCGGGAAGATCTTGTCGAATTCATACCCGGCCAGCTGGTCGTAGCAGGTGCCACAGCTCACCACCACCGTCTTGATGTCGAGATAGTTCAGCGTATTCGCCACGCGGTGGAACAGCACGCGGTTGTCGCTGACCATCTTCTCGGCCTTGTCGTACTGGCCGTTGCCGCGTTGCGGATAACCGCAGCACAGGTAGCCCGGCGGCAGCACGGTCTGCACGCCCACGTGCCACAGCATGGCCTGCGTGGCCAGACCCACTTGCGAGAAGAGGCGCTCGGAGCCGCAGCCCGGGAAGTAGAAGACCGCTTCGCTCTCGGCGGTGGTCGCCTTCGGGTCGCGGATGATCGGGACGATCTCGTTGTCTTCAATATCCAGCAGCGCGCGCGCCGTCTTCTTGGGCAGGTTGCCCGGCATCTTCTTGTTGATGAAGTGGATCACCTGCTCCTGCACGGGCGGCTTGCCGACCGTGGCGGGCGGGTGCTGCGTCTGCTTCTTCGCAAACTTCTTCAGCACTTCGTTGCCCAGGCGCTGCACCTTGTAGCCCCAGCCGATCATGGCCGTGCGGGTCATGTTGATCGTCTGCGGGTTGGTCGCGTTCAGGAAGAACATCGACGCCGCGGTACCCGGGTTGAACTTCTTCTGGCCCATCTTGCGCAGCAGGTTGCGCATGTTCATGGACACGTCGCCAAAGTCGATCTTCACCGGGCATGGCGTCACGCACTTGTGGCAAACCGTGCAGTGGTCGGCCACATCCGAGAATTCATCCCAGTGCTTGATGGACACGCCGCGGCGCGTCTGTTCCTCGTACAGGAACGCCTCCACCAGCAGCGAGGTCGCCAGGATCTTGTTGCGCGGGCTGTAGAGCAGGTTGGCGCGCGGCACATGCGTGGCGCAAACGGGCTTGCACTTGCCGCAGCGCAGGCAGTCCTTGACGCTGTCCGCGATGGCGCCGATGTCGCTCTGCTGCATGATGATGGACTCGTGCCCCATCAGCCCGAACGACGGCGTGTACGCATTGCGCAGGTCCGCGCCCGGCAGCAGCTTGCCCTTGTTGAAGCGCCCCTGCGGGTCCACGCGCTGCTTGTACGCGCGGAAGTCGCCGATCTCTTCCTCGGTCAGGAATTCCAGCTTGGTGATGCCGATGCCGTGCTCGCCGGAGATCACGCCGTCCAGCGACCGGGCCAGCGCCATGATGCGGGCCACCGCGCGGTGGGCGTCCTGCAGCATGTCGTAGTCGTCCGAGTTCACCGGGATATTGGTGTGCACGTTGCCGTCGCCGGCGTGCATGTGCAGCGCCACGAAGACGCGGCCGCGCAGCACCTGCTTGTGGATCTTCTGCGCCTCGTCCAGGATCGGCTTGAACTCCCCGCCGTTGAAAATCTTGCGCAGTTCGGCCCGGATCTCGCTCTTCCAGCTCACGCGGATCGTGCGGTCCTGCAGCAGGTGGAACACGCTGGCATCGGGCTGCTGTTGCAGACGTTGCTCGAATGCCGGACCCAGCAGGCCCAGGCCGTGCCCGATCAGCGCGGCGCGGGCGGTGGCCAGCGGCGTGTCCAGGTGGTCCTGCAGGTAGCGCCAGCGCGCGCGGATTTCGCGCAGCAGCGTCAGCGCATGCTGTACGCGGTCCTCGAGCAGCTCGGCACTGGGGATTTCGTTGGCGTCGTCGCTACGGCCCAGCGGCAGATTGCCGCGCGCGAAGAAGGCCTCCAGCTCGTCCGTCAGCTTGAGCTTGTTCTTGGTCGACAGCTCGATGTTGATGCGCTCGATGCCGTCCGTGTACTCGCCCATGCGGGGCAGCGGAATCACCACGTCCTCGTTGATCTTGAAGGCGTTGGTGTGGCGGGCGATCGCGGCCGTGCGCGAGCGGTCCAGCCAGAATTTCTTGCGGGCCTCCGGGCTCACGGCGACAAACCCTTCGCCGCTCTTGCCGTTGGCCATGCGGATTACTTCCGAGGTGGCACGCGCCACGGCGTCTTCGTCGTCGCCAACGATATCGCCGATCAGCACCATCTTCGGGAAGGCATTGCGCTTGCTCTTGGTGGCGTACCCCACGGCGCGCAGGTAGCGCTCGTCCAGGTGCTCCAGGCCGGCCAGGATCGCCCCGCCCTCGCGCTTGGATTCCCCGTCCAGGTAATCCTTGATCTCGACGATGCTCGGAATGGCGTCGTGCGGCTGGCCGAAGAACTCGAGGCAGACCGTGCGGACATGCTTCGGCATGCGGTGCAGGATCCAGCGCGCGCTGGTGATGATGCCGTCGCAGCCTTCCTTCTGCACGCCGGGCAGGCCAGCCAGGAACTTGTCCGTGACGTCCTTGCCCAGACCTTCCTTGCGGAACTTGCGCCCTTCGATGACCAGCGTCTCGGTGCGCAATACCTTCTCGCCCGGATCGCGGTTGCCGTCCGACCACTTCAGTTCGAACGTGGCCACCGGCACGTCATGGATCTTGCCCAGGTTGTGGTCCATGCGCGTGATCTCGAGCCAGTTGCCCTCGGGATCCACCATGCGCCACCAGGCCAGGTTGTCCAGCGCGGTCCCCCACAGCACGGCCTTCTTGCCGCCCGCGTTCATGGCGACGTTGCCGCCGATGCAGGACGCGTCGATCGACGTCGGGTCCACGGCAAAGACCAGCCCGGCACGGTCGGCGGCATCGGCCACGCGGCGCGTCACCACGCCGGCGCCGGAGAAGATCGTCGCCACCTTGCGCGACACGCCCGGCAGATCGGTCTCTTCGACCGGACCCAGCTGTTCCAGCTTCTCGGTATTGATGACGGCCGAGAACGGCGTCAGCGGCACCGCGCCACCGGTGTAGCCGGTGCCGCCCCCACGCGGGATGATGGTCAGGCCCAGTTCGAAGCAGCCCTTGACCAGGCCGGCGATCTCTTCCTCGGTGTCCGGCGTCAGCACGACGAACGGATATTCCACACGCCAGTCGGTGGCGTCGGTCACGTGCGAGACGCGCGACAGGCCGTCGAACTTGATGTTGTCCTTCTGCGTGACGCGTCCCAGCACGCGCTGTGTGCGCTTGCGCAGGTCGTAGGCGTCGGCGAATTCCTGCTTGAACGACTCGATCGCCTGCTTGGCGAAGGCGACCAGCTGCTCCACGCGGTGCGAGCGGTCTTCCGCGGCGGGCTCGGCGTGCTCGGCACGGTCGGCGGCGCGGCGCTTTTCGATTTCGTTCAGGCGATGGTGCAGCGCGGTCACCAGCATCTGGCGGCGCTTGGGATTTTCCAGCAGGTCGTCCTGTAGGTACGGGTTGCGGCGGACCACCCAGATATCGCCAAGCACCTCGTAGAGCATGCGGGCCGAACGGCCGGTACGGCGTTCGCTGCGCAGTTCGTCCAGGATGCGCCAGGCTTCCTCGCCCAGCAGGCGGATGACGATCTCGCGATCCGAAAATGACGTGTAGTTATAAGGGATCTCGCGCAGGCGCGGCGGGGCGTCCTGAGCGGCGAGCTTGGCATCGAGCACGAGTGGGGCGTTCATGGCGGGACCGCTTCCTGCTGCGCACGGGGACGGTGCGCGATTATCGTCATTAAAGGGCGATTGTACTGCAACGCCCCGATTCGCCGCACCGCAACATGGCCTTAACCCCAGACTTCCGCGGGGTTCGCCGGTGTTGCCTGCGCCTTTGCGCTCAGAACCACCCTCGGATGAGTTGGCCCACGCCGTGCCAAAAGCTGTCCGGAATCCACATCAGGCTGCCGGTCATGGCCAGATAGCGCAGGAATTTGCCGATGGCCATATAGCCAAGGCTGGGCCAGAACGACAATCTCAGCCACCCCGCAAGAGTGCACAATGGATCACCTATGGCTGGCAACCACGACAGCAGCAGCGTCGGAGGTCCGAGGCGCCGCATCCACCGGAAGTACTTGGCATCCAGCTTCGGCTTGCGCGGATGGCGCGGGTGACCCCGGTGTTCGGCATGCTCCTGCTCGTGCTGCAGATGCTGGCGCCGCTGACGATAGCGCACCAGCGCCAGCTTGGCCGCGTAGCCCAGCCACCAGTCAATGGCGCCGCCCAGCGTATTGCCCAGCGTGGCCACCAGGATCGCCGGCCAGAACATCTCCGGATTGAGCTTGATATAGCCGAACACGGCCGGCTCGGACCCCAGCGGCAGCAGCGTGGCGGAAATCAGGCTGACCAGGAAGATGGCGGGCAGGCCCACTTTCGGCAAGGCAACCGTTCCAAACAGCCAGTCGATGAAGGCTTCCATTGTCGAAGGTCGAGGGAAAAGCGGCGTTTGGCGGCGTCTGTGCGGCAGCCCCGCCCTGCTGGGGGAACCCGCATGGCAGCACCGGTGGATTTGTGATTAACTGTTAGTGCCTGTTGCGGTCAATCGTTCAAGACCTCATCGCAAACCGGGCAAACCCGGCAGCACCAATATCACGAAATAGCCGTCTCAACCAAGCGGCAGTACCGCGTCGTGGCCCGTCCCGCGCTGTTCGGGATTGGCGGAGCTGGCCATGCGCGTCCACCCACATGGAGACAAGCATGGCGATTCCGATCCGCCTGACGGTCAATGGCAAGCCCGTTGACGCTCAGGTCGAACCTCACACCCTTCTGGTCCAGTTCCTGCGCGAGCAGCTTCACCTGACCGGCACGCACGTGGGCTGCGACACCGCCCAATGCGGTGCCTGCACCGTCCACCTGGACGGCCGCGCGGTCAAGTCCTGCAACATGCTGGCGGTCCAGGCGGACGGCGCCAGCGTGACCACGATCGAGGGCCTGGCCCCCAACGGCCAGCTCCACCCGATGCAGGAAGCGTTCCGCGAATGCCATGGCCTGCAATGCGGCTTCTGCACGCCCGGCATGGTGATGGCTGCCACCGCGCTGCTCAAGGAACGTCCGAACGCCGACGCCCAGGCCATCCGCGACCAGTTGGAAGGCAACCTGTGCCGCTGCACGGGCTATCACAACATCGTCCGCGCGGTGCAGCAAGGCCAGTCGGGCATGCGCAGCGGCCAGGCGGCCGCCAGCGCCGAATAAGGGGGATGTCATGAACGCACCCGACAATCACCCGCTCATCGGCAGCCCGGTCAAGCGCAAGGAGGACTACCGCTTCCTGACCGGCAATGGCCAGTACACGGACGACGTGACCCTGCCGCGCCAGAGCTACGGCTATTTCGTTCGATCCCCGCACGCCCACGCGCGCATCCGGTCGGTCAACACCTCCGAGGCGCTGGCCGCCCCGGGCGTGATCGCCGTACTGACCGGCGCGGACATGGCGACCGACAAGGTCGGCGGCCTGCCCTGCGGCTGGCTGATCCACAGCATCGACGGCACGCCGATGAAGGAGCCGCCGCATCCCGCGCTGGCGCACGATAAGGTCCGCCACGTCGGCGACCAGGTCGCACTGGTGATCGCCGAATCGCTGCAACAGGCGCGCGACGCCGCCGAGCGCGTCGACGTCGAGTACGAAGAGCTTCCCGCAGTGGTGGGCGCGGGCACCGCCGCGGCGTCCTCCACGCTGGTCCACGACGATGTGGCCGCCAACACGTGCTACACGTGGGGCCACGGCGACAAGGCCGCCACCGATGCCGCGTTTGCAAAGGCCGCGCACGTGACCACGCTGGAGATCGTCAACAACCGGCTGATCCCGAACGCGATCGAGCCGCGCGCGGTCAATGCCAGCTACACGCGCCAGGACGACAGCTACACGGTCTACGTGGCCAACCAGAACCCGCACGTCGAACGCCTGCTGATGGGTGCCTTCGTGTTGGGGCTGCCCGAGTCCCGGCTGCGCATCATCGCGCCGGACGTGGGCGGCGGCTTCGGCTCGAAGATCTTCCTCTATCCGGAGGACGTGGCGCTGACGTGGGCGTCGAAGAAGGTCGGCCGGCCGATCAAGTGGACCGCCGAACGCTCCGAGTCCTTCCTGACGGACGCGCATGGGCGCGACCACGTGACCCGCGCCGAACTGGCGCTGGACGCCGACGGGAAGTTCCTGGCGATGCGCGTGCACACCGTGGCCAACATGGGCGCGTACCTGTCCACGTTCGCCAGCAGCGTGCCGACTATCCTCTACGCCACGCTGCTCGCCGGCCAGTACGCCACGCCGGCGATCTATGCCGAGGTGCAGGCCGTTTTCACCAACACCGCGCCGGTGGATGCCTATCGCGGTGCCGGCCGGCCCGAGGCCACGTACGTCGTGGAGCGGCTGGTGGAATCCGCCGCGCGCGAGCTGAAGATGGATCCGGCCACGCTGCGCCGCAAGAACTTCATCCGCACCTTCCCGTACGCCACGCCGGTCGGGCTGACCTATGACACCGGCGACTACGAGCCCTGCCTGGCGCGTGCCGAGGAACTGGCCGACGTGGCCGGCTTCCCCGCGCGGCGCGAGGCCGCGAAGCAGCGCGGCAAGCTGCGCGGGCTTGGCTACTCGTGCTACATCGAGGCATGCGGGCTGGCGCCGTCCAACATCGCGGGAGCGCTTGGCGCGCGTGCAGGCCTGTTCGAGGTCGGCGAGATTCGCGTGCATCCCACCGGCACGGTGACGGTGTTCACCGGATCCCACAGCCACGGCCAGGGCCACGAGACCACGTTCGCGCAAATCGTGGCGGACCGGCTCGGCATTGCGCTGGACGCCGTGGAGATCGTCCACGGCGACACCGGCCGCGTGCCGTTCGGCATGGGCACGTACGGATCGCGTTCGCTGGCGGTGGGCGGGTCGGCCATCATGAAGGCGCTGGACAAGGTCGAGGCCAAGGCCAAGAAGATCGCCGCCCATTTGCTGGAAGCGTCCGACGCCGACATCGAGTTCAAGGACGGCGTATTCCGCGTGGCCGGCACCGATCGCACCAAGACGTTCGGCGAAGTGGCGCTGACCGCCTACGTGCCGCACAACTACCCGCTCGACAAGCTGGAGCCCGGCCTGAACGAAAACGCGTTCTACGATCCGACCAACTTCACCTACCCTTCGGGCGCCTACGTATGCGAGGTGGAGGTGGACCCGGACACGGGCGAATCGCACGTGGTGAAGTTCACCGCCGTGGACGACTTCGGCAACATCATCAATCCGATGATCGTCGAAGGCCAGGTGCATGGCGGCATCGGCCAGGGCCTCGGGCAGGCCATGCTGGAGCAGTGCGTGTATGACCCCGACAGCGGCCAGTTGCTGACCGGCTCTTACATGGACTACGCGATGCCACGCGCGGCCGACCTGCCGGACTTCACGGTGGAAACCGCCAAGGGCACCCCATGCACGCACAATCCGCTCGGGGTAAAGGGCTGCGGAGAGGCTGGGGCGATCGGTTCGCCACCGGCGTTCATCAACGCGCTGGTCGATGCGCTGTCGCCGCTGGGGGTACGCGATGTGCAGATGCCCGCCACGCCGCACCGCGTGTGGCAGGCGATCCAGGCCGCGCAGTCCGGCCAGCCGGCTTGATCACGGAGGACCACAACCATGTACGCATTCCAGTTCGAACGCGCCACGGATGCCAAGGCCGCCGTGGCGAAGTTGCAGGCAGATGCCGACGCCAAGTTCCTGGCCGGCGGGCAAAGCCTGCTGGCCGCGATGAAGTTGCGGCTGGCGGCGCCATCCACGCTGATCGACGTCTCGCGCATTCCCGGCATGGCCGACATCCGCGTGGAGGGCGACGACATCGTGATCGGCGCGGCTGCGCGCCATGCCGACGTGGCCGCCAATGCGGAAGTCATGCGCCGCATCCCCGCGCTGGCGGCCCTGGCCAACGGCATTGGCGACCGGCAGGTGCGCGCGATGGGGACGATCGGCGGCTCGCTGGCCAATGACGATCCCGCGGCCGACTATCCTGCCGCGGTGCTCGGCCTGAACGCCACGGTGGTGACCGACCGCCGCAGTATCGCCGCCGACAACTTCTTTGTGAGCCTGTATGAAACCGCGCTCGCCCCGGACGAGCTGATCACGGCCGTGCGCTTCCCCGCGCCGGACCAGGCCGCCTACGTCAAGTTCCGCAACCCGGCCTCGCGTTTTGCGCTGGTGGGCGTGATGGTGGCGCGCACGGGCAAGACGGTGCGCGTGGCGGTGACCGGCGCGGCGGATAGCGTGTTCCGCGCGCCGGCACTGGAGCAGGCGCTCGTGGCCAGCTTCACGCCGGCGGCGGCACGCGCGGTGAAGATGGATCCATCGGGGCTCAATGCCGATCTGCATGCGTCAGCCGAATATCGCGCGCATCTGATTCCGGTACTGGCGGCGCGCGCGGTGGAGCAGGCGCTGAAAGGGTAGCCACCACGTCGACGGTCGTCGCAAGCGCCCGCAAGGCGAAGCGACGACCGCACGACAACCCGGACGACAACCCGGCAGCCACCCCAACGCATCGCCCCGCGAGTCCTTGCGCCCCTTCCGCTTGCCCGCTTCCGCATGCGGAAGGGGCGAGCCCTGCGGTCCATTCACGCCTGTCCCAAGTGCTGTTCATCATGATCCCCACCTCCATCGACCAGACCGTCTCGCTCCTGGAACGCCAGCAGTACTTTGCCGACCGCGAGACCGCCACAGTCCTCTACCTGGCGCTGCGCATGCAGCGGCCGCTGTTCCTGGAAGGCGAGCCCGGCGTCGGCAAGACCGCGCTGGCGCAGGCGATGGCTGGCGCGCTGGGCACGCGCCTGTTGCGGCTGCAGTGCTACGAGGGGCTCGACGCCGCCAGCGCGCTCTATGAATGGGACTACCCGCGCCAGATCATGGCGCTGCGGCTTGCCGAAGCGCGCGGCGAGCGGCCCGAGCAGCAATCGCTCTATCACGACGACTACCTGCTCAAGCGGCCTCTGCTGGAATCCCTGCTGCCCGACCCCGCCGCGCCCGACGTGCCGCGCGTGCTGCTGATCGACGAGATCGACCGCGCCGACGAGCCGTTCGAAGCCTTCCTGCTTGAAGTGCTGTCCGAATACCAGGTGTCGATTCCGGAGATCGGCATGGTGCGCGCCGAGCGGCCGCCGCTGATCATCGTCACGTCCAACCGCACACGCGAGGTTCACGACGCGCTCAAGCGCCGTTGCCTGTATCAGTGGATGGGCTACCCCGGGCGCGACCGCGAACTGCAGATCGTCGCCGCCCGCGCGCCCGAGGCCGCCGTGGCGCTGCAGCACCAGGCCGTCGATTTCATCCACCGCTTGCGCGGCATCGACCTCTTCAAGGCGCCGGGCATCGCGGAGGCCATCGACTGGTGCCGCGCGCTGTCGGCGCTCGGCGTGACCGAACTCGATCCGCAATCGGTGCGCGACACGCTGGGGGTCCTGCTGAAATACCAGGACGACCTGGCCCGCGCCGATGGCCCGACCGTGGCCGAGCTGCTGGCGGGCGCCGCCCCGGAGCCCTAGGCCGATGCCCCACGCCGCCCCCACCGTCCTGCAAGGCGCCGCACCCGCGCTGCCGATGCTGGCGCGCAACGTCACGCACTTCATGCGGCTGTTGCGCGATGCCGGCTTCGGGCTGACGCCCGCGCATGCCGTCGATGCGCTCGACGCGCTGTGCCATGTCGACATCGGCGCGCGCGATGAAGTCCGCGCCGCACTGGCTGCGCTGGTGCTGTCCGGCCCCGACCAGCGCCCGTTGTTCGACGCCGCCTTCGATCTGTTCTGGCGCGACCCCGACTGGGAAGGCAAGATGCGCGCGATGCTGTTGCCACGCGTCGATGTCGGCGCGCCGCCGCCGAAGCGCAGCAACCGGCTGGCCGATGCACTCGCCGCACGCAACCCTCCGGCCCCCTCCCGCGACCAGCCGGGCCGCGAGGAACGCTTCAGCGCCCCGCTGACGTTCTCCGACCAGGAGCGGCTGGCGCAGCGCGATTTCGAAACCCTCACCGCCGACGAATGGCGTGCGCTGCAGCATATGGTCCGCACGCGCCGCACCCATCTTGCGCTGCAGCGCACGCGCCGGCTGCGGGCGGCCGCCTGCGGCACCCGCGCCGACCTGCGCGCCAGCGCGCGGCTGGCGGTCCGGCAACACGGCGAATGGCTGCGCTGGAAGTTCCGCAAGCATGCCGAGCGCAAGCCGCCCGTCGTCCTGCTGCTCGATATCTCGGGATCGATGAGCCAGTACTCGCGCGCCGTGCTGTATTTCTGCCATGCGCTGATGCAATCGCGCGAGCGCATGCACGTGTTCCTGTTCGGCACGCGGCTGACCAACGTGACGCGCGCGTTGCGCGAGCGCGACCCCGACGACGCCGTCAACCTGATCGCGGGCCAGGTGCGCGACTGGGCGGGCGGCACGCGCATCGGCGCCGCGCTGGCCACCTTCAACCGGCAATGGGCGCGCCGCACGCTGGCCGGACGCGCCACGGTGCTGCTGGTCAGCGACGGCATCGACCTGGAACACATCGACCTGCTGGACGCGGAAATGGCTCGCCTGCGCCGCTTTGCGCACCGCATCATCTGGCTCAACCCGTTATTGCGCTACGCGGAATTCTCGCCCCGCGCGCGCGGCATGCAGGCCATCCTGCCGCACGTGGACGCGCTGCGCCCCGCGCACAACCTGGACAGCCTGTTTGCGCTGGAATCCCTGCTGGCCGAAGATGTCCGCCAGCCCCTCACCCAAGGAATGCCGACATGGAAATGAACCAGACCCAGCGCCTGCCCGTGCCCCAGCAGGTCGCCTGGGAGGCACTGAACGACACGGCCCTGCTCAAGCAATGTATTCCGGGATGTGAGAGCATCGAGCCCGACGGCGAAAACGCCTACCTGCTGGCCCTCACCGCCGCGGTGGGGCCGGTCAAGGCGCGCTTCAAGGGCCGCATGGCGCTGCAGGACATCCAGGCGCCGGACAGCTACACCATCCAGTTCGATGGACAGGGCGGTGCGGCCGGATTCGGCAAGGGGACGGCACGCGTCACGCTGGCGCCGGAAGGCGACGAGACCGTGCTCACCTATGCGGTGCAGGCGCAGGTGGGCGGCAAGATCGCCCAGATCGGCTCGCGGCTGGTAGACGCCGCCGCGCGAAAGATGGCCGACGCCTTCTTCACCCGCTTTACCGAAGCAGTGGGCGGCGGCGCGACGGGCGATGACGACGCGAACGAAGCAGCCGGCGACGCGCAAGCGGCCGACGGCAACGAAGAACAGGGTAGCGAAACAAAGCGGAAACGATCATGGACAGCGTGGATCTCGAAGTCCTGAAGTGCAGCGTGCGGTGGCAGCAGGAAGGTCACGCCGTATTGCTGGTGACGGTGGTCAGGACCTGGGGCTCTTCCCCCCGCCCCGAGGGCGCGATGCTGGCGGTACGCGATGACGGCCTCGTGGTGGGCTCGGTCTCCGGAGGCTGCATCGAGGACGACATCATTGACCGCGTGCGGCGCGAAGGCATCAAGGCCAACCGGCCGGAAGCCATCAAGTACGGCATCAGCGCCGAGGAAGCCCATCGCTTCGGCCTGCCGTGCGGCGGCACGATTGAACTGGTGGCGGAGCCGCTGTCGAATGCAAGCGGCATCGCCGAACTGCTGGAGTTCGTCGAAAGCGGCCGGCTGGTGGCGCGCACGCTCGACATGGCCACCGGCGCGGCCACGCTCGGCCATGCCGAGGCCACGGACGGCCTGGCGTTCGACGGCAAGACGCTGCTCACCATCCACGGGCCGCGCTACCGGATGCTGGTGATCGGGGCCGGGCAGTTGTCCAAGTACCTGTGCCAGATCGCCGTCGGCCTCGGCTTCCAGGTGACGGTCTGCGATCCGCGCGAGGAATACACGGAGACGTGGGATATCCCGGGCGTGACGATGGTGCGCACGATGCCGGATGACACCGTGATGGACATGAAGATGGACGAGCGTTGCGCCGTGATCGCGCTGACGCACGATCCCAAGCTCGACGACCTGGCGCTGATGGAGGCGCTGCGCACGCCGGCGTTCTACGTGGGTGCGCTGGGGTCGCGCCGCAACAACCAGGCGCGGCGCGAGCGGCTCAAGGAATTCGACCTGACCGAGCTGGAGCTTGCGCGCCTGCACGGGCCGGTCGGCATCTATATCGGCAGCCGCACGCCGCCTGAGATCGCGATCTCGATCCTGGCCGAGGTGATCGCCGCCAAGAACCATGTCTCGCTGCCGGACATCCTGCAGGTGGAAGGCGCCAAGGCGGCGCGCGAGATTGCCGCGGGCGAAGCCAGTTGCCCGATTCCCCCCGCTCCTTCCGCGGGGGCGACGAACCCGTCCGCGGCGCACTCATGACCCGGCCCGCCCGCGCCCCGCTGACCACCACCGACCTGCCCACCGGGGTCCTTCTTGCGGCAGGATTTGGCCGGCGCTTCGACCCGGCCGGCCAGCGCAACAAGCTGCTGGAGACCTTGCCCGATGGCCGTACGGTAGCGTGGCGCAGCGCCCGCACGCTGGCGGCCGCGCTGCCGAACTCGATTGCCGTGGTGCGTCCGGGCAATCCGGCCCTGAACGAGGAATTGCGGCGCGGTGGCTGCCGCGTCATTGAAGCCCCGGATGCAGAAGCCGGCATGGGCATGGCGCTGCGCGCCGCGGTGGCGGCCAGCCCCGACGCGCGCGGCTGGGTGGTGGCACTGGCGGACATGCCGTGGCTGCCGATGGAACTGGTGCGTGCCGTGGCGCTGACAATCACCACGCCCGACACCATTGCCGCGCCGTGGCGCAATGGCCAGCGCGGCCATCCGGTGGGATTCGGTGCCGCGTGGCGCGACGACCTGCTGAGGCTCGATGGCGACGAGGGCGCGCGCGCACTGCTGAAGTCGCAGCCGGTCACACGCATCCTGACCGAGGACGACGGCGCGTTCCGGGACATCGACACGCCGGGGGATCTCCCGTCGTAGGCCTCAGCCCCCTTCCGCTTCCATTAGCGTGCGCAGGTATTCGCTGCTCCACCAGTGCACATCCTGATGACGGATGCCTTCGAGCAACTTCTGGTGCCGCGCGCGGCGTTCCGCCAGCGGCATGTGCAACGCCTGCTGGATCGCCTGCGCGGTGGCGCGCGTGTCGTAGGGATTGACCAGCAGGGCTTCCTTCAGTTGTTCCGCCGCGCCCGCGAAGCGCGACAGCACCAGCACGCCCGGATCGTCCGGGTCCTGCGCGGCGATGTATTCCTTCGCCACCAGGTTCATCCCGTCGCGCAGCGGCGTCACCAGCGCCACGCTGCTGGCGCGGCACAACCCGGGCAGCCGCCGCCGTGACGTGGAGCGATGGATGTAGCGCACCGGCATCCAGTCCAGCTCGCCAAATTCCCCGTTGATCGCGCCCGTGATGCCTTCCATCTCGCGCCGCAGGTCCGCATAGGCATCCACGGACTCGCGCGATGGCGCGGCAATCTGGACGAGCGTGGCGCTGGAGCGATTCTCCGGATACTCCGTCAGCAGCGTGTGGAACGCCTTGAGCCGCTGCGGCAGCCCCTTCGAATAGTCGAGCCGGTCGATGCCGAGCAGCAGCCTCCGCCGTGCGTACTGGGCAAGCATCATCTCGTAGGTTTCCTGCGCCTCCTCGCCGCGCCCCAGTTCGGCGAATTCGTCCACGTCGATGCCGATCGGGAACGCCTGAGCGCGCACGGTGCGGTGGAACGCGCGGAAACGGTATTCGCCCATCGGCTCGGCGCCGGCTTCGCCCTGCACGTAGCGCGAGAAGTGATCGAGATCGGCCTGGCTCTGGAAGCCCAGCAGGTCATACGCGAACAATGCGCGCATCAGCCACTCGTGCTGCGGGATCGCGGCCAGGATCAGTGGCGGCGGCAGCGGGATATGGAGGAAGAAGCCGATCCGCTGGCCGCAACCGATCGCGCGCAGGTCGGCCGCCAGCGGGATCAGGTGGTAGTCGTGGATCCAGATCACGTCATCGGGCTTCAGCAGCGGCGCCAGCTTGCGCGCGAACAACTGGTTCACGCGCCGGTAGGCGGTCAGGTTGCTGCCCACGTCGAAGTTGGCCAGGTCCAGCCGGTAGTGGAACACCGGCCAGAGCACGCCGTTGCTGTAGCCCAGGTAGTAGGTTTCATAGTCCTCGCGGCTCAGGTCCACCGTGGCCAGCGTCACGTTGCCGGCCTGCGACAGGTGCAGTTCGCCCTCGCCCGGCGTGCCGCCGTGGCTGGGCTCCACGGCCCGGCCGCTCCAGCCGAACCACAGGCCGCCGGTCTTGCTGAGTGCCCCGGACAGTGCCACGGCCAGGCCGCCCGCCGCGTGGTTGCGTGGATCGGCGACCCGGTTGGATACCGCTACAAGTCTTCCCATAGATCGCTTTTTGTCGTTGCCAGTCCCTTCTTCAGATCACGGATTCCCATGGCGCGGACAGGCGCATGGCACCGTTGATCAGGCCGACCATCGAATAGGTCTGGGGAAAATTGCCCCACATCTCTCCGGTGACCGGGTGAGTGTCTTCCGAGAGCAGCCCCAATGGATTGCGCGCGGCCAGCATGGCCTCGAAGATCTCGCGCGCCTCATCGCGACGGCCAATGCGCGCCAGCGCGTCGATGCGCCAGAACGTGCAGATGTTGAATGCCGTCTCCGGCTTGCCGAAGTCATCCGGTGCCTCGTAGCGGCGCATGTAAGGCCCGTCGCAGAGCGATTCTTCCAGCGCCTTGACCGTGGCGATGAAGCGCGGGTCCTTCGGATCGATGATATTGACCTCGGCCATCAGCAGCACGCTGGCGTCGAGCTCCTTGCCGCCGAAGCTCTCCGCAAACGCCTGCCGCGACTCGGACCATGACTCTTCCAGGATGCGCTTCTTCATGCGGTCCGCGTGGTCGTGCCAGTACGCGGCGCGCGCGGGCTGCCCGAGCTTTTCACCGATCTTGGCCAGCCGGTCGCACGCCGCCCAGCTCATCAGCGCGGAGGACGTATGCACCCGCGCCCGCGTGCGCAACTCCCACATGCCGGCGTCCGGCGTGCCGAATACGCGCACGGCCTGTTCGCCCACGTCCTCGAGCCGGCGATACTCGGCAGGCCCGCCGCGATGCAACAGCCGGTGGTCGTGGAAGGCCTGCGCGGCGCCGAGCACCACGTTGCCATAGACATCGTGCTGGAAGTGTTCCTGCGCCTGGTTGCCAACGCGCACCGGGCCCATGCCGCGATAGCCGCACAGGTGGTCGAGCACGCTTTCCGGCAGCTCGCGCTCCAGGCCGATGCCATAGAGCGGCTGGATGTGCCCGTCCTGCGACTGCATGACCACGTTGGACAGCCAGCGCAGGTAGTCCTCCATCGTGCCGACCTCGGACAGGCTGTTCAGCGCGCGCACGACGAAGAACGCGTCCCGCAGCCAGCAATAGCGGTAGTCCCAGTTGCGGCCGCTGCCGGGTGCCTCGGGGATACTCGTCGTCATCGCCGCGACGATGGCCCCCGTCTCCTCGTACAACGACAGCTTGAGCGTGATGGCGGCGCGGATCACCGCTTCCTGCCATTCGCGCGGCACCGCCAGGCGCCGGCTCCAGAGCCGCCAGTACGACGTGGTTTCCTGCTCGAAATCGCGGGCGATTTCTTCCACGCCGTGCGCCAGCGTCTCGTCCGGGCCGAGGATGAAGTTGTAGCCGCGCGTCACCAGGAACGGCGTGTTCGACAGCACGTACGCCAGCGGCGCATCGGTGGTCATGCGCAGCGTCAGGCCATCGCCGATGTAGCGCACGTGGCTGCTTCCGCGCGTCATCTCCGGCTTGATGCGGCCCCAGTTGAAGCGCGGCGCCACGGTCACGCGCACGCGCGGCGCGCCACGGACCGGGCGAATGCGGCGCACCAGCGTCAGGGGGCGGAAATAGCGCCCGAGCCGGAAGAAGCGCGGACAGAAGTCGGTGATCTCGAGGCAGCTGCCGTGCTTGTCGATCAGGTGCGTGCGCAGGATGGCCGTGTTCGGCTCGTACCACTGCGTGGCTTCCTGGAAATCCTCGATCTCGATCGAGAAGTGGCCGCCGTTTTCGGTCGGATCCAGCAGCTTGTTGAACACCGGGTCGGCGTCGAAGCGCGGCATGCAGCACCAGACGATGCGGCCGCGTCCGTCGACGAGCGCCGAGAACCCGCAATTGCCGATCATGCCGAGCGACAGCGACGGCTCGGCGTAGCGGCTGGAACAATCGGAATCGGTATTGACCGCCGGCGTCTCCGGCGCGATGGACCCGTGCGTGGCCGGGCTGGCAGGGTTGGTCACAGCGAATTCTCCCTTAGCGTCGATGTGATGAATTCTGCGCGTGGAGCCGCGTCTCGGCATCGGCGGCGGAGGGATCGGCGTCCCGGTTCGCCATGCGATGCGTCAGCGCGTGCGCGGAGCGGTGCAGCCAGCAGCGCAGCGCGGCGGGGCCGGTCACGCTGACGGTCGCGGCGCTGGCGCGCTGCCCGACCAGCACGCCGACGCCGCCCAGTTCGCGCACGACCGCAAAGCCGGCTTCGTCGGTGACGTCGTCACCGGCGAACAGCGGCATGCGGCCGGCAAACGTCGGCGAGCGCATGAACGATGCAATCGCATCGCCCTTGTCCACGCCGGCGGGCTTGATCTCGACAACCATCTTGCCGGGCAATCCTTCCAGACCGACGGCATCGCGCAGCACGTCGGCCACGGCGGCGCGCACGAGCGGCTCCAGTTCCGGAACCTGGCGGTAGTGAATGGCCACGGCCACGGATTTGCGCTCGAGCTGGAGCCCCGGATGGCGTTGCACCAGGGCCTCCAGATGCGGCAGCAAGGGGCCGATGCCCGGCGCCGGCGGCGTGATGATCCGCTCGCCGCCATGGCGGAATTCGGCACCGTGCACGCCGGCAGCGGGGAGTCGCAGGGGTTGCAGGAAGTAGTCGAGCTCGACCACGGGCCGGCCCGAGATGATGGCAAGCGCGCCGTTCAGGCAGGTATGCAGGGCACGCAGCGTGCCAACCAGTTCCGGCTCCACCTGCACCAGGTCGGGGCGCGGCGCGAGGTCGGCCAGCGTGCCGTCGAAGTCCAGAAACAGCGCGGTATTGGGTTCGATGAGAGGTAGCGAGGGCATCGCGGTACACCGTAGCACGTGACTTTGACCAGCGTCCACCGGGCGCTGTCCTACAGCGCCGCCCGCGATTTCCCCCGTCGCCAGTGGCTCTTGCGCCACGTCGCGGAGCGTATCGCGTGCGATCGCCAGCGCACGGGGGACGCCTCCGCAACGCGTCGCGGATGGGCGCCATCCATTATCATTGGCGGTTTCCGCCGATTTTTCCGGCTTTTTTTGCCACCCGCGTTGCCATTAGCGCGCGCGTGACGCCTCTGCCCACCATGACCCGCACGCCAGCCAAGCCCGACTACCTCAAGAAGATCCTGACCGCCAAGGTGTACGACGTGGCGCAGGAAACCGAACTGACCTATGCGCACGCGCTTTCCGCGCGCACCGGCAACGCGGTCTGGTTCAAGCGCGAGGACACCCAGCCGGTGTTCTCGTTCAAGCTGCGCGGCGCGTACAACAAGATGGCGTCGCTGTCGCCCGAGGAACTCCGACGCGGCGTGATCGCCGCATCGGCCGGCAACCATGCACAGGGCGTGGCGCTGTCCGCCGCGCGACTGCAGTGCAAGGCGATCATTGCCATGCCGACCACCACGCCGCAGGTGAAGATCGACGCCGTACGCGAACGGGGCGGCGACTGGGTCCAGATCGTGCTGCACGGCGATTCGTACAGCGATGCGTACAACCATGCGGCGGAACTCGAGAAGAAGCACAAGCTCACGTTCATCCACCCGTTCGACGATCCCGAGGTCATCGCCGGCCAGGGCACGATCGCGATGGAGATCCTGCGGCAGCACCCGGGCCCGATCCATGCGATCTTCGTGGCCATCGGCGGCGGCGGCCTGATCTCCGGCATCGCGTCGTACATCAAGGCGGTGCGGCCGGACATCAAGGTGATCGGCGTGCAGACCTTCGATTCCGACGCGATGAAGCGTTCCGTGGAGGCCGGCAAGCGCGTGGAGCTGAAGGACGTGGGCCTGTTCTCGGACGGCACCGCCGTGAAGCTGGTCGGCAAGGAGACCTTCCGCATCACGCGGGAACTGGTCGACGAGATCATCCTTGTCGACACCGACGCGATCTGCGCGGGTGTGAAGGATGTGTTCCAGGACACTCGCAGCATCCTGGAGCCGGCCGGCGCGCTGGCGGTGGCGGGCCTGAAGGCCTACGCCGAGCGCGAAAAGCTGAAGAACCAGCACCTCGTGGCGATTGCGTGCGGCGCCAACATGAACTTCGACCGCCTGCGCTTCGTCGCCGAGCGCGCCGAGGTGGGCGAGGCCCGCGAGGCCGTCTTCGCCGTCACGATCCCGGAGGAACGCGGCAGCTTCAAGCGTTTCTGCGAACAGGTGGGCACGCGCAGCGTGACCGAGTTCAACTACCGCATCGCCGACAAGGACGTGGCGCATATCTTCGTGGGCGTGCAGATCGCCAGCCGCGCGGAGAGCGACAAGATCGCCGCCAACTTCCGCCGCCACGGATTCGATACGCTGGACCTGTCCAACGACGAACTGGCCAAGCAGCACATCCGCTACATGGTGGGCGGCCACTCGCCGCTGGCCCATGACGAACTGCTGTATCGCTTCGAATTCCCGGAGCGGCCGGGCGCGCTGATGCGCTTCCTGTCGAGCATGAGTCCGAACTGGAACATCAGCCTGTTTCACTACCGCAACCAGGGCGCGGACACCTCCAACATCCTGGTGGGCATCCAGGTCCCGAAGAACGAGAAGCGCGCATTCCGCGCCTTCCTTTCCACGCTGGGTTACGTACACTGGGACGAGACTGACAACCCCGTCTACAAGCTGTTCCTTTCCTGATTCCCGACCATGACGCTCCCCGAACACTCCCCGCTGGGCAAGCCCTCGGCCTACAAGACCGAGTACGACCCCGCGCTGCTGTTCCCGATCCCGCGGCAGCCCAAGCGCACCGAGATCGGCCTGGCCGAAGGACGCGCGCTGCCGTTCTTCGGCGTGGACATCTGGAACGCCTATGAGGTCTCCTGGCTGAATCTGAAGGGCAAGCCGCAGGTGGCGCTGGCCACGTTCATCATTCCCGCCGATACGCCGAACATCGTCGAGTCCAAGTCGTTCAAGCTGTACCTGAATTCGTTCAACCAGAGCAAGGTGGCCTCGGCGGAGGCGCTCCAGCAGTTGCTGCACCACGACCTCTCGGAAGCGACCGGCGGCACCGTGCAGGTGCGGCTGGTGACCGAGGCGGATCTCGGCACGCAGAAAATGGGCGAACTGGAAGGCCTGTTGCTGGACCGGCTCGATATCGAAACCGACATCTACGAGCCGGACCCGTCCCTGCTGTCAGCCGACCAGGACGAATCGCCGGTGGAGGAATCGCTGGTCTCGCACCTGCTGAAGTCCAATTGCCTGGTGACGGGCCAGCCGGACTGGGGCAGCGTGCAGATCCGCTACGTGGGCGCGCCGATCGACCAGGAAGGGCTGCTGAAATATCTGATTTCGTTCCGCAACCACAACGAGTTCCACGAGCAGTGCGTGGAGCGGATCTTCACGGACGTCATGCGCATGTGCAAGCCGGTGAAGCTGGCGGTCTACGCACGCTATACGCGGCGCGGCGGACTCGATATCAACCCGTTCCGCACCAACTTCAATACGCCGTGGCCGGATAACCGGCGCAACGCGCGGCAATAGTTGCCAGTCATGCAAAAAAAGCCGGCCCGATTTGAACTGCACCCCAAAAGTTGGACACCAACTTTTGGGGTGTTTTTTATGTATCGGTACTCGGAGCAGTTCAGGCTGACAGTGATCCAGGACTATCTGGACGGTCAGTCAAGCTTTGATGAGATCGCCAACCGCCATGGCGTAGACAGC
>NZ_JBFTSP010000007.1:0-193278 GCF_056400065.1 Cupriavidus sp. 01L415 | reverse complement strand
TCCGGCGCCTCAAGCTGACCGCCCGCAAGCTTCCGGTGGTGGCAGGACAGATCCTGATGATCGCCAATTGCGATGCGAAGTCCCGGGACTTGCTCAGGCGGACGGTCCATGATCTAGGTGGCGTCAGCGTGGACGAACATAGTGACGTCTTGCCGAATTTCAGATGGGTGTAAGGATCTCTGCGAATGGTTTGATCTGTTGGCAAGATGAGGAGCGCAAGGATGCATCGGCTTACCGAGTACCGAGGTTATGCGATTCATGTTGATCTCGTGAGTACCTCCAAGGACATGTTTGATACCTGGCTTCAGGTCGAACGGGCGGATGGCTCGCGCGGGGTGGTGCCTTCTGGCAAGCGAATGAAGGTCATGGGCTCCCCATTCTCGCGACGGTGGGCACATCTCGTGGGAGAACTTGCGGGTCGCGATGCCGTGGACCTGATGATCAAGGATGACTAGGCAGCGAGCCGTAGCGCTCCGGCGCTTGCCCGATCGATCGGCAAATCGAAAGCCACCTGCCCATTCCAACCGCCGTGGCGCCCAACTGGTAGCGTGCGACTGACGTCACCTGCGTGCCGGCAACACCACCATCCCCCCGTTTCCCCCATCTCCCCTCATGGCAAGTGCAGTCCTGCTCTCCCGATTGCCTTCTTGCCGACGCGCGACGCGCGCCCTGTTCACCTGACTTGTTCCTGTCACGCAAGACTCATTCGCCTTGGTGGGTATGCGAGTTCGACGGCAATCCATCTAGATTGAAGACTAGGGGCAACGAGCAATTCTCGCAGGTGGCGCCGATGGCGCCCTGATGCCCGAAACGAATCGAGCGATCCGCGAACACGCGGAAGGGGGCATCATGAAAATTGCAAGTGTCGAGGCGATACCGCTGCGCATTCCGTTCACCGCAGGTGGCCGGTCTGATGAAGCCGTGTGGGGTAAAAGCGGCTTGCAGACAGCGGACTCGCTGGTCGTCAAGGTCACGACGGATACGGGCGTGGTGGGTTGGGGCGAGACCTTCGGCTTTGCGGCGGTTGCGCCTGCCAAGGTCGTCATCGACACGATTCTCGCTCCCGCAATCGTCGGCCGGGATGCCTCGCAGCTTGAAAAGCTGATGCTCGACATGCAGCGGAAATTTCATGTTTTCGGGCGCAGCGGCGCCTTCCTCCACAGCCTTTCCGCTATCGACATCGCACTGTGGGACATCGCGGGAAAGGCCGCAGGCAAACCGGTTTATCAATTGCTCGGCGGCAGCGATGCCACTTCGCTTCGCGCCTACGCCAGCCTGACCCGGTATTCCGATCCGGAACTTGTGCGGGAAAACGTGGCGCGCGCGCTGCGCGACGGCTTTCGCCATCTCAAGCTGCACGAGATCGACGTGGAAAGCGTCCGCGCGGCGCGCGAGACGGCAGGTGACGACATCGACATCACGCTCGACGTCAACTGCCCCTGGAGTGTCCGCGAAGCGCTCGACATGGCGGAAAAACTCCGGCCTTTCAATCTGCGTTGGCTCGAAGAACCAGTATGGCCGCCGGAAAACTATTCCGGGCTCGCGCGCGTCAGGCAAGCGGGCGGCATCCCCATTGCCGCTGGCGAGAACGCGTCGACGTTGATGGACTTCCAGCATCTCTTCGAAGCAGGGGCCGTCGACTTCATCCAGCCGAGCCCGGCGAAGATGGGTGGCCTGACCGAGTTGAAAAAGGTGTACGCGTTGGCCAACGCCAACAACGTCACGGTGATGGTTCACACCTTCTATGACGGTCCTGGGCTCCTCGCCAGTGTGCACGCAAGCGCCGCGCTGGGCGGTCCCGATGCGCTCGTCGAATGGCGCTATTTCGACCTCGAGGCGCAGCTCTATGGGGACGCCATCATCCCGAAGAACGGTGCATTCGCCGTGCCTCAGGGCGCGGGTCTTGGCCTTGAGCCCAGTGCGGAAGTGATCCGCGACTACCGGGTGGCCTGAACGTGCCATGCATGTCAGCCCGGCGCGGATAACGTGCCGGGCATCAAAGGCCATCGCAGGCCGGACGGAGGGACAGACCTGACGGCGCGGACGCGGATGCCAAGGAGTATCAAAAATGTTGGAACGTATCGCAGGGCCTCTGCTGCCGGTCGCGTTTATCATCGTGCTCGGATTTCTCGCGGGAAAGCGCGGCAAGCTCAATCATTCGGATAGCCTGCTGATCAGCCGGCTGGTGCTCAACTGGATCTTCCCCGCCCTGCTGCTGGTCGGCATGGCCGGCACGCCGCGTTCGCAACTGCTCGACTTCCGGTTCGTGGTCGCAACGTTCATCGGCATCATGGGGATGTACGTCGTGGCGTTTGCCATCGGGTGGTTTCGCTATCGCGAACTGAAGGCTGCCACGCTGAAGGGCTTCGTGGTCGGATTCCCGGATGCCGCATTCATGGGTATCCCGATCCTGCAGGCCATGTTCGGCCCCGCCAGCCTGTACTCCGTACTGGTGCTCAACCTGGTGGCAAGCCTCGTGATGATTCCGCTGACCACGATGATGCTGGCAATCGCCAGCGGCAAAGGCAGCGGGACTCAGGCGTTCGTCGCCAGCATCTCGGGCGCCATCCGCCGGCCACTCATGTGGGCACCCGCCATCGGCATCCTGCTCTCCCTCCTCGCGATCAAGCTCCCACCTGTCATGGCCGAATCGCTCAATCTGCTCGGCAAGGCAACGCCCGGTGTTTCGCTGTTCTGTCTCGGCCTGATCATGTCGTCCGTGCGACTGAACCTGTCCAGCGAGGTGTGGGTGAACATGGGCCTGAAACTCGTCGTGCACCCGGCGCTGATGATCGGCGCGACCATTCTTCTTTCTGTCAAGGGTATCTACGCCCAGCAGATGATCCTGCTCTGCGCACTGCCGTCCGCGACGATTCCGGCGATGTTCGCCAACGAAGCCGGGGCCTATCAGAGCGAAGCGGCCACATCCATCCTCAGCAGCACCCTCATGTCGATCGTGACGTTCTCGATCGTGCTCTATCTGATCGATGGAGGCCTTGCTGCAGTCTGAATCCGCGCTTTACGTGCGCCTTGCCTGCGCCAGCGCCACGGCCAGCCTTGCCCCCACCTCGGCGTTATGTTTGACGAGCGCGATGTTCGTCGCCAGGCTGCGTCCACCCGTCAGCGCCTTGATGCGGGCCAGCAGGAACGGGGTCACGGCCTTGCCGGTGATGCCTTGCGCCGTGGCCTCGTCAAGCGCCTGCTGCGTCAGCGCGTCGATGTCATCGGACGCCATCGCTGCCGCCTCCGGCACCGGGGCGCTCAACACCACGCCGCCCGCAAGCCCCAGGTCCCACTTGGTGCGGATGAAGCGCGCCTGCTCCGTCGCATCGTCGAGCCTGAAATCGGCGCGAAAGCCGCTGTCGCGCGTATAGAACGCAGCGAAATTGTCTTGCTCGCAACTGAGCACCGGCACGCCGTGGGTTTCCAGGTATTCCAGTGTGAGCCCGATATCGAGGATGGATTTCGCACCGGCACAGACCACCGCCACCGAGGTCTTTGCCAGTTCCTGCAGATCGGCGGAGATGTCGAAGCTCTCCTGCGCACCGCGATGCACGCCGCCAATGCCGCCGGTGACGAAGACCTCGATGCCCGCCAGCGCCGCGCATATCATGGTGCCGGCGACTGTCGTGGCGCCGAGCCCGCCGCTGGCCAGCACGGCCGGCAGGTCGCGGCGGCTGACCTTCTGTGCCTCACCCGAGCGGCCGAGCAGTTCCAGTTCTTCGTCCGAAAGGCCAATGCGGATTCGCCCGCCGATCAACGCGATCGTCGCCGGCTCGGCACCCAGGCTGCGAATCACGGCCTCCACTTCGCGTGCGGTGCGAACGTTCTCCGGGTAAGGCATGCCGTGCGCGATGATGGTCGATTCCAGTGCCACGAGCGGGCGGCCTGCGGCCCGTGCGGCGGCCACTGGCGCGCTGAAGGTCAGCCAGGAATTGGCAAGGTCGGCAGTCATGTCGATGCTTTCGTCGGTGTGATTCGCTTGCGCGTGCAGCACAAGGCGTCGGTTCCCTGCGCTGCCCGCCCTCATTGAGCCACGGCTGGCGGAAGCACGTCGTCCTGACTCGCCGGCACGGTGAACTGGAATACAGCGCCGCGCGGCGCGTTTGCGGTGAGCCGCAGCGTTCCGCCGTGCGCTTGCACGATCGATTGGCAAATCGGCAGCCCCATGCTCATGCCAACCGCCGTTGTCGTATTGAACTCCTCGAACAGGCGATCGATGTTCCCGGGATCGACACCCGGTCCCGTATCGCTCACGGTCACCAGGACGGCACCCGGCGCCTTGCCCGTACTGATCGTCAGTTCTCGCGGTCCGTCGTCCACCGCGCTCATCGCTTCGATGGCGTTGATAATCAGGTTCAGCATCACATGCTGGAGCTGCACGCGGTCACCTTGAACCAGCGGCAAATCCTCCGCAAACGCCGTCCGCACGGAGACATTGTTCCTGATGGCATCGCTGCGCGTCAGCGCAATAACCTCGCGAATCGGCTCGTTGATCTGCACCCACTCCCTGTTCATCGGGGTGTCTCTGACGAGTGCGCGAACGCGGTTCATCACCTCGCCGGCGCGCCTTGCGTCTTTGGCGATACGTTCAAACGCCTGGCGAGCCTCCTCCAGATTCGGCGACGCTGCACCCAGCCAGCGTAGCCCCGCCTCGGCGTTGACGGCGCACGCGCCGATCGGTTGCTTGATTTCATGGCTGACCGAGGCCGCGAGCTGCCCCAGGGTGGCGATGCGGTTTGCGTGCGCCAGCGCAGCCTGGATCTCGCGATAGCGGCGCTCGCTTTCGCGCGCTTCGGCCTCCGCGCGCTTACGCTCGCTCAAATCGAGCACGAAAGCGACACCCTGCTTCGCCGCTTCCTCGAAGTCCGCCACGCCGATCAGCACTGGCACCCGGCTGCCATCCTTGCGGAAAAACTCTTTCTCGAATGGTTGCAGGCGGCCCGTCCGCTTGAGCTCCGGCATCCATTGCTGGAAATCGAGGTCGAGCCATTCCGGCGGAGTCATGTCGGTCCAGCGGAGACCCCCGGCGACGAGATCCTCGCGCTCATAGCCCACGATGCGGAGAAACGCGTCATTGGCCTCGACAATGCTCTCCTGCTGCCAGGTGAAGATGCCGATGATGTTGGCATCCACCAGCCGCTGGATCTTCGCCTCGCGCTCTTCGAGTTGCTGATTCAGTGTTGCCAGCGATCCCAGATCGGCCTGCAACACGTCGCGCCACTGGTGCAGGAGCCTGAGGAACAGATCGCTGTACTCGTTCCTTTCCCTGTCGAGAACGCAGATCGTTCCGAATATCTGGCCATCGGGCCAACTGATCGGCAAACCCAGGTACGAGATCATCCCCAGCTTGATATCGGGATTCGATTTCCACGCTTCGTCCTGGAGCGCGTCGGGGACGAGCAGCGGTTGACGGGTCTTCATCACGGTCTCGCAATAGAGCCCCGTGTTCAACGGCGCGGTTTCGGCCTGCTCGTAAGGATTCCCCTTGGACTCGCTGGAAACGAAGACTTTGATGTTCGGGGGCTCGACTTGCATGATCAACGCGGACGGAACGCGCATGATCTCGGCGAGCAGATCCACAATCTCTTGCCACTTCCTGACGGTTTCAGGGGGGACCTGGATGGAAAGTGGCATGGTCGCTAGTCGTTATGGCGCTGAAGAACGATTGATCTCATCGAATCATGTTCATGCGACAGGTGAAGACGCCACTGCGCGTCCCACAGTTTCAGGCCGGTAACGGGCGGCGGGTCTCCGATAAGGGGTGCTTATCTCGCCTTAAATGTAGACCTTATTCTGGCCGTTTGCGACGAACGCTGACCCCGCCGATTCTTCCCGCGTAGCGTGCGGCAAGTTACGCTCTCGGCGCCTGGCGACGGACGCCGGCCTCCCGTCCGGGAACGGCCGGCGCCCGCGCCTCGGCCCATTCCCTCATCCGCCTGCCATGCGCCGGAGATCCACCAGCCGGTCGAATGTCTCGCCGTCCAGCAGCCCGAGTGCGATGGCCGCTTCGCGCGGCGTGATTCGATTCTCGGTGGCGTGGCGGGTGATGCGGGCGGCCGCGTCGTACCCCAGCACCGGATTCAGCGCGGTCACGGCCAGCAGCGGGCTTTCAAGCTGGCGCGCCAGCCGTTCGCGGGCCGGCTCCAGGCCGGGAAGCAGGCGGCGCGCGACCATGTCGGCGCTGTCTGCCAGCAGGCGGATCGACTGCAGCACGTTGTAGATCAGCACCGGCTTCGCCACGTTCAGCTCGAAGTTGCCGGAGGCGGCCGCCATCGTCACCGTCACGTGATTGCCTGCGACCTGCATCGCCGCCTGCACCATGACCTCGGCGATGGTCGGGTTGCGCTTGCCGGGCATGATCGATGACGTCAGGCCATCCGCCGGCAGCACCAGCTCCCCCAACCCGCAGTGGGGGCCGGAACCCATCCAGCGCAGGTCGTTGGCGATCTTGGTGAACGACGCCGCGATCACGCCGAGCACACCGGACAGCTCCAGCAGCGCGTCGTGCGCGGCCATGCCTTCGACCTTGCAGGGGTTGGGCCGGAACGCCAGCCCGCTGAGCCGGGCGGCTTCCTCGCAGAAGGCGGCATCGAAGCCCGGCGGCGCGTTGAGACCGGTGCCGGCCGCCGTGCCGCCTTGCGGCAGCACCAGCAGGCGCGGCATGGCGTCATGGATGCGTGCCAGCGCGTTGCCGACCTGCGCCGCATAACCATCGAAGCTCTGGCCCAGGGTCGTGGGCACGGCATCCATCAGATGCGTGCGCGCGATCTTCAGCACATCGGCGAAGGCAATCGCGCGCTCCCGCAGGGCGGCGTGCAGGCGTTCGAGGGCCGGGACCAGCCGGTCATCCAGTTCGATGGCGGCGGTCATGTGCATGACCGTGGGAAAGCTGTCGTTGGACGACTGCGAGGCGTTGACGTGGTCATTCGGATGCACGGGCGACCGGGTGCCCAGCGGCTGGCCGAAGCTCTCGTTGGCCCGGTTCGCGATGACCTCGTTGGCATTCATGTTGGTCTGCGTGCCGGAGCCGGTCTGCCAGATGGTCAGCGGAAAGTGGTCGTCGAAACGGCCACAGCGCACCTCCGCCGCGGCCGCCACGATGGCGTCGCACAGCCGCGCGTCGAGCGCGCCGCAGCGCAGGTTGGCGTGGGCGGCGGCCATCTTGTGCAGGCCGAAGGCGTGGATCAGGCATTCAGGAAAACGCTCCGTGCCGACCTCGAAGATGGCCAGCGCGCGCTGCGTCTGCGCGCCCCAGTAGCGGTCCTCCGGAATCTCCACCGGACCGAACGCGTCATGCTCTATACGGTGCGTGGTCATCGTCAGTCCAGCGTGATATTGGCTTTCGCGGCGACGACCTTCCAGCGTGCCACCTCGGCCTCGGTGTGCTTGCCGAGCGCCGCCGCCGTGTACTGCTCCGGCGGCAGCATCTGGATGGCCTGCGCCGCCAGCTTCGCCGTGAACGCCTTGTCCGTCATCACCTTCAGATACGCCTGCTGCATCTTGTCGATGACCGGCTGCGGCGTGCCCTTCGGCGCATAGATGCCGTACCACGTCGCGGCCTCGAAGCCCGGGAGCACGGTCTCGGCCAGCGTCGGCACGTCCTTGAGCTGCGCCACGCGCGTAGCCGACGTCACGGCCAGCGGGCGAACCTTCGCCTCCGTGATCTGCGGCAGCGCGGTGTTGGTCTGGTCGAACATGCCGTCCACCTGCCCGCCGATCACGTCGATCAGCGCGGGCCCGGCGCCCTTGTAGGGCACCAGCGACACCTTCATTCCGGCCGACGCCGCAAACAAGGCCGCCACCAGATGGGACGTGGACCCCATGCCCGCGTTGCTGATGAAGAGCTTGCCGGGGTTCTTCCGCCCGAAGTCCACCAGCTCGCCCACGGTCTTCGCGGGATGCTCCTTGCGGACCATCAGCACCATCGGCGTATCCGGGAAACGGAAGACCGGCGCGAAGTCCTTGACCGGGTCATACGACAGCTTCTTGTACAGCGCGGGCGCCGCGCCCATGTAGCCCATGTGGCCGACCAGCATCGTGTAGCCGTCCGCCGCCGCGCGGGCCGCCTTGGTGGTGCCCACCGTGCCGCCGGCGCCGGGCGAGTTGTCGATGATGATCGACTGCCCGACCTCGCGCGACACGCGCTCCGCGATGTTGCGCGCCAGCGCATCGGTGGGACCGCCGGCCGCAAAGGGCACGATCCAGGTAATGGGCTTGCTGGGGTAGGCCTGGGCAAACGCTGGCGTGGCGGTGATGACTGACGCCCCGATGGCAGCGACGATGGTAGCCGTGGTGGCGAGCACCTGGCGGGCGATGGGCTTGATGTTCTTCATGGGTTGTCTCCTCGTTGGTGTTTGGGGGTCCGGCTCAGATCGCGGTGGCGCGCTTCATCGGGATACCGGACGAATGCGGATTGGCGGCGTCGGCGTCCTCGCCCAGCAGGGTGCCGTCGTCGAGCGCGGCGTCAGCTGCACCAATGTCCGGATAGCGTTCGGGATAGAGGTGGCGCTTCGCGGTCTCGGCGTCGAAGGTGCCCGACCACTTGGCGATGACCACGGTCGCCACGCTGTTGCCGATGGTGTTGCACGTCGAGATGGCCATCGACAGGAATCGGTAGACGCCGAAGATGACCGCCAGGCCCTCCACCGGCAGGATCCCCGTTGACGTCACCGTCGCGGCGAACACCACGAACGACCCGCCCGAGACCGTGGCCGCACCCTTGGACGTCAGCAGCATGAGCAGCAGGATGCCGATCTGGTGATCCAGCGTCAGCGGCACGCCGTAGGCATGCGAGATGAACATCACGCCCATCGCCATGAAGAGCGACGTGCCGTCGAGGTTGAACGCATAGCCGGTCGGCAGCACCAGGCCGACGGTCTGCTTGGCGCAGCCCAGGCGCTGGAGCTTGATCAGCAAGCGCGGCAGCGCGCTTTCCGACGATGCGGTGCCGAGCACGATCAGGATCTCGTCCTTGATGTAGCGCAGGAAGCGCCACAGGCTGAAGCCGGCCAGCTTCGCCACGAGGCCGAGGACGACGGCGATGAACAGCACCACCAGCGCATAGAAGCTCAGCACGAACTGCGCGAGCGCGACCAGCACGGCGGCGCCATTGCTGCCTACGGAGTACGCCACCGCACCGAAGGTGCCGATCGGCGCCAGCTTCATCACCAGGTTGATGAACGAGAACAGCACCTCCGAGATGGTGTCGAGGCCGTCGTTGATCTTCACGCGGCGGCTCTCGGGAATGGCGAGAATGCCGATGCCGACCATCACCGCCAGCACCACCACCTGCAGCAGTTCACCCTTGGCGAAGGCGCCGACGAAGTTGTCGGGCACGATATGCATCATGAATTCGAGGAAGCCTTGCGGCGCGGCGGCCTTGGCGGCGGCCGGCGTGACGGCGCTGCCGGCCACGTGCGACATGCCCTTGCCGATCTCCAGCGCGTTGCCGGCGACGATGCCGACCACCAGCGCGATGGTGGAGATCACCTCGAAATACAGGATCGACCGCCAGCCCACGCGCCCGGCACTCTTCACGTCGCCCGCCGAGGCGATGCCGTGGACGATGGTGAGGAACACCAGCGGCGCCACGCCGGCCTTGATCAGCGCCAGGAACATGTCACCCAGCAGCTTGAGCTGCGATGCGAACTTCGGAAACAGGAAGCCGACGGCGATGCCGAGGATCAGCGAGACGAGCACCTGCATGCCGAGCTTGCGATACCAGGGCAGGCGCACGCTGTTCGGCGGAACATTCGGCGGGACATTTGGCGGGACCTCCGGCAGGTTGGCCGGCGGGGTGGCTGGGGTCTGGATGGTCTGGTTTTGCATGATGTCTTCCTCCACCGGGGCCAGTGCTCAGGCCACCTTGCGGGACAGTTCGATGGCTTGATCCACCATCTGCGGGGCGAGGCCGAGGTAGTTGGCCGGGTCGGTCATGCGCTCGATGGCGGCGCGCTCGAAATGCCGGGTGACGGCCGGCAGCGCGCACAGTGCGTCGGCCAGCGTTCCGCCCGATTCGTTGACGGCGCGGCAGGCGTCGTAGACCACATCGTGGGCCTGCTGGCGGCCGATATGCGGCGCCATGCCCATCATCACGGCCTCCGCCACGATCAGCCCGTTGGTGATGCCGAGGTTGTGCTTCATGCGGGCGGTATCCACGATCAGCCCGCCCAGCGCGAACTTCGCCTGATGCAGCGCGCCCGACGTGAGAATGAAGCTCTCCGGAATGGCGATCCATTCGGCATGCCAGGGGCCGGTGGCGCGCTCGAAGTCCTGCACCATCGCGTCGACCATCAGGCCCGCGTGCTGGCGCACCGCCTTCGACGCCGCGAGCATCAGTTCGCTCGAGATCGGATTGCGCTTCTGCGGCATGGTGCTGCTAGCGCCGCGGCCCTTGACGAACGGCTCGTAGACTTCGGCGAATTCCGTCGACGCCATGATCATGATGTCGAGCGCGATCTTGCCGAGCGACCCGGTGACCAGCGCCAGCAGGTTGACCGCCTCGGCAAAGCCGTCGCGCGCCACGTGCCACGTGGTGGCGGGTACGCCGAGGCCAAGTTCCTCGGCTAGCGCGCGCTGCACGTCGAAGCCCTTGTTGTCGCCTTGTCCGCCCAGCGAAGCCAGCGTGCCGGCCGCGCCGGCGAACTCCACCACCGCCACGCGCGGACGCAGTTCGGCGAGGCGCTGCTGGTGGCGGTCGAACATCGCCAGCCAGATCGCGGTCTTGTAGCCGAACGTCACCGGCAGCGCCTGCTGCAGGTGGGTGCGGCCGGCCATCGGCGTATTGCGGTGCTTGATCGAAAGATCGGCGAGAATGCCGCGCAGCTCACGAATGTCGGCGTCGATGCTGTCGAGCGCGTCGCGCACCTGGAGCGCCACGGCGGTGTCCATGATGTCCTGCGTGGTGGCGCCCCAGTGCACGTAGCGCCCGGCCTCACCGCACATCGCCACCAGCTGGTGCACCAGCGGCAGGATCGGGTAGCCCACGATGTCGGTTTCCTCACGCATGTGGTCGAAGTCGATCCGCTCGATGCGCGATTCGCGGGCGATGGCCTCGGCCGCCTCCGCCGGAATCACGCCGACGCGAGCCTCGGCCTTGGCCAGCGCGACCTCGACGTCGATATAGCGCTGCACCAGCGCGCCGTCGGCGAAAATCTGGCGCATGTGCTTCGTGCCGAACGCGTCGCGGAAGAGGACGGAGTCGACGACGGTGCTGGCGGCGGGAATCGCGGAAAAGGAGTAGGTGGACATGGTGCTACCTTGTGATGGTGAGTCGGGTTCGCTAATATGTTCGAACATATCGACCATTAAATATGTTCGAACATATTTCGCAAATGAGGGTTTACCCCGTCTCATGGAGAAGTGATGCAATCGATCCCAATGAGCAAAACCAATTCAGCAGAGATCGCCCGGCAGCTTCTGGACGGGATCGCCTCGGGGCGCTTCCCGGTCGGCACGCTGCTGCCAACGGAATTCGAGTTGTGCGAGCAGTTCAACGCCAGCCGCTACACCATCCGCGCGGTGCTGCAGGAGTTGCAGGACCAGGGGCTGGTGTCGCGGCGCAAGAACGTGGGCACGCGCGTGGAGGCGTCGCGGCCCAAGGCCGTGTTCCGGCCCACGCTGGCGTCGGTGGATGACCTCGTGCAGTTCGGCGCGGAGCACCTGCGGCTGGTGCAGTCGGTGGAGAAGGTGAAGGTGGATGGGGGCGTGGCGCGCGAGATCGGCTGCGCGGACGGGACACCGTGGCTACGCATCTCGAGCATCCGCCTGAACGATGCGCGTGATGTGGGCGGCCATCGCGATGATCGCGACGGCCGCGGCGCCTTGCCGATGGCCTGGACCGATGTCTATATCGACCCGGCCTACACGGAGATTGGCGACATGGTGCGCGCGTCGCCGGATACGCTGGTCAGTACGCTGATCGAGTCGCGCTATGGGCGGCAGATCGCGGAGATCGAGCAGGACGTGCGCGCGTCGACCCTCACCGACGAACGCGTGGCGAGGGCGCTGAAGCTCGAGCTGGGCGCGCCGGTATTGAAGATCGTGCGGCGCTATCTGGACGCCGACGGGCAAACCTTCGAGGTAACGGCGACGATCCACCCGGCGGACAGCTTTTCAGTGTCGATGCGGCTGAAGCGTTCGACGCCGTAGTGGCTTGACGCGGCGATGGCACGAGGCCTGCAGCATGGGGGCTGCATGAAGGCCACCGGCGAACGGTGGCTACGCGATGGGCTTTCGCGCAGGACAGGTGAGCCGGGAAAGGGAAGCAACCTCCCCTCCCCCGGCCACGACCGGGTCCTGCGCGGCCATCACTTTTCCTGCATCTTGGCGGCCCTCACGATCTCGCCCAGCCGCTTCCGCTCCGCATCGACAAACTTCACGAAGTCCGCACGCGTGCCGCCAATCGGCTCGATACCCACTGCCTTGAGTTTCGCGGCGGCGGCCGGGTCCTTCATTGCGGTATCCACCGCAGCGGCCAGCTTGTCGAGGATGGCGTTTGGCGTGCCCTTGGGCGCATGAATGCCGGCCCAGTGGGCAATCTGCAGCTCCGGAAAGCCTTGCTCCACGGCGGTGGAGAGCTGCGGATAGGCCGAAATGCGCTGCGTCCAGGTAGTTGCCAGCGGCTTGAACTTGCCTTCGTGCAGGATATGCGGAAGCGCGATGATGCTGGCCTCCGAGGTGCCTTCCACCTGGCCGCCCAGTACGGCCGTGGTGCTTTCCGATCCGCTCTTGTAAGGCACGGCTTGCAGCTTCGCGCCGTACTTCACATTGAGGATCTCGGCGACGAAGTGCGGCGTGCTGCCGGTTCCCGCCGTGGCGAAGTTGAATCCGGCGCCCTTCTTCGAAGCCTCCACGAAGTCGCGCAAATCCTTGTAGGGCGCGTTCTTCGGCACGACGATGACCGACGGCGCAAGCCCGATCATGACGACGGGGACCAGCGCGTCGTCCTTGAAGGGAACGGACTTCTTGATCATGCTGTTGGAAATCACGCCAGCGGCGCTGACCAGGAACGTGTAGCCGTCCGGTGCGCTCTTGGCGACCGCGTCGGCGCCAACGGTGCCGCCCGCGCCGGGCCGGTTGTCGATCAGCACGGTCTGGCCCAGCGCCTTGGAAGCCCCCTCCGCCGCCGCCCGCGCCATCAGGTCATTGGCGCCGCCAGCGGCAAAAGGCACCACAAGGCGAATCGTCTTGGTAGGCCACTGGCCTTCAGCAAAAGCCGGTACCGCCGCGATAAGGCTGGCCGAAGCAAGCAGGCCGAGAGTGAATCGGGTCGTCATCATCAATGCATGTCTCCGTCCGGGAATGGGTGGTCCCGTTTGATTAGCGTGGTTTGAATTGGGATGGTGCGGATGCGATCGAACGGTGTTGCCGCTCAGTCGTCCTTTGCGGCGTATTCGCGATCGAGCGCGTCGTACAGGGGCTTGTTGACCAGCCGCTGCCGCTCGCTGAATGGCGCCACCAGGGATGCATCCTCGTCAAGCCGGCCATTCGCGCGCAGCGTGCCAAGCGCCCGCTGCATGCCAAGCACCGCGCCCTGCAGCGCCGCGTTGGCATACAGCACGATGGCATAGCCAAGGCCGGCGAGCGCCTCGCGCGACTGCGTCGGCGTCTTGCCGCCGATCACGATATTGATCAACTGCGGCGCGTCGATCAGTTTCGGCAAACGCTCGATGTCGGTCAGCGACTCGGTCGCCTCGATGAACAGGATGTCCGCGCCCGCCTCGACGAAGCGGTGGCCGCGCTCGATGGCGTCTTCGATGCCATGCACGGCGGCGGCATCGGTGCGGGCGATGATCAGCAGGTTGGGGTCTTCACGCGCATCGACGGCCGCGCGAATCTTGCCGAGCATCTCGCTCGCCGAGATAACTTCCTTGCCGGCGAAATGGCCGCATTTCTTCGGCATCACCTGGTCTTCGAACTGGATCGCATCCGCGCCGCTGCGCTCCAGCGTGCGGACGGTCTGGCGCACATTGAGCGCGTTACCAAAGCCGGTGTCGGCATCGACGATCAACGGCAGCGCGACGGCGTCGCGGACCCGTGCGGTGTGTTCCGCGATGTCAGCCAAGCCGATGAAGCCGAGATCGGGCAGGCCAAACGACATGTTGGTCACGCCGGCACCGGTCAGATAGAGCGCTTCGAAGCCGGCGTCCTCGATGACGCGCGCGCTCATGGCGTTGAAGGCGCCGGGTACCAGCAGGCCCTGGCGTTGATTGACCTTGGCGCGGAAAGCCGCGCGGCGAGCAGTAGACGAGATAGTCATAGGTTTTCTCCAGTACGTGACTTTCCGCAGGGATCGTGCCAACCCCTGAGCCTTTCTGTTTTCTGTTTTAAAACAATGGTTTATAGAAGACGCCGCGCCAGAAACGTTCGTGCGACAATGTTTCACGTGTTTCGTGAAACGTTCCAGAATCGTTTCACTTCTGGAGATTCATCGTGTCAACGCTCGCCTCGAACCCGAACCAAGGCCGCCCCGGCATCGCGCTGGTCAGCATCAGTCAGTTAAGTACGCTATGCGAAACCGTCGCGCCGCGCTATACGGAGCACGCGAAATTCTTCTCGGTGCGCGCGGGCTACGGTGCCGCCGTGACCGCCCTGCAGGCGTATGTCGATGCGGGCAAGGTCGACGTCGTGCTTGCCGCCGGATCAAACGGCGCGTACTTGCGCGACAACCTGAGCGTGCCGGTCGTGATGGTCAAGGTGAACGGCTTTGACGTGCTGAGCGCCATCACGCATGCCATCACGATGTGGCCCGGCGCCCCCATTGGGCTGGTCCTGCACGAGACGGTGTCGAAGGAGTTGACCGACCTCAGCGCGTGGCTGAACGTCGCCTTGAAGCAGCGCGCCTACCGCTCGATCGACGAAGTCCGCGTGGCCGTCCGCACGCTCGCCGCCGAGGGCTGCGGCGTCATCATCGGCCCGGGCATGGCATGCGATCTCGCGCTGCAGGCGGGGCTGCACAGCGTGTTTCTCTATTCCCTCGGCGCCGTCGAAGAGGCGTTCGAGCGCTCCATCGAGCTGGCGCGCATGAGCCGCCAGAAGGAATCCAAGCGCGTACGGCTCAACACCATCGTCGCGCATCTGCGCGATGGCGTGGCCGCATTCGACGAGGCGGGCCAGCTCGAAGTGGTCAATCCCGCGATGGTCGATCTGCTCGGACTCGATCATGCCCACGACCTGGCGCCACAGCTGACGAGAGCGGTCGGCCCATTGCTGCGGGAGGCGCCTGACAACGCCGACCCATCGGGCGACGAGCGCATCGAGCAGATCGGCGGCCGATCGCTGATCGTCAACTGCGTGCCGATCGTCGAGCACGGTTTGCGTTCCGGCGCCGTGGTCACCGTGCAGGACGCGCTGGTCGCGCAGCGCATCGACCGCTCGCTGCGAACCAGTCAACGCCCGAAGCACCTGGTGGCGCGGCACGGCCTGGCGGACCTGACCGGCGCATCGCCAGCGCTCGAGCGTGTGCGGCGCCTGGCGCGGGCCGGCGCCGCACACGACGCGACCGTACTGCTGACTGGTGAGAGCGGCACGGGCAAGGAGCTGGTCGCACAGGGCATTCACAATGCGAGCCGCCGGCGCGGCAATCCATTCGTCGCGTTCAATTGCGCGGCCCTGCCGGAAGGGCTGATAGAAAGCGAGCTGTTTGGTCACGAAGAGGGAGCCTTCACCGGCGCGCGCCGCGGCGGCAAACCGGGCCTCTTCGAAATCGCGCATACGGGGACGATCTTTCTCGATGAAGTCGGTGAAATGCCAGCGGCGACGCAAAGCCGGTTGCTGCGCGTGCTGCAAGAGCGGGAGGTGATGAAACTCGGTTCGGGGCGTGCCACACCGATTGATGTTCGCGTCATCGCGGCGACGCATCGCGACCTGCGTGCCATGGCCGAACAGGGTGCATTTCGCGCGGACCTGTATTTCCGGCTCAACCTGCTGCAAATCGAACTGCCGCCATTGCGCGAGCGGCGCGGCGATATTCCGGACCTTGCGCGGCACCTCCTTGCGCGCAGCGCCGCAAAATACGAGTTGCCCGCCACGGCCACGGAGCGCGTGCTGGAATTCCTGACGCCGCTGTTCGAGCAATACGCATGGCCCGGAAACGTACGGGAGCTCGATAACCTGGTGGCGCGCGCGGCGATCTATCTTGGCGATGCCACCAGCGACGCGTGGCTGGATCTTCGGGATGTTTTTCCGGAATTTGGACGGATACAAGCAGCGCCTGCGCCCGTGCGCAAGCCAATCGATTCGCCGCCGACCACGGTGACCCGCGACGACGTATTGCGGGCCCTGGAAGAGCATGGCGGCAAACGTGCCGCAGCGAGCCGCGCGCTCGGGATCGGGCGGACGACACTCTGGAGACTCATGAAGGAGTAGGAGGCACTATCAAAATGATTCTGGCGTCGTTGCCTTCGGTTTGACCTCAACGCAAAACGGGCAGCTCACGCTGCCCGTTCTACCGTCTCCTGCCGCCCTTCTCTTATCTCGCGCTGACGACTGCCGCCTGCCCTGCCTCCGCCTGCCGGCGCAGGCTCTCGGTCGTTTCACCGCTGCCGTCCGGCGTCCAGCCCGGGGGCATCACCACGTAGCCAATCGCATTCAGCAGGCTGCCGGCATTGGCCATGTCCTTGCCCAGGCTGACCCAGTGCTCGAACTGGTTGACGATCGGATTGTGGGTGGTGGTCGGCTTGACCAGGCCGTAGCGGCAGGGTTCTTCCTCGCGCTCTTCCACGTAGGTGCCGAACAGGCGATCGAAGACGATCAGCACACCGCCGAAGTTGGCATCCAGGTAATCGATGTTCGAGGCATGGTGAACGCGGTGCGCCGACGGGGTGTTGAACACATATTCGAGCCAGCCCAGCTTCGGAATCCAGGTGGTATGCAGCCAGAACTGGTACAGCAGGTTCAGGCTCAGCGTGGCCAGCACGACTTCAGGACGCACGCCAAGCCAGACTAGCGGGGCGAAGAACACTGCGCTGCCGGTGATCTTGCCAGTCCAGCCCAGACGGTAGGCAGTGCCCAGCGTCAACTCGTTCGGCGAGTGGTGCACCGCGTGTGTCGCCCAGAAGAAACGAATGCGGTGCGAGGCGCGGTGGTACCAGTAGTAGCAGAACTCTTGTCCGACGAAGAGCAGCAACACGGCCAGCGCGCTGTGGATCTGGAGCGTAAAGATGCGGTGCTGCCAGGCGAGCGAAAAGATCGGCGTGGCCAGCGACAGCGGCAGGAACGCCATCAGCTTGCGGCCGGCCAGATCGGCCAGCGACAGGCCGACTTCATGCCAGGGGTAGGCCTTGCCTTGCTGGCGCGCCTTGCGTGCCAGCACGATGGCTTCGACCAGCGAGACCGCCACGATAAACGCCGTGACGCCGAGATTGAAAATGAGCAGGTTGTGCATGATCCGTCCAGTGCCGTGAGTTGTGACGCGTTGCAGTGCGGAGGAGCGTTGCTGCGTCGGTGAGGCAAATGTAGTGGGCGGACGGCGGTAGCGCCATGCAGGAAGTATGTCGACTTATGTCATGGCTGGCGACGCGGCACCACCCCATGAATCACGGCCTGGGAACAAGGCCCGCAGCGCATTCCCCACTGGCAGCCGGTGTAACGCGGCGACATTTTTCTCCACGCGATTTTCGCGGGGCATCGTCCTATAGTTCGACCCGTTGCCGCGCCGCACCGGCCGGCCTGGAACCGAACCCCAAGGACCTTTCGATGACTTCGCTCTCCACTCTCTCTTCGCTCTCCTCGCGCTTCAGCCACTTCCCTCGTTCCCTTGGTGCAGCCGCCGGCACGCTGATGCTGCTGGCAAGCAGCCAGGCGTTTGCGGCCACCGCCGTCGTGGTTGCGCCAACAACGGTGTATGTGCGGCCGCCAAAGGTGGTGGTGGCCACGCCGCCGAAGGTTGTGGTGGCGCCGCCGCCCCAAATGGTCGTCGCTACGACGCCGCTGCCGACTGTGGTGGTGAAGGCCACGCCGCTGCCACGTGCCGCCTACGTTGCCCCGCACGCCATCTATGTGGCGCATCCGATGCAGACGCCAGTGAGGGTGCCGGGCCATTGGGTCGGCGGCGTGTGGGTGCCTGCGCACCTGGCCTGAGTCTTTCCAGTCGATTTCCTTTCCATATCTACCGGCAGAGGCCGGCTATCCAACGGAGAACATCATGAAAAAGATGATTGCAATGCTTGCCCTGTGCCTGGCTTCGGCGGGTGCGTTCGCGCAGAGCGTCGAGATGCCGGCCACGGCCAGCCCGCGTGTCGAGCGTGCAATGCAGCAGCTTCAGGCGCGCTTTGCCAGCGCCAATACCACGCACGACGGCAAGCTGACGCGTGAGCAGGCCGCCGCCGGCATGCCACGGGTCGCGAGCTATTTCGACCAGATCGACACGCAGCGCAACGGCTATGTCACGCTGCCCGAGATCGAAGCGTTCATGGGGCAGAAGATGATGTCCCGTTGATGCACGGAGGCGCCCCATCCGATCCGCCCGCGCGGCGTGGGCACTGTACTAGTCTTTAAGCATGCAAGGTCGGCGCCCCTCTCCGCTCCGTATCCGCCATCCCGTCGCCATCGCGCTCTCGCTGGCGATGATGCTGGCGTTGACCGGCTGTGCAGCCGTGTCCGGCCCCGCGTGCGCGGCAGGCGAGCAGCGCGCGGTCAGCGAATGGATGGTCTTCGGAGGCGCGAAGCCTGATGGCGTGGTGTCGGCATCCGAATGGAGTGCTTTCCTGCAGGACACGGTGACCCCGCGCTTTCCGCAAGGCTTCACGGCCTGGCCGGCCTCGGGGCAATGGCGTGGCGCCGACGGACATGTGATTCGCGAACCCTCATACGTCCTGAGTCTCGTGTACGCCGCAGACGGTCGCAGCGAAGCCCAGGCGCAAGCCGTGGTCAGCGAGTACAAGATCCGTTTTCAGCAGGAAGCCGTGCTTCGGGTTCGCAGCCCGGCGTGCATTTCGTTCTAGCTGGCGACCCACGCGAGCCCGGGTGACATCCGGGCCACAACCACATTCCAGGGAGATCCGATGAAGCCTCGTGACGACCCACAGAAGTGGCGCCGCTTCTATATCCTCGACGAGAAAAACCGGCCGGTACAGGTCACCGATCAGGAAGCGTGGTCCCGCTGGATGGCGGAAAACGACCTGGTATTCCGTCGGACCCTGCTGGAGCAATCCGGCGGCGTGGTGACCACCCGCTTCCGGGGCGTGTCCGAAGCCGCGCCGAAAGACACGCCGTTGTTCCTCACGCGCGTGACGGGGCTAGCCGGGCACGACAACGAGAGTTATGGCGCGCCGACGCTCGACGCCGCAATGGAAGAACATGAGCGGATCGTACAGAAGCTGCTTCGCGAGCTATCCGGGCAGTGATTTTCCGATCGGGCCAGCACGCGCCGATCGCCGGGCCCCGGTGTCTGACGCACCGTGAGAGATCATGCGTCCCTTGCTCGAAGCCCGCCTTGTCAACGACGTCTTTGGCGACCCGGGATTGTTCGTCGACTTCGTGGACGAACGGCGCGCGCTGCTGCTGGATCTGGGCGACATCACCACCCTGATGCCGCGCAATCTGATGCGCCTGTCGCATGTGTTTGTCACGCATGCCCACATGGATCATTTCTCTGGCTTCGACCATCTGCTGCGGGTGCTGCTCGGGCGAAAACCGTGCATCGTGCTATACGGCGGACCGGGATTCGTGGCGCAGGTCGAGCACAAGCTGCTTTCCTACACCTGGAACGTGGTGCATCGCTATGCGATCCAGCTGGTCATCGAGGCGATCGAAATCGAACTGGACGGGCAGATGCGGCGCGCACGCTTTTCCAGCCGTCACGCCTTCGCCAGGGAGGCCGAATCGTCTATCGGCCGGACCGATGACATCGTTCACGACGAGGCGACGTTTCGCGTGCGCGCCTGTTTTGTCGATCACGGGATGCCATGCCTGGCCTACCTTGTGGAGGAAAAGGCGCGACTCGGCGTCATCAAGGAGCGCCTGATCGAGTCCGGCCTGACCACCGGCGCCTGGCTGCGCGAGCTGAAGCATGCCGTGCTGACGGGCGCCGCCGACGACGCGCCAATTCTCGTGCAGTGGCGTGACAGGAGCGGTGATCACGCGGTGACGCGCACGGTCGGCGAGTTGAGCCGGCTGATTCTGGAAATCGTTCCGGGCCGGCGTATCGGCTACGTCACCGACCTGCGTTATACGAGCGAAAACGTGGAAGCGCTGTCGCACCTGATGCGAGAGGTCGACCAGCTCTTCATCGAGAGCGTGTTCCTGGATATCGACAAGACACACGGCCTGCGCAAGAACCACCTGACCGCCGCTCAGGCTGGCCTGATCGCGCGCAGCGTGGGTGCCCACGCGGTGACGCCGTTCCATTTCTCGCCACGCTACCGGGGCCGCGCCGCCGAACTGGCCGCGGAGGTACGGGATGCCTGGGCCGGGAGCGGTCTGTAGCGGGCTTGTCCCTCGGCGGCCCCTCTATCTGGCGCCTTTGCCTCCCTGCCGGCACGTGGACGACGGAAATCGCACGCGCACGCGTAGCCCTGTGTTGCCCGCAGCCTGACCCAGCTCGATGCGGGCGCCGTGGCGGTCGGCGATCTGCCTGACGATCGACAGGCCAAGGCCGCAGCCGTCGGCCCTCGCGCCACGCGCGCGATAGAAGCGGTCAAATACCTTCTCTCGCTCGTCGGGCGGAATGCCCGGCCCATTGTCGTCAACTTCCAGCACCGCATCGCCCGCGACATCGCACGCGACTGACACGTCGATCCTTCCGCCCTCGGGCGTATAGCGGATCGCATTGTCGACCAGATTGGAAACCAGCTCGCGCAGCAGAAGCGCCTTGCCTGTGGTCCATACCGGCGCGTTGCCGTCGAAGCCGAGATCGATCCGCCTGGCAAGTGCCTGTGGCAGCAAGTCAAAGGTCGCCTGGCGCGCGAGTTCCACCAGATCCAGCGCTTCGTCGTCGGCAACGTAGTCCGCCTCGCTGCGCGCCAATGCCAGCAGCTGCTGAATCATGCGCGACGTGGCATCGGTGCTGTCGTGGATCTCCTCGACGATCTGACGCATGCGGCCGGCATCGGATTGCGCGAGCGCCCGCGCGGCCTGCGTCTTGAGCACCGCCAGCGGCGTCTTCAACTGGTGCGACGCATCGGCGATGAACTGCCGGTGCGCGTCATTGACCTGACGCTGCCGCTGGGTGTGCAGGTTGATCGCCTCGACCAGCGGCACCACTTCGCGCGGCACGCTCTGCGTCGCGATCGGCGTGAGGTCCGTCTCGTCGCGGCGCTTGATTTCGTCCCGGATGCGCCGCAGCGGCAGTAGCCCGCGCCGCACGCCGAGCGCGATCAGCAGCGCGGCAACGGCGATCAGGGTGAGCTGCATCGCGCTGGCGTCGATCAGGATGCGCGTCGACAAGGCCTCGCGCGCACCCGTGGTCTCGCCGACCTGGATCAGCAGCGCGCCGCAGACCCTGGCGTCATACAGGGGCCGCCGCAGCGCCACCAGCCGCACGGGCTCGCCGTTGTACACGGCGTTGTGGAACAGCGGCGCGTTGCCGCGCGGTGGCGTGGACGGGTCGGGAAGATCCTCGTGCCCCGTGAACACCTTTGGCGGATCGAGGCAGCTCACCTTGTAGAAGATGCGGTCCTGCGAGCGCGTCTCCAGCATCTCCAGCGCCGCGTATGGCACATCGACGCTAACCTCGCCGCCATGCACGGATACCCGCTCGGCGATGGCCAGCGCCGAGCCGAGCAGCGTGCGGTCATAGGCCTCGTTGGCCTGCTCCAGCGTGCGCACGTAGCCGATGCGAAAGCCTGCCGCCCAGACGATCACCAGTGGAATCAGCAGCCAGCGCAGGAGATGGTTACGCAGCCGGATCATCGGTCACTTCCAACCGATACCCCAGCCCGCGCAACGTGCGGATCCGCGTGCCGCTGCCCTCCAGGCGCTTGCGGAGGCGGTGCACATAGATCTCCACCGCCTCCGCGCTGACGGCATCGTCCAGCGAGCACAGTTGCGCGCACATCTCCTGCTTGCTGACCGGCCGGCCGGCGCGGGTGATCAGCGTTTCCAGAACGCCGTGCTCGCGCCGCGGCAATTCCAGCGGCTGCCCGGCCACGGTAAATTCCATGGCCACGCTGTCGAAACACAGGCGGCCGAGCTCGAACAGCGCATGGGTGCGTCCCTGCCGGCGCCGCGCAATCGCGCGCAGGCGGGCGATCAGCTCGGTCAGGTCGAATGGCTTGGGCAGGTAGTCGTCGGCGCCGGCATTGAGGCCGCGCACGCGATCGGGGGTTTCTCCCGAGGCGGTAAGGATCAGGACCGGTACATCGTCACCACGCGCCCTGACGCGGCGCAGCACTTCGATGCCGCTCAGCCCCGGCAACGCGAGGTCGAGGACCACCACGTCGTAGTTCTCGGCCTGCAGCAACTGATCCGCGTGCAGCCCGTCGGAAACCATGTCGAGCACCATGCCGGCGGCACCCAGGGCCTCCATCAGCGAGCGTGCCAGCTTCGGGTTGTCTTCGACGACTAGGGTGCGCATGGCCTGACTCTCGGATGAAAATACCAGTGTCCGCACGAAGTATATGGGCGCCTATAATGGTGCGCCAACTTCGACAGACCCGGGGGGAAACATGACATGGAGAGCATGGTTGAGCGGTCTCCTCCTGCTGCAATGGCCGTTGCTGTCGCTGCTGCCAACGCAGGCGGCGGCGCAGCCCCAGGTCCCGGAGAACTATCCCGGCAGCTACGCGGCGACCATCGCGGCCGCGCGGCAGGAGGGCAAGGTCGTCATCTATTCTCCCTCCGACGTGGCCGAGGCCACGTACCTGATTGCCGATTTCAAGTCCATGTATCCCGGCATCGAGGTGGAATACCACGACCTCAACAGCACCGAGATCTACGACCGCTTCCTGAAGGAAATCCAGAACCGCAGCGCCACCGCCGACGTGCTGTGGAGTTCGGCCATGGACCTGCAGGTCAAGCTGGTCAACGATGGCCACGCCTTGCGATACGCCTCCCCCGAACGTGCCCACCTGCCGGACTGGTCAGTGTGGAAAAACGAGGCATGGGGCACGACGCTCGAACCGGCGGGCTTCGCCTACAACAAGCACGCACTGCCCGCAGCCGAAGTTCCGCGCACGCATGCCGACTTCATTCGCCTGCTCAAGACCGATCCCGCACGTTTCAATGGCCGCGTGGTGACCTACGATCCGTCGGCTTCCAGCCTCGGCTTCCTGTTCGCCACGCAGGACGAGAAGGCCTCCGGCATGCTGTGGGAGGTTGCGCAGGCGCTCGGCGTCAATCGCGCGCGGCAGGCGCCGAGCACCGCAGCGATGCTGGAGAGCGTGTCTTCCGGTGAAAGCCTGCTGGCCTACAACGTCCTCGGCTCCTACGCCGCCAGCAAGATGCGCACCGATCCCGCCATCGGGCTGGTCTACCCGCAGGACTATGTGCTGGTCGGCTCGCGCATCGCCTTTATCCAGCGTCGCGCGGCGCATCCCAATGCGGCCCGGCTCTGGCTCGACTACATCCTGTCCAGGCGCGGGCAGACCGTGCTGGCGAACCGGATGGGCTTGTTTCCGTTACGCGGCGATGTCCCCGGCGGCGGCAATGCGGCGGTGTTTCGCCTCGACGCCGGCGGCAAGGTCAGGCCAATCGCGATCGGCGTCGGCCTGATGGCCTACCTCGACCGCACCAAGCGTCAGGATTTCCTCCGACGCTGGAATGATGCGCTGGCTCGCTCGCCCTGATCCTAGGGCGACACGACGGCCTGCCGCCATTGCAGGATGAAATCCCGGTAGTTCTGGTTATTGAGGTAGCCGATCAGGCCGGGCCCGACGGCGATCGGCCGCAGGCTGGCACCGAGCGTCTGCTTCAGGCTCGCCGCCGTACTCTCGCCCTGGACGTCATCGCGCACCGCAAAAAGGCGCGCGTTGGTGGCAATCACGGTCTGGCCGCGCTTCGACAGCAGATAGTCGACCCACAGCTTCGCGGCATTCGGATGCGCCGCCTTCTTGCTCACCAGCAGGATGCGCGACATGACCAGCGTGTAGTCCTTCGGAAACACGTAGCCGATCGATGGATTTCTTCGCGCCTGCGCGAGCGTGTAGGCACCGAGCAGGTTGTAGCCGATCAGGGCCTGGCCGGAAGCAATGCGCCTGACCATGGCGTCGGTGGTCAGGTCCAGCCGCACACCGCTCTTGCCCATGGCGCGGGCGATATTCCAGTAGTCCGCGGAGACCGCGACATCCTGCGTCGCCAGGAAGAAGCCGAGCCCGGACTTCTCGATGTCATAGCTGACCACCTTTCCCCTGAAGCGGTTCGGGTCCGCATTCAGTAGCCGCGCCAGTTCCGCATGCGACTGCGGCACCTCGCTGGCCTTCAGCAGTGTCTTGTTGTAGGCAAAGACCACCGGCTCGAAGGTGGTGGCGAAGGCCTCATCCTTCCAGTTGGCCCATGCGGGCAGGCTGGCCTTTTCCGGCGAGTCGTAGCGCATCGCGTAGCCATTGCTGACCAGCGCCGCCTGCTGGTCCATGGCCGAACTCCACAACACGTCCGCCGATTCGCCGCCGAGCTGCGTTTCGGCGACAAAGCGGTGGTAGAGCACGGTGCTGTTGAGGTCCTCGTAGGTAACGTCGATGCGCGGGTACATCGCCCGGAAATCCGCGATCAGCACATTGGCGATGCTGGCATCGGTGGTCGAGTAAATCACCAGCCGCCCCTCGTCCTCGGCGGCCTTGACCGTCGCCGCATAGGCCGGCGGATAGCCTGCCGGCACCCTGCCCCTGGCCGAATAGCCCATCAGCTCTTCGGCGTCGTCGGACTCCTGTGCCTGGCCGAGCGAACAGAGCAAGCCCAGGCCCAGCGCGACGAGCAACGTCCTGCGTTGTCGTCGGGCTCGCGAGGCTGGCAGGCCGGCGGCAACTACCTGTGAGTGCGGCATGGATGGAATGACGTTACGCATGAAGAGAGGCCGTCAGGGTGCATGGCCAACGAGAGGAATGACGCCCAGCAAGACGGTGGCGACCAGCATGACCAGCGCCGCCGACAGCGCCCACAGCATCGTATAGCGCTGATGGTCGCCGAATTCCACCTCGGCCAGGCCGACCAGCAGATAGGTCGAGGCCACCAGCGGGCTGAGCAGGTGTACCTGCTGGCCAATCAGGGATGCCCGCCCGATCTCCGCGGCGCCGATGCCGTAGACCGCGGCGGCCTTGGCGAGGATCGGCAGGATGCCGAAGTAGAACGCGTCGTTCGAGATGAAGAAGGTGAACGGCACGCTCAGCACGCCGGTTACGATCGCCATGTAAGGGCCCATCCAGGGCGGCACCGCGGCGATCACGCTGGCCGCGATCGCATCGACCATCTTCGTTCCCGACAGGATGCCAACGAAGATGCCGGCCGCGAAGATCAGGGCCACCACCGGCACGATATTCGCCGCATGCGAGCTGAGTCTCTCCTTCTGCTCGGCGAGGTCCGGATAGTTGATCATGATGGCGATGGCTGAGGCCACCATGAACAACACCTGCAACGGCAGCGTGCCGAGGATCAGCAGCACCATCAACGCCACCGTCAGCAGCAGGTTGACCCACAGCAGTCGGGGACGGGCGATGCTCGGGTCGCCCATCGCCACGTCGGGGGCCGCAATGCCGGCGGCCGCACCGCCCAGGGCGATGGCGCCCAGACGCCTGCGTTCGCGACGGCCGAGGATGAACGCCACGAACAAGCCCCACGCGCCGGTAACGACCATCGGCAGGATCATCGGCACGAAGATCAGGCCCACGTCCACGCCCAGGGCGCTCGCGGCGCGCGCGGTGGGCCCGCCCCAGGGCAGGATGTTCATCAGCCCGCCCGCCATCATGATCACGCAGGCCAGCACCAGCCGGCTGATGCCGAGCCGCTTGTAGAGCGGCAGCATGGCGGCACAGGTGATCATGTAGGTGGTCGAGCCGTCGCCGTCGAGCGACACGACCACCGCCAGCACGAACGTGCCGACCACGATCTTCATCGGGTCGCCGCCCACCAGCCTCAGGATGCGGCGCACCACGGGGTCGAACAGGCCCGCGTCGATCATCAGGCCGAAATACAGGATGGCAAACATCAGCATCACGCCCGTGGGCGCGAGCTTCTTGATGCCATCCAGCATCATCGGCCCCAGCTGCATGCCAAAGCCCCCGAGCAGCCCGAACACGATCGGCACCAGGATCAGGGCGACCACGGCCGAAAGCCGCTTGGTCATGATCAGTGCCATGAACACGACCACCATCGAGTAGGCGAGCAGAGTCAACATAGCGCGAGCGTCCTAGGCCACGAACCCGCACTTCGAAGCCGCCGTGCGCGTGTCCATGTTCCGTCCCCGGTTGAGGTGATCGTCAATCTCGGCGGCACAGCCGAGCATGCGCGGGTACAGGAAGATCGTGAAAGCTGCCGTCTCCAGCGCACTTTCCGCGTATTGCCCGCTCTGCCAGGGCCGCCACAGCATCTTGAGCAGCAGCGCGGCGATCACCGCGTCGATATTCACGCAGTACACATTGCGCGATACGCCCTCGTCGAACAGCGTCTGCACCAGCGTCCGGTAGAACGCGTGGAATACGTTGTACTCGCCGCGCTCGGCAAACAGGTTCCCGATGAACACTTCACGAGGATCGTGGTTCACTGGTTTATCCTTGAACACTGGGTGGTTGACACCAGGGATCTTCTGGATGTCCAGGCTGCCCGTATTCTTCTTGTTTGCCTTGTAATCAGCATAGTCCTTGACGTAGCGCTGCGCGAGTGCCTTAAGGTCGATACCGTGGCCGGGGTCGCCCGGGTCCTGGAGGCCCGCATCCCTGAACTGATTGATCAGGAAGGCGATGCCCTCGTAGCCGTTGCCGCCATGCGCATAGCCGGTGTGCGTCAGGAAGCCGACCAGCGCCTTGTTGAGCTGCACGCGCTCCGGATCTTCCGGGCCATCGGCGGAAACCGCGCCCTTCGCGCCCTGCGCCGAGATCGTGCCCGGTCCGTTGCTCAATAACAGCCCCACCAGCACCTGGAACGCATCCAGGTCGGCCGCATTGGCGGTCAGGCCCAGCAGGGCGACGAAGGCAACCTCGGTAATCGACCGTTGCCCGAGGAGATCGCTGGTCGCCATGCCGCAGAAGGCGCCGGGCTGGTGCTGGTCCGCCGGCACGGAGGCGCCGATCAGCGCGCCGAATAGCTGCATCCACCATGGCAGGCTCTCGGCGGTGATCCGCGATACGCGCTTGCGTTTCAGCGGCCCCCAGGCCAGCGTGGCGCTGATGGCGGCCAGCACGGCATCCTCCGTCGGATGCCCGGGCAAGGATTGCAGGTAACGCAGGAACACCGATTTCGCGCCCCGTGCGTCGATGCCCTTGAGCATCGCGCTGGCCCGGTCGTCGGGTTGCTCCGATACGAACAAACCTGGCGATGCAAGCCGGACCGCGCTGGTGTCGAAGTCTTCGCTCGTCGCGTCTTCGAGGCCGGTCGCGGCAAAGGCGTCGATCAGCATGCGCGTCAGCGCGCGTGCGCGTTCCTGCGAGCGCGGCCCGAGGATGCTGGCCGCCGCAGCCAAAACGCTGTTGGGCGCATTGCCGGCGTCGCGCGCGGCCTGCGCCGCCGCCAGCGCGGGGTGCCCGTGCAGGTTGAGCGAGGCCGCCAGCGCCACGTTGATCAGCTTCTGGTCGTTGACGCCACCGGGCTCGTGCAGCAGCGCAAGGTTCACGTTGACTTCCAGCGGATACCGCGTCGCGTCGAGCATCGACACGCCATGCAGGCTGGTCAACTGCGTGCCCGCATCCATCTGCGAAGCGCCCGAGGTGTCCTTCATCGACTGGCGCGGCAGCACGGCGCCGATCTGCCGGGCGAGCGCGCCGATCTGCTCGCCGTACGGCGCGGGCGCCTGCACCACGGGCAAGTCGAGATCGGCTGGCAGCGACAAGCCCTTGTTGCTGCTGAACCAGGGCTTGAGCTCCATCGTGCCTTCCGGCTCGAAATCGGGTTCCACGCCGTTGGCACGCATCACGGCGGTCAGCGCCGCGGGGATGTCGGCGATATTGGTCACCACCGCACCCTTGGACGAGAAGACCGGGCGCTGCGGCGTGAACAGCCCGTCGACGCCGAACTTCTCCATGAACCAGCGCTCCTTGGATTCGGCGTCGTCGCCGCCGCCCGCCATGGCGCCGGCATGGCCCACCGCGCGCGTCAGCCTGCTCTTCCAGCGCCCGACCACGCAGGCCACCACCGGCTTGGTGAATGTTGCATCGCGCTCGTAGAAGCCGCCGGGCTCGCAGTACAGGACTGCGGCCTTGCTGCGATCATCGTTGGACAGCGCGTATGCGAATTCCGGTGCGGCATAGTGGATGTAGACGTCCTTGCCGCTCGAGATCAGCGTGGTCGTGCCCCAGCCTGCCATCCGCATATATTGCGCGATGGTGGTGGTAAAGCTGCCCGAGTTCGACAGGATCGCGATCGAACCCTTGCGCAGCAAATCGCCGGGCGCGTCGCCGCCCAGGGCTCCGCCGATGCGTACCTGGTTCCAGGCGTCGGCCACGCCGAGGCTGTTGCCACCGAAGATATCGATGCCGTTCAGCTGCGCCAGCGCTCGGATCTCGCGGGCATCGTGCACCGACATTTTTTCGGTCGGGATGAAGATCTTCTTCAGGTCGGGATTGACGCGCACCAGTTCCACCACGCCGTCATCGGCCGCCGACGGCGGCAGATAGACCACGCCGCAATTGAAGCGATGCCCGGCTTCCAGCCCTTCCCGTACGTTGTTGTAGACCGGGATCGGCCCGACGGCGGTATCGAGCACCTGGCCCTTGCGGCCCGGCGAGGTGCCGAACACCACGTTGCCGCCCGAGTAGGCATGGCCCACCGGCGTGACGTCGCTGGACTCCCCACCCATGATATTGAGTACGCACACGCGATCCTCGCGCGTCGCCACTTCGGCCAATGAATGGATGCCGACAAAGTACTTGAAATCGCTCACACCCTTGATACGCATCGCAGTCTCCAGACAGTGGCTTCAGGCGGCCACATTCAATCGCGCCGCGACCTGCTCGCGGCCACCGGCTTTCATCCACGCGTCCACCTTGCGGGCGTGGTCCACCACCTCGCTCATGGCCGAGTCGAAGCCGAAGCTGACATAGGGAAGCCCCAGCGATTCGCAGGTGTCGCGCAGCACCGCCATGCCACGCACCAGGTTCGGGCCGCCGCGCCCGACCACCACATACAGCGGCGATGGGCCGTACTTGCCGAAGTGCTCGCGCAACGCGTCGGCCATGGCACGGAAGGTCTCGAAGATGTCCGTGTTGTTGGACTTGCCGCCGATGATGAAGAGAACGTTGCTCTGTTTGAGCCAGTGCTTGAAGCAGATGCTGGCCACGGCCTTCATTTTTTCGTAGGGGGGATTGCCGCCGAAATCGGACGAAATGATCGCGTCGTCGCCCAGCATCTGCGTCACCAGCGAGTTGGCGCCGCCACCAAACGTCGGCGCCAGGATGGTGCCCTTCGCGTTGATGATGTACACGTCGCTCTGGCCCTGATATGTGCGCAGCTGGTTGATCTCCTGCTCGAACGGCGAGGTGTCGGCGGCGAACAGATGCGCGGGGAGGTTCAGGCGCTGCCAGCGCGGATCGTCGCGGTCGAAGCCGCATTTGAAGTCACACGCCACCGGCGTCAGACGTCCACGCTTGTCGGCGCGCATGCGGATCGGGTTGAGTTCCAGCGTGGTCATGCCGTAGTCGTGGAACAAGTCCCACAGATTGGGCAGGTACTGCACCAGCGGGGAAATGATCTCCTTCGGCGCATTCAGCCGGCTCAGCGCATTCGCCACCACGAAGGCCTTGAGACCGGTGAGCGGGCTGAACGGCACGCGCGCGATCTGGCTGTTGTCGAGCTCCTCGATCTCCATGCCGCCGTGATGCGTCAGGGTCATGGTGGGCGCGCGGAACTCGGTGGAATCGGTCAGCGAGAAGTAGATTTCATGGTCCGAAGGCACGCCCCCTTCGAAGGTCACACCATTGGCTTTGGCGCGCTGGTTGCCGTGCTCATGCTCCACGAAGTAGAGACGCTCTTTTTCCTTGAGCGCGGAAGCTAGGTCACCCACCCGGCCGAGCAATCCCGCCTTGCCCTTCTTGCCGACGCCGCCGCGAAAGACGGGCTTGATAAAGACTTGCCTGTGGCGGTCGATCAGGTCCTTGATCTGGTCGTCGTTGGCGTCGGGCCCGAGCACTTCGGCCGTGGGAAAACCCACGAGCTGCAGCAACCGCGCGCCGTGAAGCATGCCGGTGATTTGCATGGTGTCTCCTGCATCTGTTGACCACTGATGGGAGCCAATGCTATTTCACCGAAGCTTTCGCGAGCCTTTCATCCGGGGGTAGGGGATTTCCCGCATGCTTGCGGGGTGCCGCGGGCGTTCCGTCGCGTCCGTCGCGCAGTTCCGTCGGATAATGCGCCTTCGACAAGACGCAACACTTCGCCTCCATGCACGCAAGCGCCACCAGACGGCTCGACTGGACCACCCTGTTTCTGCTCACCTTCCCGCCCTTGGCCTGGGCCGGGAATGCCATTGTCGGTCGCCTCGCGGCCGGCACGGTGCCGCCTGTCACCCTGAACTTCGCGCGCTGGGTGCTGGCCGGGCTACTGCTGGCCCCGTTTGCCTGGCGCGGCGTGATCGCGCACTGGTCGACCCTGCGCCGGCATGCCGGCGTGCTCGTCGCCATGGGCGTCCTGTCGATCGCCAGCTATAACGCCTTTCAGTATCTGGCACTCACCACGTCGACGCCAATCAACGTGACGCTGATCGGCGCTTCCACGCCACTGTTCCTGCTGGTGATCGGCGCCACGTTCTTCCGCGAGAAGATGAAGTCGTGGCATGTCGCCGGGGCGCTGTTATGTCTGGTGGGGGTGTCCTTCGTGCTCGTGCGCGGCGAGGTCGGCCGGCTGGCCCAGCTCGATTTCGTGGCCGGCGATCTGTTCATGCTGGCGGCCACCATCGCGTGGAGCGCCTATACGTGGTTGCTGCGCAAGAAGCGCCCCGCCGTGCCGCTGCCCGTGCTGCTGTTCACGCAAATCGTGACTGGCGTAGTGGCAAGCGTGCCAGTGGTCGTATGGGAGCTGATGACGCAGCATCAGCCCTTCCAATGGAGCGGCAAAGTCGTTGCCATCCTGATGTATGTAGCCACCATCCCTTCCCTCCTCGCCTACTTTGCGTGGGATCGCGCGATTGCCCGCGCAGGCGCCCAGTTGCCGGTGTTCTTCATTACCCTGACGCCAGTGTTTGCGGCCTTGCTCTCCACCCTGCTGCTGGGCGACTGGCCGCGCTGGTACCACGCGGCCGGGCTGGTCGCCATCGCGGCGGGGATCTGGCTGGCGCAGCGGCGCTGAGGCCCCCTCCGGCGCGCCCGCGTTGCACGTTGCATCGACGTCGAATCGATGTCGCATCTGTGCCGAAGGGGGGAAAGCCAGCGCTCGCGCGCTGGCAGGTGCCACGATCAGCGCAGTGACCGGAAGGCGGTGCGTATTTCGGTACTGAACAGGACCGGCTCCTCCCAGGCCGCGAAGTGGCCGCCCTTCTCCACCCGGTTGTAGTAGATCAGGTTCTGATAGGTACGCGCCGCCCAGCTCTTCGGCGGCTTGTAGACCTCCCCGGGGAAGACCGTCACGGCCGCCGGAATCGAGATCGGAGTCAGGCGGGCGCCGCTGTTGTTGTTCTCCCAATAAATCCGCGCGCTGGCGGGCCCGGAGTTCGTCAGCCAGTAGAGCGTGATGTTGTCGAGAATCTCGTCGCGGCTCAGCGCACGCTCCGGTTCGCCGCGCGTGAACACCCAATCGGCGATCTTGTCGTAGATCCACGCCGCCAGCCCCACTGGCGAGTCGGCCAGGCCATATCCCTCGGTTTGCGGACGCGTGCCCATGATCGCGGCATAGCCAAAGCCCTTGTTGAGGAACTCCCTGGCCTGGTCAAACACCTCCCGCTCCTCGGCAGACAGGTTCGCCGGCGGGGGGTCGCCATTCTTCAGCGCCTTCGCGAGTTCCGGCGGGAACGTCGTCGCGCGTTCCACCCGATTGACGTGGATGCCGAGCAGGCCATCGGGCGCCTGACGACCCATCGCATCGGAAATGATGGCGCCCCAGTCGCCGCCTTGCGAGACGTAGCGCGAATAGCCGAGGCGCTTCATCAGGACGTCCCACGCACGACCGATGCGGTCCGGGTTCCAGCCGGTGCCCGTGGGCTTCCCGGAAAAGCCGAAGCCAGGCATGGACGGAATCACGAGATGGAAGGCGTCCTCGGCGGCCCCGCCATGTGCCGTGGGATCGGTCAGCGGGCCGATGACTTTCAGCAACTCGAAGATCGAACCGGGCCAGCCGTGAGTCATGACGAGTGGCAATGCGTTCGGATGACGGGAGCGCACGTGGATGAAATGAATATCCAGGCCGTCGATATGCGTCAGGAACTGCGGCAAGGCATTGAGCTTGGCTTCGGCGCGTCGCCAGTCGTAGCCGGTCTCCCAGTAGCGCACCAGCGCCTGGAGCCTGGCGAGCTGCACCCCCTGGGAGCGGTCGCTGACCGTTTCCGTTTCGGGCCAGCGCGTCGCCACGATCCGGCGGTGGAGGTCGGTGAGCGCCGCCTGCGGGACGTGGATGCGGAAGGGACGGATGGCGTCCGCCGCGTAACGCTGCCCTGCCTCGGGCTGAACGGCCGACACGACCGGAGGGAAAATGGCAGCGGCCGCAGCCGCCGCTCCGCTCAGCAGCAGCGCGCGGCGGGACAGGACGGGATTCGGGGTAGATTCCGGCGCAACCACCTCTTTGCCGTGGTTGCCTGATTCAAGGTCAAATCGCATAGCGGATTACTTGGCCGGCACGACCAGCGGTGCGCCCTTCTTGACGATATACGTCGCCAGTTCCGACGCCTTGCCGCTACCGACGTTCCTCGCCGAGTGGGCGGTTCCGGCGGGGATGAACAGCGCGTCGCCGGCCTTGAGCGTGACCGGCGGGTTATCGCCGAGCTGATACTCCAGCGTGCCTTCCAGTACATAGGCAACCTCTTCACCCGGATGCGAGTGCTTGGGTGCAAACGCGCCCCGGTCGAAGTCGACACGAACCTGGACGGCCTCGCGTTCCGGCGCGCTAAGATCGCGCTGCAAGAGGTCGGTGCGGTGGATTCCCGCTGGCTGCGCCTGCGCCGCGTGCATTGTCAGTCCGCTTCCTAGGATCAGCAGCGCCGCCGCCATCATTCGAGTCGATTTCATTGGATATCCCTTCGTCATTTCCGTGAGAGGAGATTCCATTTGAGCGGTGACGCGTATCGGCGATGTATCGGCCGGGCGGGATCTTTGTAATCCAGTGTCCACGGCAGACCGGCGGACACACTGCGATACAAGGCCGATCGGCGCCAGGCCACGGACACCGGATGCCGGATGCCGGATGCCGGATGCCGGCGATCGAAACGACAAGGGGCCCGATTGGATCGGGCCCCTTGTCGCTGATCGGTGGTGCGGAAACAATGCCCCGTGGCCGGGGCGAAACCATCAGAACCGGTGACGCACGCCCATCACCGCACCGACCTGGTTCTTGCCGGGCTGGACGTTGAAGACGGCGCTCGAACCGGTGCCGCTGTTGAAGCCGTTGACGCCGAGTTGCGAGTTGTCCTTGTTAAGCGCGTAGGAAACCGACGTGTAGAGGTCGGTGCGCTTGGAGAGCGTGTAGTCGCCGGTCAGCACGAACTGCCACGGGTCCGACCCGGTATGCCGGAAGTCCTGGTAGTAAGCCGTGCCGGTCAGCGAGAACGCCGGCGTCAGCTTGTAAGCCAGCCCCAGCCAGTAGAAGTTCGATCCAGCATCGGCCGACTGGGCGCCCGGCAACATGGCGCCATCGTATGCCTTCGCAAGACGGTACCCCGCGTAGATCTTGGCTTCACCCACCGCATAGGTGCCGGCCACCGAAACGCGCCGCAGGACCGGCGCCTGGTTTGCCGGCGTGCCGACGTGCGCGTCGTCGTAAGCCACGCCTACCGAGAAGGGGCCGGTGGCATAGTTGACGAATGCGCCGAAATTGCGGCCGAAGACATTGCTGCCGGCCACCTCGTTGCCATTGGACTGGAACGAGTAGAAGGCTTGTGCGGATAGCGCGCCGAACTTGCCGACATACTTGACGGTATTGTCCGCGCGCGCGCCAAACTCCGGCGCGATCGACAGGATGCCATAGCGGTCGGAAATCGCGTTGGGATCATAGATCGTGCCGAATTCGCGCATGGAGGTCTGCTGCCGCCCGAGGAGCAGTGCGCCGTACTGGCTTTCCAGCCCCACGTAGGCATTGCGGCCGAACAGGCGTCCGCCCTGGGCCGAAGTGCCGGTGTCAATGTCAAAGCCGCTTTCCAGCAGGAAAACCGCCTTCAGCCCGCCGCCCAGTTCCTCCACGCCGCGCAGGCCCCAGCGCGATCCGGACTGATTCCCGGACGTCAGTCGCACGAGGCTGTTGCCGTTCTGCCCGGTGTTATTGAGGTATTCGACACCGGCATCGACGATGCCGTACAGCGTCACGCTGGACTGGGCATACACCACGTTGGCGGCAACGGATGCGGCAACGACCGCAAGAACTTTCTTCATCTGATCTCCAGCTACTCTTATTGGGCTCGCGAGGAGCAGCGCATGGAAGACATGGAGCAAGTTGTACTGCTATGTAGTGTCCAGATCGTCCGCTAAAGGCGGCCAACATGCATGCGCTGTTCATGCCGCTGGTCGCGCTGGAACGCTCGGAGCGTACACATCGACACGCGCGATTTCGCGGCACGTGCGATTTGACGGTGAGCGTGTATTGGCTCTGTATCCGAAGTGATGGGCTCTTGAATGATAGTTTGTCTGGGCGCCTGCTCCATACACTACGATACATGCGGACGTGACGCACCGCACATGAAGGGACGCGAATGCCACAAGGGGCGTCGACGTGGCGGTTCTTGTGTTGCAATTTATCGACAGCCACAAGAGACACGCTGATATACAAGCGCCACGTTCAGCGAAACAGTGGCGATACAGCGCGATCGTGAAATGCAGTCTCCGGGCCCGGTGCCAGGGCAACGCGGTCATCGACGGTGGCCATGACGACCTGGCTGTAAACGCCGCGCGGCGCCGCCTTGCTGCGGCACCGCGGACGCCCGGCACATTTCACCAAACGGATGGCAAGATGACGCGTATCACCCTCTCCTCCATCGCCGCCGCGCTGCTCTTGTCGACACTCGCGAGCACGGCACAAGCCGCCGGCACCGACAGCCCGCCGCCGGCCGTGACGCGCGAAGACGTGCGCGCCGACCTCGCCGCCTGGCAGCAAGCGCGCCTGGGCGAGTTATTCCGGGGCGACGGCGGCCCCAGCGTCAACAACAAGGAGTATCAGCGCCGCTTGGCCGAGTACGAGAGACTGCGCCAGATACAGCGCGAGAAGCGCCGGGTGAATTAAGCCTGTTGCAGCGCGGAATGGATACGCGACCGATCCGATCGGACCTGCCGCGCATCAACGCGCCGACAAGCAATCAGGCGCCGTCCAGGAAAGCGTTGCGCTGACCCAGGCGCGTTCCGAGCGCATCGGGCGCGAGGCTCATGCCGGGGGCGTCCATCGCCGCGCCGGGGCTGCGGGCCTGTGCCGGGTCGATGGATACGGGTGCGGAAGCGGGTGCGGCTCCCGACTGAGCCGACAGCGCACCACCTTGTGCGTAGGGATCTCGTGCGGCGGTCGGCGCTCCCTGGTCCGGCGTCGCTGCCACGGGCACGGCCTGCATCGGCTGAACGGATGAAGCCGGCTGGACGGATTGCATGGGCTGAGTCATGGGCATCGGCTGGGCCGGCTGAACAGGCTGGGCCTGCTGCGCGAGCAGCGGGTAGGACGCGACCAGCGCGCCAGCCATCAACAGGGATTTCGCCAGATGTTGCTTCATTCGTGTACCTCCTAAAACGCCCTCAGGCATGGGAGGAATCACTGTAGCGTCGAGGCCCCTGACATTCTGTTCGATTTTGCAACGGTCGTTTTCCAACCTTGCCATCGACCGCAATACACGTTAATTACGCGCGCGCTCATCGAGCGCGCGCGGTCTATTCCCGTGGCTGGAAGTAGATGTTGATATTGGAAGGCGCCATGCCGTTCTCATCGCGAGGCAGAGGATCGGATCGCTCCACCGCACGCAGCACCGCGTTGTCCCATCCGGCGTTTCCGCTGGATTTGGCGAGCCGAACCGATAGCAGCGACCCGTCTGGCGCCATGCGCACCGAGACCACCGCGGTCGGGTTGCCGGCCACCTCTTCCGTGAAGATGATGTTTGGCAAGACGCGGCGCCGCACCTTGTCCGCATAGCCCGGCGAGGCGGTGCCGCCCGCGCCGGCGCCGGTACCTGAGCGCCCTCCCGCGCCGCCAGTGGCCGGGGCGGCGTTATTGGCCATGGCCTGCAGGCGTGCCAGTTCGCTCTGGCGTTGCTGCTGTGCGGCGGCCTGGCGCTCGGCCTCGCGCGCCTTGCGCTCCCGCTGCTCGGCCTGCCTGGTGGCCTCGGCTGCGGCAGCGGCAGCGGCTGCTGCCGCAGCGGCCTGGCGGCGCTTCTGCGTCTGCAAGGCGATGTCGGCGTTTTCCTCCGGCTCAGGCTTTATCACCGGCTGCGGCTTCTCCGGCTCCGACTGGATCACGGGCGGCGCAATGTCGGGGATCGCATCCCACAGCTCGGCTTCCACGCCGGCCGGCGTCCGGCTTTGCCAGTGGACCGCGTAGTAGAGCAGCATGCCCAGCAGCACATGCATGAACAGCGCCAGCAGGAAACACTTCAGTGTTCCCCGCTCCTGAGGCGTTTGGTAGGGATAGGCGATGGACTTCATGACTCGCGGCGGGAATCAGGCGGCGATCTTCATTGCAGTCGATTTGAGATGGCGGGCGCTAATCGGCAGAGAAAGGCCGCTTCAACCACTTGCCTCCGACTGCCCGATACCCAAATTGAGTATAGGTGCCGAAGGCCTCACGTCAATCGACGAGCAGCCCGCCGAAGTCCATCATCGATTTCCGGGGAGGACGGCGACAGCTTGTCGTAGTCAGCAAGCGTCATACCGGGTCACAGCGTGAACGCTTCCTCCAGACGGTCAACGCGATGATTTTCAAGGCAATGCACGTCACGCGCCCGTATTTCATCGGTCATGAAATCGACAAAGACGCGCGTACGGGAGGGCAGGTGCTGCCTGCTGGTGTAACAAATGTAGTTACCCTTGTCGTCAGACGCATAGCGTTGCAACACCAGATCCAGCTCTTCACGAGCGACGTGATCACACACCTGATACGCACCCAACTGCGCAATTCCATAACCGTCCAGCACCGCCTTCAGTACGAGATCTTCGTCGTTGAAGGTCAGTTTGCTTGCCGGCAGGAACTCGTGTATGCGCCCATCCACCTTGAATTCCCACTCCGAGATGCGGCCATTGGGGAATTTGAAATTGATGCAGTCATGCCGCTTGAGGTCATGAATCGTGGAGGGAACTCCCCGTCGTTCAAGATACGAGCGGGATGCACACAAGACCATCTGCATCGGATTGATTTTCCTCGCGATGATGCTGGAGTCCTCGATATGCCCACTGCGGAATGCGACATCGATCTGATCCGAAGCAAAATCGGGAGAGTCGTCGTTCAGCACCAGTTCCAATGCGATGCCGGGGTATGCGTTGGAAAATTTGGGAAGCAGTGGCGCGACCACCTTGCGTCCAAAAGCCACCGGCGAGCTGATGCGAAGAACGCCACACGGCGGGCCGTCGCGAAGGTTCTGTATTTCGTTCACCGCGTCGACAATATGGCTCATCCCCCGGTTGCAACGATCAAAGAAACGTTGGCCTTCTCGCGTGAGGTGGGTCGCCCTCGTCGTCCGCAGAAACAAGCGGGTACATAGTTGCTTTTCAAGTTTCTGGACGTTTCTGCTGACTGCCGACCTGCCGATTCCCAATCGTTCCCCAGCCTTGGCAAAGCTACCCTCCGTGGCCACAGCCAGGAACGCAATGATTCCAGCGAAACTCGTCGCGAAACACGTAGACAGGGCGTCAGCGCCGTTCGATGGAATATCCCGAACGTCGCTTCCGGGTATATCTAGATGATTTATTGTTCCCAACTGTTACCTTCCGACGTCAAACCCAAAAATACCGCAATGCCGGAGATTGATTCCCTACCATTCCGGGACAAATACCGCTTCCCTTGTACACCGCGACTGCTCGCTTCTGACGGGAAGTCCGAAGGGGATGGGCTGGAGGACCAGGCTCCGGCACCACCATATTTGAGAGCAGTAGAAGGCCGGGACGGATTTTCGCCCATGGTCATCGGAACGGAAAGGCACAATTTTTGAAATATCGACTGGGCCAAGCTATACGGGACGATCCACCACATGACCGTGAAGGTCATGGCGTGTGGCAGGTCGCGCGGTGCCGGTTATCTCTACAGACCCATCGCATGGCGAACGCGACTATCGAATTCGATGGCGGGAAGGAGCCTGGCAACAAATATTCATTTTCACCGCGCAGTGGCTGACCAAAATCCGGCGTTTGCGCCAACACCCTGGTAACCAGGGAATGGAACCGGTCAAAAGAAATGTGCTTTGTAGTACACGAGAATCGCCAAATTTATCGGGACCCGACGTCTTAAGTAATGCTCCAAGCACTATTTACTTGTCATGGCATTAATTTGTGATGCCAAAGTTTGCGCTGCCAAAATGAAATGTTGTCTGCATGACAACATCGCAGTACCCGTCACGACACTTCCGGCAAACTTCGTGGGTGCTTATCATGCTCACACGTCGGAGCCTTATTTTCGTCTGCTCCTCTTGGCCGGCGCCTGATTCGTCCTAAGGCACCGGCTTCTTTTTGTCTTGATGAAAATGCGGTGTCCAGGAGACAGTTCGAACATCTATGAATCATTTAAATACCTCAAGTAGCAGCCTTAAAGGTATTTCGCCAAGCAGCGCTGACGCCGTATCGACATATTTCGCAACCAACTACGCAGGAATCATCGCGTTTGTGGCAGTGGCAACCGAAGGCAGCTTTGCCAAGGCGGGCGAACGGTTGGGTATTGGAAGATCGGCGGTCAGCAGAAACATACAGAAGCTTGAAACCCAGCTAAGCACACGGTTGTTTCTTCGAACGACACGGGCAACCCGTCTCACAGGTGAGGGTCAACGATTCTTCGAAAATTGCAGCCTGGGCGTGAGACATATTGTCGATGCGGTGAACGAGATGCTGAATCTTCGTCACGGCCCGCCTTGCGGCGTTCTTCGCATCAGCTCGCCGGTGGCATTCGGGCGCAAGGTGGTGGCCCCACTGCTCCCGAAATTCACCAAGGCTTATCCCGATATCAAACTGGAGTTGTTACTGAGCGATCACGCTCCGGATTTGGCCTCAGGACAGATAGACGTTGCGTTTCGAAATGGCTGCATTGAAGACTCCAGCATTATTGCGAAACATTTGGTCCCCATGCTGCTGGTTCTTTGTGCATCCCCATCGTACATTGAACGGCGCGGACTGCCCTCCTCGATTTGTGACCTGGATCGACATGACTGCATTAACCTCAGGTACTCGAATGGCCGCATCTCCGAGTGGGAGTTCGAAATCGACGGGCTTATACAAGGATACCTGCCGAAAGCGAAACTAACCTTCAATGACGCAGACTTGGTATTGAATGCGGCACTGGATGGGCATGGCATTGCGCAACTCGGGGGTTATCAGATTTGCGATCACATTGCCCGTGGCGGGCTCGTGACGATTTTCCCCCGCCATGGACCGGATGGCAGAGGGCATTACATCTGCTATATGAGCCGGCAGCATTTGCCAACACGCACTCGGGTATTTATCGACTTCATGACCGAGGAGATTCGGGATCTCGATTTGCGGTGTTTCGAAGGAAGCGACATTGGCGGTTCGAATCGGAGTCTCCAACACCGATAGAGGAAAGAAGTTGGCGCTGCAACACGCCATAGCCACCCCTATAGCGGTGCCGGCTGTGCGGCGGCAGGGGGTGTCTGCGCGGCTGGCTTCTTGCTGGCAGTGCCGCCGCCGTTGCCGCTATAGGCAAAGTATTTCGCCTTGGCCCCCTTGGCCCAGTACGCCACGGTGAATTGCTTGCCGTCGCGCGCGTAGAGCATTTCCACGCTGCCGTTGGCGGCCGCCCATTCGGCGTAGGCATTCTCGGCAGCGGAATCGGTCTTGCGCTTCGACTCGTAGCGCGCGTCGAGTTTCCGGCTGACCTCATCCAGCGCCGTCCGATCGAAGGTAAGCGTGATGAGTGCCACCGTGTCCTGGGCATCGCAATTCACGATGGCGCGGGTCAGGCCCGGGAGGTTAAAGCGTTCGAGATGCTTGATTTCCACCGTGTCGCCGCCGGCCCAGGGTGCCTGCCCGGCCCGCGCATGCCGCGTGGGCGACGAGAGCCGCTCGCACCGGGTCTTGCCCAGTTCCAGACCGAGCGGCGCTGCATCATTGCCGGTCGACTGCGCGTGGGCCGCGATCGCCCCCATCATCAGGGCGGTCAGCACGAAAGTCTTTTTCATCATGGCGTGGGTGAAATCAGGATCGAGAGCGGAGATGTCGGGATTTTACGGCCACTTATGCCCCCAACTTGAATGAGCGACCGGCTCGCACGGACTTTGCTCTGAGCCTTACCATCCGCAATCTCCCCATGCGGGTTTGTGCGGACTTGTTCTCCCGGCCACCGTTGCAGTCTACTGAAGCCAGGTTGCAGTGTGGACGCGGCGGCGCTCGGCGCCGCCAGGGTTTGGAACCTTTCTGGAGACAACACCATGGTGACCAAGCAGGACAATGCCTTCATTCTGAGGAATCTGATCGCGCTGGCGGCGGTGGAAACACTGGGCGGCGCCATCGCACTGGGGTTGGTGTTCAACCTGCTGACCTGACGCCGTACGGGCCGTCGCCATTTCCCCCATGCGCGCCGGCCCGCCGATTCCCCTGACACCCGACTGATCACCCTGCCGGCAGCCCGCGCGAACGCCCTACCCGTTCCGGCGGTCCGCAAACATCGGCATGCGATGCGTGATGTAGTCCAGCAGCTCCAGCGCCGCCGCGGGCAGCGGGCGGCCGGCCTTCACCAGCAATCGCGCCTGCGTGCCACGGAACAACGGATGATTGATCGGCACGATCGCCAGGGTCCCGGCAGCGATCTCGCGATAGGCCGCGAATTCACCGACCAGCGTAATGAAATCGCCGCAGGCCACGAATTGCTTCAGGGCCGACAACGAGTTGGTGACCAGCGTCGGACGAATCCTGATGTTCTCGGAAAACTCCAGCATCTTCGCGGCATGGCCGATGCCATAGGACTCCGGCATCAGCGCCAGCGGATATGACAGGACGTCATCGATGCCGGCCTCGCCGCCGCGCAACGCCAGCGGATGATCGCGGCGCACCAGCAAGACAATCGGCTGGAGACAGCTTGCCCGGTATTCGATGCGCGGGTGGAGCGGCGGATTGTAGGCCAGGCCGATATGCGCGCGGCTCTCCGCGACTTCATTCAGCAGGTCGTCAACTGGCAGGATTTCCATGCGGATATCCAGCATCGGGTACCGCTCGCAGAATGGCGCGATGACCTCGTTGACCAGCGCATCGACATACCCCTCGCTCAATACGAGCTGAATATTGCCCTGCTGCAATCCCTTCAGCGCATGCAACTGGTCCTCAAGCTTTTCCTGGTGCGACCGGTAGCCCCGCCAGAACTCGAGCAAATGCGCGGCCGCCTCGGTCGGCGTGACCCCGCGCGGCTGGCGCTCGAACAGCGTCGTGCCCAGCTCTTCCTCAAGCAGCCTGATTTGCCGTGTGATCACCGACGGCGAGGTATTGAGGCTTTCCGCAGCCCCGCGAATGGTGCCGTGCGCCAGCACCTCACGGAAATATCGCAACCGCTGCTGATTGATTTCACGCATGTCGAAGCCTGACTGAAGACGCTGTGTTGGATGGCGCACAACATACCTGAACTCTGACGCCACTGCCACGTTGTGTTGCTCTGGGGAGAACGAAGTGTGAGTTTGGTTGCTGTTTGTGGATGGCCCCAACGCTGCCACTATCCAGCCACCTCACCAAACAAAATCACAACGCTCTGGAGACTGGCATGTTAGTGATTTCGAACACAAGCGCCGTAGACGACACCTCGACGCTCTACAACAAGATCAACCTGCGTCTGCTTCCCTTCCTTCTGATCTGTTATCTCTTCGCCTACCTGGATCGGGTGAATATCGGCTTTGCCAAACTGCAGATGCAGGGGGATCTTGGCCTCTCAGATGCGGCGTACGGCGTCGGCGCGGGCATTTTCTTTATCGGCTACGTGATATTCGAGCTGCCGAGCAACCTGATGCTGCCGCGCATCGGCGCGCGCAAGACGTTCAGTCGCATTCTCATGCTGTGGGGCATCACCTCCGCCTGCATGCTCTTCGTTCGCGACGTGCCGACGTTCTATGCCATGCGCTTCCTGCTCGGCATCTTTGAAGCGGGCTTTGCACCAGGGATGATCTATTACCTGTCGTGCTGGTACGGCCCGCAACGCATGGCGCGCGCCATTGCAATCGTCTTTCTGGCCGGCCCCATCGGCGGCATTATCGGCGGCCCCGCTTCCGCGATGCTGATGACCGCGATGGCCGGCACCGGCGGCCTGGCGGGCTGGCAATGGATGTTCCTGATCGAAGGCCTGCCTTGCGTGCTGCTCGGCATCCTCGCGCTGTTCCTGGTGCCGGATCGCCCCGCGGACGCTACTTGGCTGACCAACCAGGAGCGGCGTTTGCTAGAAGCCGATCTCGGCGTATCCGTCGCGCACAAGCACTCCTTCGCGGCCGTGGCCAAGGACCCCAAGATTTACGTGCTCGCCCTGGCGTACTTCTGCATCATCGCCGCCATCTATGCTTTCAGCTTCTGGCTGCCGACCCTGATCCGGGCGCAAGGCGTGACCGATACCGTGCAACTGGGCTGGTACACCGCGCTGCCCTACATCGGCGCCGCGTTCGGCATGTATTTCATGGGCCGCAGGTCGGACCGCAAGGGCGAACGCCGCTACCACGCCGCCATCCCCGCCCTGCTCGGCGCGCTGATGCTTGCCCTGTCGCCCCTTGCCGATGGCCATCTCCTGCTGTCGCTGGCGCTGCTGACGCTCGGCACCTCGGCGCTCTGGATGACCTACACGGTGTTCTGGGCCATTCCCCCCGAGTACATCAAGGGCCCGGCCGCGGCGGGCGGCATCGCGCTGATCAACACGATTGGCCTGTCCGGCGGATTCTGGGGTCCGGCCATCATCGGCTGGGCCAAGACGCTGACCGGCAGCCTGCATGCCGGCGTGCTCGTGATGGCCGCGATGCCGCTGATCGCCGCGCTGATCATCCTCACCAACAAGTTGTCCGCGCGCCGCCAGGCCGGCGCCTGATGTTTGTTCGTCGCGTTCCGGGAAACTGGCACAACCGGCACGCGACGACGCTTTCCTGACTCTCGCAAAAAAGGAGTACCCCATGCAATTGCACCTGTCCACGTGGGCTGAAATCGAAGGCTTCCTGAAGCGCAGCCGCACCATCGTGATTCCGATCGGCTCCAACGAGCAGCACGGGCCGACGGGCCTGCTCGGCACCGACTGGCTCTGTCCGCAAATCATTGCATGTGAAGCGGAGAAGACCGCCGACATCCTGGTGGGGCCGACGTTCAACATCGGCATGGCCCAGCATCATCTCGGCTTTGCCGGCACCATCTCGCTGCGTCCTTCCACGTTTATCGCCGCGATCACCGACTGGACGAATTCGCTGGTGAGGCACGGTTTCGAGAAGATCCTGTTCCTCAACGGCCACGGCGGCAACGTTGCCTCCATCGAGGCAGCGTTCTCGGAAATCTACGCCAGCGCCAGCTTCGCCGGGCGCCCGGCAGGCTTTGCCCTGAAGCTCAGCAACTGGTGGGATCTGGAAGGCGTGGGCGAACTGGCGCGCGACCAGTTCCCGACCGGCCACGGCTCCCACGCCACGCCCTCGGAAATCGCCATCACGCAGTGGGCGTTTCCTGACGCCATCAAGTCCGCCGACTACGCCCCCCGCATCGCGCCTACCGGCCCGATCCGCGACGCGCTCGACTTCCGCGCCCGCTATCCGGATGGCCGCATCGGCTCGGACCCGGGTCTGGCCACGCCGGAAAAGGGCCGCGCCCTGGTCGAACTGGCGGCACAGAGTCTTGCTCGCGAGCTCGATGCCTTTGGCCGCGAACCGCTGCCAGCCTGATTTCCACCGCTTCAAACCCTCCGCAATCCTTCCCCGGCGCCTTCTGGCGCCGGCGGCGTTCCGCCCCCCGGCCCAGGCCGTTCCATCCGATACACCATGACGCAATCCAACATCCATGAAAGGCTGAAGGCGCTCGATATCGCCTTGTCACCCGCATCCGCACCTGCCGCCGCATACGTGATGAGCGCGCAAAGCGGGAACCTCGTTTTCCTGTCCGGCCATATCGCGAAGAAGAACGGCACCGTATGGCAGGGCAAGCTCGGCGAATCGATGTCCACCGACGAGGGTCGTGCCGCGGCGCGCGCCGTCGCCATCGACCTGCTGTCGACCCTTCACGCGCATACCGGCGATCTGAATCGCGTCGCGCGGATCGTGAAAGTCGTGAGCCTGGTGAATTCCACGGCGGACTTCACCGATCACCATCTGGTCACCAACGGCGCGTCGGAGCTCTTCGCCGACGTGTTTGGCGACGCCGGCAAGCACGCGCGCTCCGCGTTCGGCGTGGCGCAGCTTCCGCTGGGGGCTTGCGTCGAGATCGAGGTCTGCGTCGAACTGAGCGAGTGAGCTGCGCACGTGCGGCGATCAGCTGAGTGAAGCAAGAAAGCGAAACGGGGGGCTGATTCAGCCCCCCGTATTCACTTACCCGGTTTCATCTTCCCGCGTTCATCTCCCGTATCGCACGGATACCGCCCGTTACCCGAATGTAAAGGCGTAGGCCTGCGCGCCAGGATCGAGGAAACGAATCTCGAACGTGTGCTCGCCGACCTCGCCCGCCTGGCGCACCAGCTGGTAGAGCCGCGTCTGCGTGACCGCGCCATTGCCTGCGGCATCCGTATCCGCACCGTGACTGGCGCCCGGCGCCTTGCCGTCAACCGTGACCACGAAGCGGACCGCGCGGCCAGAGGCATCCGGACCGAGCACAAGGTGCAGGTCTCGTGCGTGGAAGCGATAGGTGATGCCGCCATCGGCGCGATTGAGTATTGCCGCCTCCGCGCCGACGGTCCAGTCACCCGTCAGTCCCCACTGGTTGAGACGAAGCTTGCCCACGCTGTAAGTGTTCGGCGCATCCCGCCGGATGCCGCCCGGCGAGGCGAAATTCGACGCCTGCCCATAGCCGACATAGGTTTCGCCGGAGCGGACGTTGCGCAGATCCGGTGCGGCCTGCGCGCCCTCTGGATTGGGGGCGACGGCATCGCGCGCCGCCGACGGACGGCCCGCTTCCGCCAGCAGCGTCTGGATGACGCGCTCGGACTTTTCGTAATCGCCCTCGCCGAACTGGTGATGACGGATATTGCCGCGCGCGTCCACGAAATAGGCGGCCGGCCAGTAGCTGTTGTCGAAGGCCCGCCAGATGCGGAAGTTGCTGTCCACGGCGACCGGGAAATTGATGCGGAAGTCCGCAATCGCGCGGCGCACATTGTCCGGATTCTTTTCGAAGGCGAACTCCGGCGTGTGCACGCCGACCACGGTCAGGCCCTGATCCTTGTACTTGTCCGCCCAGGCGCGCAGGTAGGGCAAGGTCCGGATGCAGTTGATGCAGGAATAGGTCCAGAAGTAGACCAGCGTGACCTTGCCGTTGAGCTGCTCGCGCGTCAGCGGCGCGGAGTTGATCCATTGCACCGCACCATCGAGTGCAGGCAGCCGACCTTCCACTGGCAGGCCGAGGGGGAATCCCACGCTGGTGTCGTTGGCGGCCAGCAGCATGCCACCGGCATTGATATCGGCATTGACATCGACCGACGCACGCGGCGCGGGCCGCTCCTGGCCCCTGTCCTCGCCCTTTTGCTTGTGCAACACATCAACCAGCGCCTGCTCGATGCGCGCCGGTCCGCTGGCCGATACACGCGCCAGCAGGCCGGTATCGACGCCCAGGGCGATGGCAGCCACGCCGCCCAGCACGCCCACGCCGAGGCCACGGCGCAGCCATTCGCCCGCGCCCATCGACCGCTTCATCGCGGCAAGAACGCGACCGCCGATGCCGAGCGCGGCAGCCAGCGACGTGGCCGCACCGGCCGCATAGGCCGCCAGCGACAGCGACGCCGAGACGCTCGCGCCGTTCAGCGCCGCCCCCGTCAGTACGAGACCAAGGATCGGACCCGCGCACGGCGCCCACAACAGACCGGTGGCGATGCCGAGCAGCAGCGAACTCCATACCGAAGCCGGCGCGTTGGCGCCGTTGCCGGCAACCCGGTTGCCAAGCGCCACCACGGGCCGGGTCAGGATCTCCGCAACCTTCGGCAGGAACAGCGAGAGCCCGAACACCGCCAGCAGCACCAGTGCGGCGTATCGGCCATAGATATTGGCGCGCACCGCCCAGGCGCCCCCTGCCGACGCCAGCGTGGCCACGGCGGCAAAGGTCAGCGCCATGCCCGCCAGCATTGGCAGTTTGCCCCGCAGGAATGGCTGCCCGGTCCGGCTGAGGACAAAGGGCAGGACGGGCAGGATGCACGGACTCAGGATGGTCAGTACACCACCCAGGTAGGCGAGTATCAGCAGGGTCATGATCGGTGTCCTTTCACGAAGGCTTGGCTTGGACTCGATCAGACACCGCCGGCATACCGCCTATGTGTCGCCATGTGCCGGAAATGTACCCCAGCGTGGAGCCATCCCCGTCAGATACATTGCGATACACACATGGCCGGAGATGCCCGGTCGGGGGGCGTCGCCCTCAGCCTTTTTGCCCCAGCCGGTCCACCACGCGCCGTACCGTTGTGGCAAAGAACCGCACCGGGTCCGCGCGCGGTGCGCCGCGCTTCCACAGCAGGCCCGGCGTGCGCTGCGGCGTGGGGCTTTCGAGCGGAATAAAGCGCAGCCCCTCGTCGCTGGACTCCGCGCTGGCGCCGATCACGGCGGCGATGTCGGTCTGCCGCACCAGCTCCAGCATCGGCGCGATGGAATTGAGCTCGGCAATGACCTGTGGCTCCGCCCCGGCCGCCCGAAAGCACTCGTCCAGCAACTGGCGCGTGGCAAAGTAGGTGGGGAGCAGCACCATGCGCATGCCGTGCAGCTCCACCATCCGCGCACGCTTCCGGCTGGCCATCGGATGACGGTCGCTCACGACCAGCTTCAGTTCTTCGTTATAGAGCGGCTCGAAGAACAGCGCCTCGGCCTGCGCCGGACGGTACGACACGCCCAGGTCCAGCTTGTCCGCCGCGATGCGCGCCGTGATATCGGCCGCGCTCAGCTCTTCCACGATCACGCGCACGGAGGGGTAACGGGCCAGGAATGACGACACGCACTGCGGAATCAGCCGGATATTGAAGCTGTGCGTGGCGCCGACGCGCACCTCCCCCACCAATGGCTCCTTTTCGTCGCGCACGGCATGGATGGCGCGGTCCACCTGCCGCAGCGCTGGGCCGATATGGAGCAACAGGGTCTCGCCGGCTTCCGTGATGGCAACGCGCTTGCCGATGCGGTCGAACAGCGGATGGCCGATCTCTTCTTCCAGCTGCCGGATCTGGTGCGATAGCGTCGATTGCGTCACATGCACGCGCTCCGCCGCGCGCGTGAAACTGAGCGTCTCGGCCAGCGCCTCGAAGTAGCGCAGATGTCTGAGTTCCATGGGGGTTGCCGCCAGCAGGGTTCGGGAATGCCGCATCTTACATAGATGGCATCGATCATTTGAAGTGAAATTAATCATTTTCATCTGTGATGCCCGTGCCCATAGACTAGTGCTACACGGACGGAGACACCCACCATCATGAAAATCGGCAAGGAAACCATTCCACAGACCGCCATCAGCACATCCAACACGGAAACCATCGTGGTTCGTGGCACGGACCTGTGCCAGGACCTGATCGGCAAGCTCAGCTTTACCGAGTATTTCTACTTCCTGGTCACGGGTCAGCGGCCCAACGCCGCCGCGGTCAAGGTGGTGGACGCCACGCTCGTCGCCATTGCCGAACACGGGCTGGTGCCGAGCGTCCAGGCCAGCCGCATGACGCTGGCCGCCGCGCCCGATGCGCTGCAGGGCGCGGTGGCGGCCGGCATTCTCGGTTGCGGCTCGGTCATCCTGGGCGCCTCCGAGACCGCCGGGGTCCTGCTGACGGAAGTCCGGGAACGCATGGCGGGCGGTGAATCCATCGACCAGGCGGCCCGCGCGGTGGTCTCCGCATGGCGCGAGGCAAGGCGGGCGATCCCCGGCTACGGCCATCCGCTGCACAAGGCCCGCGATCCGCGCGTGGCGGCGCTGTTCAACGTGGCACGTGAAGCCGGCGCCGACACCACCTACATCGACATCGCCGAGGCCGTGGAGGCCGTCATCCCCGCCATCGTCGGCAAGTCGCTCAGCCTCAACGTCTCGGCGGCGATTCCGGCCGTGCTGCTGGGCGTCGGCTTCCCGCTCAACGCACTCAAGGGCGTGCCGATCCTGGCGCGCACCGGTGGCCTGATCGCTCACCTGAGCGAAGAGTTGCGCCATTCGATCGGCTTTGCGCTGTCCTACCAGGCCACGCGCGACCTGGTTTACACCGGTGAGACCCCCGCGGGTTTCGACCCGCAAGCCTGACCTGCCGGAGCCTTCGATGATCAAAGTCCTGCAAGGCGTGAAGGTCCTGGAACAAGGCACCTTTATCACCGGACCCGCGGCCGGCATGCTGCTCGGCGACCTCGGCGCCGACGTTATCAAGATCGAGCAGCCCGAGACCGGCGACCCGTTCCGCGCGTTCCAGGGCGGTCTCTACAGCCCGCACTTCCAGACCTACAACCGCAACAAGCGCAGCATCACGCTCAACACCAAGCATCCGGATGACCTGCAGGTCTTCGAGGACCTGGTGCGCGATGCCGACGTCTATATCCAGAACTTCCGCCCGGGTGCGGCGGAGCGGCTGGGCGCGGGAGAAGCCCGGCTGCGCGAGCTGAATCCGCGCCTGATCTATTGCGCCATCAGCGGCTTTGGCGCAACGGGGCCGGCGGCCTCGCGACCGAGCTACGACACGGTGGCGCAGGCGGCCAGCGGCTTCCTGAACCTGCTGATCAACCCCGCCAACCCGCGCGTGGTGGGGCCGGCCATCGCCGATGCGATGACGGGCTTCTACGCCGCGTACGGCATCCTTGGCGCCCTGCATGAGCGCCATCGCACCGGCGTGGGCCGCAAGGTGGAGGTGTCGATGCTGGAGGCCATGAGCCATTTCAACCTCGACGCCTTTACGCATTACTATTCCGCCGGCGAAGTCATGGGGCCCTTCAGTCGCCCCAGTGTTTCGCAGTCGTATGTGCTGGAGTGTGCCGATGGCAAATGGATCGCCTTGCATATGTCGTCGCCCGAGAAATTCTGGCAGGGACTGGCCAACGCGATCGACCGTCCGGACCTGTTCAAGGACCCGCGCTTTGCCACGCGCGAGGCGCGCATCGGCAACCAGGAGGCGCTGATCGACCTGCTCGGCGGCCTGTTCCGCCAGCGCTCCCGGGCGCAGTGGTGCGAACGCCTGGAAGCCGAGGACGTACCGCACGCGCCCATGTACGACACGAGCGAGGCGCTGGAAGACCCGCAAGCCAGACACCTGCAACTGCTGGTCACGGGGCGGCATCCCACGCTCGGGGAATTCAGGACGGTACGCAGCCCGGTATCGTTCGACGGGCAACGCGCGCTGGACGTGATGGCGCCGCCATTGCTCGGCGAACATAACGAAGAGGTTCGAGAAGAAGTCCGCGCCGCACTGGCGCAAGCGGGAAGTCCGGCACAGACCGGTTCCTGAACATCCGCAACGGAGGAGACATGAAAAAAGCATTGACGGCCGCGATGGCCGCGACGGCTGCATTCGCCACACTCGCCCTCACCGCCGGCCCTACCCGGGCCGAAGACTATCCCGCCAGGCCGGTACGGCTGGTGGTCCCGTTTGGTGGCGGCACGTCCACGGACATCACCGCGCGCATCATTGGGGAAGCCATGGCCAGGAAACTCGGCCAACCAATCGTGGTGGAAAACAAGGCGGGCGCGGGCGGCGCCATCGGCACCGACTATGTGGCCAAGTCCAAGGGCGACGGCTACACGCTGACGATGGGCACCGTGGGCACGCTCGCCATCAACAAGGCGCTCTATCGCAAGCTGCCGTATGACCCGGCCAAGGACTTCTCGTACATCGGCATCCCGGGCTATACGCCGACGCTGCTGGTGGTGCGCGACGACGCGCCGTACAAGACGCTGGCCGATTTGGTCGCCTACGCCAAGGCGCATCCGGACAAGCTGTCTTTCGGCTCGGCGGGCAGCGGCACGTCGGGCCATCTGGCGGGAGAACTGCTCAAGTCAATGGCCGGCGTCTCCATGACGCACGTGCCATTCAAGGAAGGGGGCCAGGCATTGACGGCGGTGCTGGGCGGACAGGTGGACTTCATGTTCTATCACCCGGTGGCCGTGTTGCCGTATCTCAAGGGCCACAAGCTGCGCGCGCTGGCGGCCAGTAGCCAGCGCCGCTCCGTGGCGGCACCGGATGTGCCGACGGTGGCGGAATCGGGCTATCCCGGCTTTGACCTGACGGCCTGGTTCATGCTGGCTGGCCCCGCCGGACTCGATGCCCAAGTGCGGACCCGTCTGGTCCAGACGATGCAGGCGGTGATGCAGGACCCGGCCGTCCAGAAACAACTCGCGGCACAGGGGCTGGAGGCCACCACGCTGGAGACGGCGCAGTTGCCGGCATTCGTGAACGGCGAGTTGCAGAAGTGGACCGCCGTCGTCAAGCAATCGAACGCGCAGGTCGACTGACGTCGACGTCCCGACACGCACTGCCGATGCAGCACGCGTGTCGGGCGCCACAGCGGAGCGCCGGCAATACGCAAGCAGGATTCAGGGCTTCGGTGGCGATGTGGCGGAGAAGCCGACTCGTTTGTGCGAGCCATCGCAGAAGGGCTTCTTTTCGGAATGGCCGCATCGGCACAACCAGACCTGATCGCCTTCGAAATCGATGGAGTCGCCTGCCGGCGTCAGGATCCTGATCGGACCTTTAATGCGGTAGGGGCCGTTGTCCTGCACGGTCACGGTGACAGCTGTGTCCTCGTTCATGATGCCCCCAATGTTGCGCGACGGTGGCCCTCACGGTACATGGCAGGCAGCCACCGCCACCCAGCCTTGTGCGAGCCAGTCTGTGCGAATCCAGGTTTGAACGGACCGGTGGATCGTCCCCCACTTCCTTAAGAACTCTAGTCCAATTTCCGGGGGGAACGATCGGGGCAGCGTCCGCTGGCAATCGGTGAGAAAACAGGCTTCAGCCGTCCGCCCGGGAGCGTTGGCGCTGTCGTGCGGCACCGCTTTCGGCAGCTGGCACCCAGCGGCAAACGGTGGTGGCACGCAGTTCGCCGGCGATGCCCGCCACCAGCATGCCCATGATGATAATCAGGCGTTTCATGGCTTCCGTATCCTGTGCAAGACGGGCGGGCAGCGTGAAGCCGCTGCCCCGGTGCGCTCTTAGACGATCTGGATCAGGACGTCGATATTGCCGCGCGTCGCCTTCGAATACGGGCAGATCTGGTGCGCCGCGTCGGCCAGCGACTGCGCGGTGCCGCGATCCAGCCCCGGCAGCGAGACATTGAGGCGTGCCTGAAGGTAAAAGGCCCCGTCTTCCGTGCCCAGGTCGATTTTGGCATCGACGGCAGCGTCGCTCGGCAAGGCAACGCCTTGATTGACCGCCGCGCGGCCAAGCGCGCCGATAAAGCAGGCCGACCATGCGGCCCCGAACAGCTGCTCGGGATTGGTGCCCTCTCCCGCCCCGCCAAACTTCGACAGCTTGACGTCCAGTCGACCGTCGTCGCTACGCGACGCGCCATCGCGGCCGCCAGTCGTATGGACATTGCCCGAGTACACAACATTCAAGTTCTTCGCCATGGTGGCTCCTTAAGGATCTTGGTGAATCAGTCAAAGGGATCGATCGTGACGCGTGACCGCCTTGCGGCTTCGCGCGCACACACATGAAACACGGATGCCCGGCCAAATCGCCGTTGTCCAGGGTGCTATCCGGCAGGAGCGATTTCATGACGCCTGTGTGTCGCATATGTTTTGGGCAGGGCCGACATTGCATGGCTTTGTATCGGCCGGCTCCGTCGATACAGTGCGATACATGTCTGGTTCCGCGCGCGCCCCGTTTGAGACCCCTTGGAGACCCCTTTGTACGAAGCCGTATCGCGCCGGGGGATCGATACAACCGCTGACAAAGCCAGCATGCCCGCCCAACACGCCAGATACATGGCGGGCCTTAAATGCGCTCTTCGCCGATGGCCCTTCCACGCAATCCTTTCCGTCGGGGGCCCCGGTTCGGCACTCCACTTTTCGGTGGAGCAATTCCAAGGAGACGCAATGTTCAGTCATGTCGCGGTCGGCACCAACGACCTGAAGCAAGCCAAGACGTTCTATGACGCCGTGCTCGGCGCGATCGGTTACGGCGAGGGTGTCCTTCGGGCAAAGGGAGACTATGTCTATGTCTCCGATACCTCGATCTTTATCGTGACGCCGCCCGTCAACGGGCAGGCAGCCACCCCTGCCAACGGCGGGACCGTTGGCTTTCAATGTCAATCGGTCGAGCACGTCGAGGCCTGGCATGCCGCCGGCATCGCGAACGGCGGTGTTTCCGTCGAAGATCCTCCCGGGGTCCGGCAAACGCCGGCAGGCAAGCTGTATCTCGCCTATATGCGCGACCCGGACGGCAACAAGCTGTGCGCATTGCATCGCATGGCAACCTGAGCGGCGCACGCTGACCGGTCAAGCCAGCCCCTCACCTGACCTTTCGCACGGGGATGGGTCGCGGAGCGCGCCGGCAAGGCTGCCGACACGCACGGGATGCACGCGACCCCGGAAGTGCGACAAGTGGTCGCAGCGTACCCGCGCCGACGCCGGCGAAACGCTGATACCATATTCGCCAACTTTCCGACCGTTCACGTGCACCCGCCTCTTCGCCGGCTATGGCTTGCCGGCTTCCTCGTCCTCGCGTTCCTGACAGTCCAGCTGGCAGCGGCGGCTTACGCCTGCATGGGTAGCCGGTATGCGCTGGACCAGACCGGTGACATGGCGGGGATGACGGAGTCCTGCCCGGAGATGTCACAGCAGGCACAGCCGGCCCAGCACGCACAGCACGCCGGGGATACCACCGGTGTCCATGACGGCCTTTGCCTCGAACACTGCCAGCTCGGCGCCAAGACGGTCGACCACGCGTCGCCGCAAATCCCGGTTTTCCTGCCTGTCCTGTTGAGCGTGGTCGAGTTGACGCCTGCGCCAACCACCGACCATTTCGCGCTGGTGTATGGCGACGCCATGCCGCGCGCCCCGCCACCGCCGCTCTCCATCCTCCACTGCTGTTATCGAACTTAGCCTCCTGAGCAACGCGATTCAGGTGCCCTCCCGCTAGACCGGGACGGCTATCGTTGCTTTTGGAGGCTTTATGCTTTCCCCTCGTTGCTTGATGCAGGCGCTCTTCTGTGCGCCTTTGCTTGCCATGGCCGCGCCGCCCATGGCGAACGCCCAGTCGGCACCTCCGCTTTCGATTGAAGAAGCCCTCGGACTCGCCACGACGCGTGCCGCCGATGCCGAGGCTTCGCACGGCGCCGTCGAAGCCGCCGTCCAGATGGCCGTAGCGGCCGGCCAGTTGCCGGACCCGGTGCTCAAACTCGGGCTGAACAATGTTCCGACCAACGGGCCGGACCAGTTCTCCCTGAGCCGGGACTTCATGACCATGCGCTCTGTCAGCGTGCTTCAGGAATTCACCCGCTCGGACAAACGCCGGGCCCGCGCGGCGCGCTTTGAAGCCGAAGCGGCCACCGCCGAAGCGCAGCGCGCGGTTAGCCTGGCCAATGTCCAGCGCGGCGTGGTCAATGCGTGGCTCGACCGCTGGTACGCGGAACAGACCGGCGTGCTCCTCGGCCACCACGGCCACCCGCTGGAACTGGGACTGCAAGCCGCGACAGCGGCCTATCGGAGCGGGCGCGGCACCCGTTCGGATGTGCTGGCGGCCGAAATGGAAATCCAGAAGCTACAGGACCGGATCGACGAAAACCAGGCCGTGATCGGCGCCACCAGCGCAAATCTCGAGCGATGGGTCGGCCAGGCGGCAAAGCGCCCGCTCGCCGGGCAGCCAACCCTGACCGTGCCCGAGCGCGTCCGGCAGCTTGCCCAGACCAACCTCGACGCCGTGCCGGAGATGGCAGCCACCCAACGCGAAATCGCCCTAGCGGAAGCGGAGATTCGCGCCGCCACCGAAGGCAAGAAGCCGGACGTGAGCGTCGAGCTGATGTACAGCCAGCGCGGCTCCGCCTATTCGAACATGGCTTCCATCAACGTCAGCTTTCCCGTCCCCTGGGATCAGGCAAACCGGCAGGATCGCGAAGTCGCCGCCAGGGTTGCGCAGGCTCACGATGCCCGCGCGAAGTCCGAAGTCGTCGCGCGCAGTACCCGGGCAATGCTGGAGGCCAGACTGGCCGAATTGCAGCGGAATCTCGAGCGGCTCAAGCGCTATGACGAAAAAATCCTGCCGCTCGCCAGTGCGCAGGCGGACGCGGCGTTGACCGCGTACCGCGCAAACACCGGGCCGCTGCTGGCGGTCGCCGAGGCCAATCACCGCGCCATCGACACCGCACTGGAACGGCTCGCCCTCGAAGGCAAGACGGCAAAGCTGTGGGCCGACGTCTCCTTCCTCGTCCCCCTTCCGACCGCGCAAACCGAGTCCGCCACAAAGGAATCGAAATGAAACGACAAGCCATTTCCATGGCGGTGGCACTCGCCGTCGCAGCGGGCGCGCTGTATGGTACCTATCGCCTTGGCGTCACACAGGGCGCGAAGTCCGCGTCATCCCCGGTGCCGGCGATGCCGGGCGATTCGGCCAAGGCCGGCGGCAGCGACCCGAACACCGGCAAACGCGTCCTCTACTGGCACGACCCGATGGTGCCGGGCCAGCGCTTCGACAAGCCGGGCAAGTCTCCATTCATGGACATGCAACTGGTGCCCGTCTATGAAGACGCCGGCGGCACGGCGGCGGCGGTCACCATCGACAGCCGCGTCACCCAGAACCTGGGCATCCGGACGGTCGAGGTCAAACCGGGGCGGCTGGATGCCGTGCTCGAGGTGCCCGGCAATATCGCCATCAACGAGCGCGGCATCGAAGTGATCCAGGCCCGCACCTCGGGGTACGTCGAACACGCCTACGCCCGGACCACGCTGGACCCGGTCAAACGGGGGCAGGCACTGGTGGTGATCTATTCGCCCGAGTGGGTGGCGGCGCAGGAGGAATACCTGGCCGTCGCGCGGGTCAACAGCGGGCCGCTCGGCGACCTTCGCAGCGCCGCCAGCGCCCGCATGCGGCAAGTCGGCATGACCGAGAGCCAGATCCGACTTGTCGAGACCACCGGCAAGCTGCAGCCACGTCTCACGATTTCGGCTTCGGTCGACGGCGTGGTCACCGAAGTCGGCGCGCGCGATGGCATGACCGTCGCGCCAGGCATGACGCTCTTCCGCATCGCGGACCTTTCCACGGTGTGGGTCCTCGCCGAAGTGCCGGAGAGCCAGAGTGCCGCCATAAAACCGGGTCAACAGGTCACCGCCATCGCCGCAGGTCTTGCCGGGCAGACGCTGACGGGCAAGGTGGATGCCCTCCTGCCCGACGTCAGCCCGGGCACGCGCACGCTCAAGGTTCGCATTGCGTTGCAGAACAAGGATCGCCAGCTGTTGCCGGGCATGTTCGTGAGCGTCCGGTTCAGCGCGCCGGCCGGTGCGGACAAGCTCCTGGTGCCCACCGAAGCGCTCATTCGCACGGGCGCCCGGACCATTGCCATGGTCGAGACTGGCGACGGCGGCTTCAGTCCGGTCGAAGTGAAGACCGGCGCGGAGGCCGCAGGCCAGACGGAAGTGACCGAGGGACTGAAAGCCGGCCAGCGCGTCGTGGCCTCAGGACAATTCCTGGTCGACTCCGAAGCCAGCCTGCGCGGCACAACGCGTCGCCTGGAGAGCGCCTCCGCGCCGGCTTCCACTCCCGCTTCTGCTCCCGCCGCGGCTGCGGCACCGGAGCATGAAGCGCTCGGGCGTATCGAGGCCGTCGGCGCGGAGAGCCTGACCATCTCGCATGGTGCGATCCCGAGCCTCCAGTGGGGCGCCATGACGATGGATTTCAAGGCACCGCCATCGGGATTGCCGCGCGGCCTGAAGGACGGCCAGCAGATTCGCTTCCACTTTCATCTGAACAACGATGGGGAGCCGGTCTTGTCTTCAGTCCAGCCGGTAGCCGGCAACGCGGGAGGCAAGCCATGATCGCGAACCTCATCCGCTGGTCGATCCGAAACCGGTTCCTGGTGTTGCTGGCGACGGTGATGCTGACGGCCTGGGGCATCTGGGCCGCGCGCCATACGCCGCTCGATGCATTGCCGGATCTTTCCGACGTTCAGGTCATCATCCGCACCACGTACCCGGGCCAGGCCCCGCAGATCGTGGAAAACCAGGTCACCTATCCGCTGACGACGACGATGCTGTCGGTGCCCGGCGCGAAGACAGTCCGGGGATACTCGTTCTTTGGGGACTCCTTTGTCTACGTGCTGTTCGAGGACGGCACGGACCTGTACTGGGCGCGCTCACGCGTTCTCGAGTACCTGAATCAGGTGCAGTCCCGCCTGCCGGCCGCCGCCAAGCCCGCGCTGGGGCCGGACGCCACCGGCGTGGGCTGGATCTACGAATACGCGCTCGTCGACAAGACCGGCCAGCACGACCTCGCTCAATTGCGCGCCCTGCAGGACTGGTTCCTGCGATTCGAGCTAAAATCGCTGCCCAACGTCTCGGAGGTGGCCTCCATCGGCGGCATGGTGAAGCAGTACCAGATCGTGCTCATGCCGGAGAAGCTGCGCGCCTACGGCCTCTCGCAGGCCAGGGTGCTCGATGCGCTAAAGGGTGCCAACCAGGAGACCGGTGGCTCGGTGCTGGAGCTGGGCGAAGCCGAGTACGTCGTGCGGGCGTCCGGCTATCTCAAGTCACTGGAGGACTTCCGCCAGATTCCGCTCAATGTCAGCAACGCTGGCATCCCCGTGCGTCTCGGTGATGTCGCAACGATTCAGCTCGGGCCGGAGATGCGGCGTGGCATCGCCGAGCTGGATGGCCAGGGCGAGGTCGCCGGTGGCGTGATTGTCATGCGGTCCGGCAAGAACGCCCTGGAGACCATCGAGGCCGTCAAGGCCAGGCTCGCGTCCCTGAAGAAGAGCCTGCCGCCCGGCGTGGAGATCGTGCCGACCTACGACCGTTCCAGCCTCATCAACCGTGCCGTCGAGAACCTCTCGCACAAGCTGCTGGAAGAGTTTGCGGTGGTCGCGCTGGTGTGCCTGATCTTCCTGTTCCACCTGCGGTCGGCACTGGTCGCGATCATTTCCCTGCCGCTCGGCGTGCTGGCGGCCTTCCTGGTGATGCGCTACCAGGGCGTGAACGCAAACATCATGTCTCTGGGTGGCATCGCCATCGCCATTGGGGCGATGGTCGACGCCGCCGTCGTGATGATCGAAAACGCCCACAAGCACATCGAGCACTGGCGAGCCGAGAATCCGGGGCATCCCCTGCGCGGCGAGGCGCAGTGGCGCGTGATTGGCGACGCCGCGGCCGAGGTCGGGCCCGCGCTCTTCTTCTCGCTGCTCATCATCACCCTGTCGTTCATTCCCGTCTTCACGCTGGAGGCACAGGAAGGCCGGTTGTTCTCGCCGCTCGCCTTCACCAAGACGTACTCGATGGCCGCGGCGGCCGGCCTTTCGGTGACCTTGATACCGGTCCTGATGGGCTACCTGATTCGCGGCAGGATTCCGTCGGAGCAGTCCAATCCGTTGAACCGCGTGCTCATTCGCCTGTATCAACCGCTGCTCGCTCGCGTGCTTCGCCACCCGAAGGCGACCCTCGTCATCGCCGCCTTGCTGCTGGCCGCCACCGCGTGGCCCATCCTGCGGGTGGGGGGCGAATTCATGCCGCCACTCGACGAGGGCGACCTGCTCTATATGCCATCCGCCTTGCCGGGGCTTTCGGCGGGCAAGGCGGCGCAGCTGCTCCAGCAGACCGACCGGCTCATCAAGACCGTGCCGGAGGTCGCGACCGTGTTCGGCAAGGCCGGTCGGGCCGACTCGGCCACGGACCCGGCGCCGATGGAAATGTTCGAGACCACCATCCAGTTCAAGCCGCGCGACCAGTGGCGCGCCGGCATGACACCCGACAAGCTGGTGGAGGAACTCGACAAGACCGTCACCGTGCCCGGCCTCTCCAACATCTGGGTGCCGCCCATTCGAAACCGTATCGACATGCTGGCCACCGGCATCAAGAGCCCCGTCGGCATCAAGGTGGCCGGCACCGACCTGAAGGAGATCGACAGGATTGCGGGCCAGATCGAGCAAGCGGTCAAAGGCGTGCCCGGTGTGACCTCGGCCCTGGCCGAGCGTCTGACCGGCGGGCGCTACATCGACGTGGACATCGACCGTGTGGCCGCGGGCCGCTATGGGCTCAACATCGCAGATGTGCAGAGCATCGTCGCATCGGCCATTGGTGGCGAGACCGTGGGTGAAGTGGTGGATGGGCTGGCGCGCTATCCGATCAATGCCCGCTACCCGCGCGACCATCGGGATTCGGTCGAGGAACTGCGCAGGCTGCCCATCGTGACCGACCGGGGCCAGCAGATACTGTTGGCGGACGTCGCGCGTATCCGGATCACGGATGGCCCGCCCATGCTGCGCAGCGAGAACGCCAGGTTGTCGGGCTGGGTCTACGTCGATATCCGGGGACGCGATCTGCGCGCGGCGGTCACGGAGATGCAAGCGGCCGTGGCCAGCACGGTGGCGCTGCCCGCTGGCTACTCGGTCAGCTGGTCCGGGCAGTTCGAATACCTGGAGCGCGCAACGCAGAAGCTCAAGGTGGTGGTGCCATTCACCTTGCTCATCATCTTCCTGCTGCTGTACCTGACGTTCGGGCGATTCGACGAAGCGCTGCTCATCATGGCCACCTTGCCGCTTTCGCTGGTCGGCGGATTCTGGCTGCTGTATCTGCTCGGGCACAACCTTTCGGTGGCGAGCGTTGTCGGATTTATCGCACTGGCGGGCGTCGCAGCGGAATTTGGCGTCATCATGCTGCTCTACCTGAAGCAATCGTGGCTCAGGAAGATCGAGCGCGGACATGTCGACCAACCCGCCCTGCTGGAGGCGATCCAGGACGGCGCCGTCCTGCGCGTGCGCCCCAAAGCCATGACGGTGGCCGTCATCCTGGCCGGCCTGCTGCCGATCATGTGGGCGGGCGGCACGGGCTCCGAAGTCATGCAACGCATCGCCGCGCCCATGGTGGGCGGCATGGTGACGGCCCCGCTTCTCTCGCTGTTTGTTGTTCCCGCGGCTTTCCTGCTCCTGCGTCGTCGATCGGCGACGCAAGCCATGCCTCAGCCTCTTGAAGAAAGGACCTCCCGATGAAACGTACCCTGATTTTCCTGGCCACCGCGAGCGCTGCGTTTGCGCTACCCGCGCTACCCGCTTATGCCGCCGGTGACATGGCGGACATGAACATGAAGCCCGGCGCGGCGATGTCCGCGCCAAAGCCCGTGCAGGCTGAAGTGATGAAGGTGGATGAGGCCAGTGGCCGCGTCACCCTCAAGCACGGCCCCATCGATAACCTTGGCATGGGCGCCATGACCATGACCTTCCCTGTCAAGGACAAGACAAGCCTTGCCAAAGTCAGGCAAGGCGACAAGGTGGATGCGACGTTCGACAAGGTGGACGGGGTAGCGACCGTGGTCGGCATCAAGGCACGCTGATCCGCCGTTTCTTGCACAACATCCACGTGCAGTCCGCGCGGTCACTGGGCCGCGTTGACGAAAATGAAGGACTTCCGGTTGCAAAAGTGACCGGAAGTCGACGCCCGCTGCCTCCCAGAGTGATGTCCGACGGGATTTGTACTTGCCGCGCACAACTGTTTGTGCGAGCGATGCCTTCGAATGCCAAAGCGGATCGCCTAGATTGGAACCCATCGGAGCCGCCGGCCCGATCGCTACAAATCCAGATCCACTTACATCGAGGCTCAACATGAGTGCAGCACAGAAAGTCGTCGTCATCACGGGCGCATCGCAAGGCATTGGCGCTGAACTGGTCAAGGGGTTCCGCGAGCGCAACTATCGCGTCGTGGCCACTGCGCGCAGCATCAAGCCGTCCGACGACAAGGACATCCTGACGGTCGCCGGCGACATTGCAGATCCGGACACGGCGCGCCGCGTCATCGCCGAAGCCGTGGCGAAGTTCGGCCGCATCGACACGCTGGTCAACAACGCCGGCGTCTTCGTCGCCAAGCCCTTCACCAGCTATACCGCCGAGGACTACGCCACCGTAACGGGCATCAACCTGACGGGCTTCTTCCATATCACGCAGCTGGCCATCGCCGAGATGGAAAAGAACCGTAGCGGCCACGTGGTCAGCATCACGACCAGCCTGGTAGACCACGCAAACAGCAACGTGCCGTCGGTGCTGGCCTCGCTGACGAAGGGTGGCCTGAACGCCGCGACCAAGTCGCTGGCCATCGAATACGCCAGGACCGGTATTCGTGCCAACGCCGTATCGCCGGGCATCATCAAGTCGCCGATGCACCCACAGGAAACCCACGCAGCGCTGGGCGCAATGCATCCGTTGGGCCATATGGGCGAGATGCGCGATATCGTCGATGCGGTGCTGTATCTCGATAGCGCGCCGTTCGTTACCGGCGAGATCCTCCACGTCGACGGCGGCCAGAGCGCCGGCCACTAAGCAGGCTACCGTAACAAGGCTTGCCAGCGCCGATAGCCGAGCGCTGGCAAGTCTTCCGGACCCGTTTCAGTCCGTCGCACCCATCTCGCTACTTGATCCACTGCCTGATCGACTCCGCCATCACGTCCGCCGAGATGCCGTAGCGGTCGTGCAGCGTGGGCAGTGCTCCCGCGTCCAGGAACGCGTCCGGCAGGCCGACCTGCCGGAACGGCACGGATGTGCCCGCCCGCATCAGCGTGGTGGCCACGGCTTCGCCCAGGCCACCGATCACGGTGTGGTTCTCCGCCACCACCACCAGGCGCCCCTGCCGTTTTGCCTCGCGCAGGATGGTCTCCGTATCCAGCGGCTTGATGGTCGGCACGTGCAGCACCGCCACGCCGATGCGATCCTTCTCCAGCGTCTTTGCCACCTCCAGCGCGCGCATCGTCATGATGCCCGACGAAATCACCAGTACCTCGGCGCCATCGCGCAACAGCTTTGCTTTGCCCAGTTCGAACTTGTAGTCGTACTCGTCCAGCACCACCGGCACGTTGCCGCGCAGCAGGCGCGCATACACCGGCCCATTGTGCGCGGCGATCGCCGGCACCATCTGCTCGATGTCGATGGCGTCGCACGGGTCGATCACCGTCATGTTGGGCATCGCGCGCATCAGCGCCAGGTCTTCCGCAGCCTGATGGCTGGGGCCGTAGCCGGTGGTCAGGCCGGGCAGCGCGCAGACGATCTTCACGTCGAGGTTGTCCTCGGCGATCGCCTGATGCATGAAGTCGTAGGCGCGCCGCGTTGCGAACACGGCATAGGTCGTGACGAACGGCTGGGCGCCCTCGTGCGCAAGGCCCGCCGCCGCGCCCATCAGGAGCTGCTCGGCCATGCCCATCTGGTAGTAGCGCTCGGGAAACGCCTTGGCAAAGAGATGCAGGTCGGTGTATTTGCCCAGATCGGCGGTCATGCCGATCACGTTCTGCTTCTGGCGGCCGAGTTCCACCAGCGCATGGCCGAACGGGGCCGACCGGGTGGCTTGCCCCTCGCCGGCGATGGAGGCAATCATCGCCGAGGTCTTGAGCTTCGGCTTCGCGCTGTTGGTATGGGTGGCCACGGTGGTGTTGGGGTTGCTCATGCTTGTCTCCCGGCTTCGAGGGCCTGCAGTGCGAGTTGCCATTCGTCGGCATCCACGCGGATAAAGTGGTTCTTCTCGCGCTGTTCGAGGAACGGCACGCCGCACCCCATGCGCGTATCGCAGATGATCATGCGCGGCTGCGCGCCGCGATGCTCGCGCGCCGCGCGGAAGGCGGCGGCCACGGCGTCGATGTCGTTGCCGTCCACACGCTGCGTGAACCAGCCGAACGCTTCCAGCTTGGGCGTCAGCGGCTCGAACGCCATGATCTGCGTGGAGGGCCCGTCGGCCTGCTGGTTGTTGACGTCGACCACGGCAATCAGGTTGTCCAGCTTCCAGTGGGCGGCGGAGAGGATGCCTTCCCAGATCGCGCCTTCATCCAGCTCGCCGTCGGAAAACAGCGTGTAGACGAAGTTGTCCGAGCCCTTGCGCTTGAGCCCCAGGCAACGGCCCACGGCGATGGTCAGCCCGTGCCCCAGCGAACCGCCGGACATCTCCATCCCGGGCGTGTAGCTGGCCATGCCGGACATCGGCAGGCGGCTGTCGTCGCTGCCATAGGTCTCCAGTTCTTCGGCGGGCAGGATGCCAGCCTCCAGCAGCGCGGCATACAGCGCGATGGCGTAATGGCCGTTGGAGAGCAGGAAGCGGTCGCGCCCTTCCCACTCCGGGTCTTCCGGGCGATAACGCATGGCGTCGAAGTACGCCACGGCGAGCACATCGGCGATGTCAAGCGCCTGGCCGATGTAGCCCTGGCCCTGCACTTCGCCCATCAGCAGGGCGTTGCGGCGGATGCGGTAGGCGCGTTCCCGCAAGGACACGGCCTGGTCGGTGGTTGGGTGTTGCATGGTGTCTCCTGCAAGCAATCGATCGGAATTCATGGAATGAAGCCTCAGCGGTTCACGGATTTGGCCGGGACCAGGAAGACCAGCATGGCGCCAAACACCACGGTGGCCGAGATGAACACCAGCCCGGCGGTGGACTTGCCGGTCAGGTCGTTGAGCCAGCCGACGATGGCGGGCGAGAAAAAGCCGGCGAGGTTGGCGACGCAGTTGACCGCGGCGATGCCCGCTGCGGCCGACATGCCGCCCAGCAGCGCCGTGGGCAGCGCCCAGAACTGCGAGGATGAGGCCAGGATGCCGGCGGCGGCGATGCACAGGCACACCAGCGACGCGCCGACACTGCCCAGCAGCGGCAAGGTCGCAAATCCGGCGGCGGCCACCACCATCGGCACGATTAGGTGGAAACGGCGCTCGCGGTGGCGGTCGGCGCTCATGCCGACCAGCGGCAGCGCCACGATGGCGCACAGGTACGGCAGCGCGGTGTAGATGCCCACCCAGAGCGGATCAGCCACGCCGGCCTTGCGAATGATGGTGGGCAGCCAGAACGTCAGGCCGTACTGGCCCAGCACCACGCAGAAGTAGATCCCGGCCATCAGCCACAGGCGACGGTCGCCCATGAAGGAGCGGATCGACATGTGTTCGGTCTTCTGCGCGTTGTCGCCTTCGATATTGCGCTTGAGCAGCGCTTTCTCGGCGTCGGTAAGCCAGTGGGCCTGGTCGATGCCGTTGTCCAGGTAGAACAGGATGGCCACGCCGAGGAACAGCGACGGCAGTGCCTCGAGCAGGAACAGCCATTTCCAGCCAGCCAGGTCACCCATACCGTGGAAGGCATGCATGATGTAGCCCGACAGCGGCCCGCCTACGATGCCTGCCAGCGGGATGGCCATGAAGAACAGCGACAAGGCCTTGGCGCGGCGCTCGGACGGAAACCAGTAGGTCATGTACAGGATCACGCCGGGGGCGAAGCCCGCCTCGGCCGCACCTAGCAGGAAGCGCAGGATGTAGAACTGGGTTGGCGTACTGACAAAGGCGAAGCAGGCAGAGATCACCGCCCACGTCAGCATGATCCGCGCCAGCCAGCGCTTGGCGCCGACCTTGTGGAGGATCACGTTGCTCGGCACCTCGAAGATGAAATAGCCGAGAAAGAAGATGCCGGCGCCCAGGCCGTAGATGGTTTCGCTGAACTGTAGGTCGTTCAGCATCTGCAGCTTGGCGAAGCCGACGTTGACGCGATCGAGATAGGCGCCCAGGTAGCACAGCATCAGGAACGGGATAAGCCGCTTCACCACCTTGGCGTAGGTGCGGGCCTCGAAGCTCGCGGAATCGGCGTGCAGCGTCGCCTCGCCGCCCATGGGCGAGGGTGCGTATTTGGTTTTCATCGGGTGTCTCCTGCCAGGTGGCGCCGCACTGCGACGCACCGGCTGTCGAGGGTTCCGCCTCTTGCGGGCGGCTTCAACTGGATGTAGAGGCGTTTCCTCTTAATGGATCAACATGCCGCCGTTGACGTCGAGCGTGATTCCGGTCAGGTAGGCGGACATGTCGCTGGCCAGGAACACGCAGGCGTTGGCCACGTCGGCGGCGTTGCCCAGGCGGCCCAGCGGGATGCCCTTGATGATGTCGGCGCGCATCTCGGGGGTGAGCTTGTCGCCGGTGATGTCGGTCTGGATCAGACCCGGGGTGATCGAGTTGACGCGGATGCCGTCCGAACCGAACTCGCGCGCCATCGCACGCGCCAGCCCCAGCACGCCGGCCTTGGCGGCGCTGTAGTGCGGGCCGCCGAAGATGCCGCCACCGCGTTGCGCGGAGACCGACGACATGCACACGATGCTGCCGTGCTTCTGCTCGCGCATCTGCGGCAGCACGGCCTGCGACATGTACAAGGTGCCGCGCAGGTTGACGTCCAGCACGGCGTCATAGTTGGCGGCCTGGATATCGAGCGTGCGCACCGGCTGGGTGATGCCGGCATTGTTGACCAGCGCGTCGATGCGTCCATAGCGCTGCAGCACCGCCGCGACTGCCCGATCGCAGGCGGCCTTGTCCGTCACATCGCACGCCAGCCCGAGGTGCTGGTCGCCCAGCTCGCCGGCGGCGGCCTGCGCGTCCTCAAGGCGCAGGTCCAGGATGACCACCGAGGCGCCCTGGGCGGCAAAGGCCTTGGCGGTAGCCTTGCCGATCCCGCGAGGGGAAGCCGCACCGGTGATGATGACTACGTTCTTCTCGACCAGCATCTTTGTCTCCTTTGACATTGAATTTTGATAGGTCGAGTGTTGTCGCTGGCGGCCTTTCGATCAACGCGGTCTGACTCAGCTATTGCTGAGAAATATTCAGGGAATGGGAAGACGGGAATTCGGCCGGGCGCCGCAGGCGGCACATTGCGGGTTGGCGGCCGGTACCACCTAGCCGGGGATCGACGGCAGCTGGCGCTCCATCCAGGCGAGGAAGCGCGCGACGCGCGGCAGGTCGGCGTTCTGCCGGGGATAGACGAGGTGGTGACTGCCGACCTCGATCGCATGCGCGTCGTCGAACACCGGCACAAGGGCACCCTTGCGGATCATCACGGACGCCAGCAGCGTGCTTTCCAGCGCCACCCCGAGGCCCAGCGCCGCTGTCTCGAGCGACATGTACGAGCGGTCGAAGGTGAAATCGAACCGCTTGTGGGCGCCCGGGACGCCGAACCTGGCGAACCATTGCTGCCATTGCACAAGAGGGGTTTCCGAATAGATAAGACGCTGCGCGAGCAGATCGGCCGGCGACGCGATCGGATGTTTCTCCAGGTATGCAGGCGAGGCGAGCGGCGCAATGGTTTCCCGACGCAAGGTCTTGACCTCGATATCGCGCCAATGCGCGTAGCCATGGCGGATATCCACGTCGTAGTAGCCGCTCGTAAAGGAAACGTCCTCATAGGAGCAGGACAGGTTCAGCTGGATGTCATCATTGTCCGCCTGGAACGATTCCAGCCGCGGCAACAGCCACATCAGGCCGAAGCTCGGACTCGAATGGACCCGCAGGATCTCGATGTTGGCCGGACTGGAAGCGCGCTCGGTCGCGCGATTCAGGTCGGCGAGCACGCCCGTGATGTCGCGCAGGTATTGCTCGCCCACCGGCGTCAGGGCCAGTCCCCGCCCCTGCCGGAAGAAGAGCGCCTGGCCGAGCGCCTCCTCGAGGTTGCTGATCTGGTGGCTGACAGCGGACGCCGTCAAGCCTAATTCTTCCGATGCCCGACTGACGCTCTTGGTTCTGGCAACGCTTTCGAAGGCGATGATCGCCTTCACCGGAGGAATCCGCATGGTGTGTGTGCTCGATGAGGTCTCGCGACGCATCGCGCAAGGCGATGACGGTCGCTGTCATGGTTGCGTCAGGTAGCTTGCTTTTCGATCGATGCGGGGCCCCGAACGTATCGATCGATGTCAACCGCGTCCATTTGCTCTTCATGCATGAATCGTTGCCCGTATTGCATGTAGACCCCGGATTTCAGGAAGAGCTCGAAGAGCTCCGGATCGATTTGCTGCTGTGCCGCGGCGCGCGACATGATACCGATCGATTCCGACAAGGTCTTCGCTTTCTTGTAGGGACGGTCCGCGGCCGTCAGCGCCTCGAAGATATCCGCGATGGCCATCATTCTGGCAAGCGGACTCATTTCCTCGCGGCGCAATTGCCGTGGATAGCCGGTGCCATTCATCTTTTCGTGATGATTGCCCGCGATCTCCGGCACCTGGCGCAAGTGCTTGGGGAACGGCAAACGCGACAGCATGATTTGCGTCTGCACGATGTGGTCTTCAATCTCGAAGCGCTCCTCCTCGCAAAGCGTGCCTCTTCCGACCATCAGGTTATGCAGTTCGCCCCGGTGATATCGGTAAGTGGGCGCCTCACGCCTGAAGCCCCAGGGATTGTCGGGGGCGATGGCTTCGCGCGCCGTGCGCCCGACAAGGTGCTCTGGCTTGTCCGCGAGCAGCGGTTCCTGCACGGGCAGCGCGACTGGCGCCGATTTCGTCTTGCGCGCCAGTTCCTCCTGCGAGAGGCCGAGGCGATCATCGAGCGTCCGGGCCCAACTGCGCGCGGCGATCCGGTGCAGGCGCTCCCTCCGCGCTGCATCCATCGACTCCCCGCCCTGGTTGCATGCGGCCACGAAGGCAAACTCATCGTCCAGCTCCCGCTGCTCCCGCTCAAGCCGCGCCGTGGCGATGGCAGCGTCCTCCCCCGCGATCACGCTGCGCAGGCAACGGATCTCCGCTTCGCGCTTCAGGACTTCGAAGCGCATGCGTACCTCGTGAATCCTGTCGCAGAGGGTTTCGAGCTTGGTGCCCTTGTCGATGATGTACTCGGGGGTGGTGACCTTGCCGCAATCGTGCAGCCAGGCTGCAACGTGCAGCGCCTCCCAGTCGGTTGTGGCCATGGAAAACGACTGATAGGGACCGTCCCTGGCGTCGCATGCCGCCTGCGCCAGCATCTTGACCAGTTCCGGCACGCGCGAGCAGTGGCCCGCGGTGTGAGGGCTCTTTGCGTCGATGGCATCGCCCAGCAGGCGGATGAACGCATCAAACAACGCGCGTTGCGCGCTGGCAAGTTCCCGCACTTCGATCGCCCCTGCGAAAAGGGTGGACAAGGTGCCGACGAAAGCCAGTTGCGCCGCGTCGATCGGCGTCTCGCGCAAGACAAGCATGAGCCCCTGGAGCTCATGTTGCGGGTTCACAAGCGGAATGGCGACAGCGTGGCTGGTCTTGCCCACCGCCAGCGCACCGAGTCCGGCGGCGTCGAGTTCGTCCCCGGTCAGGGCACCGCATTGCGGGTGAGTCTGGCCGGCCGTACTGCGGATCAGCGGCAGGGCCCGATCCAGCGGCATCCGGGGCAGGTCCCCGGCGATATCGCTGCCATGGCGATCCTGCGCGGCGGCCACGACGAGGTCGTCGCCGTCCATCAGGAAGAAGAGGCCAGCCTTGCCCTCGGCTTCATCCAGCGTCTTCCTCAACAGCACGGGCAGGAGTTGCTCGAGGCGGCCCTCGGCGGCAATCGCCTGCACGATGATCAGGAAGTGCCGGATCGTCTTGCGCATCTGTTCGGTGGCGTTGGCCAGCGCGACGACCTCCCGGATGCGGGTTCGCACCGACAACGGCTGATCGAAATCGAAATTGCGAATGCCTGCCAGCCCTTCGGCCAATGTTCCCAGTGGCTTCGCGATGCGGCGAGCCGCCAGCCAGAGCCATGGCATCGACAGCAGCACGATACCGATCGTCAGCGCCATGCCGGTCAACGCCTGGCGCCTTGCGCCCGCCAGCAATTCATTCTCGGGAATCGCGGACAACAGATAGACAGGCTTGCCTGGTGCGACCGATATCATGTTCGTCGTGGTGTACCACCTTTCCCCGCCCACCGTCAGCGTTGTGCCGCCGGGCAACGGCGCATCGGGCGAAATGGTCGACGCCAGCGCGGTGAGCACGGGTACGCCATAGTCGGCTGGCGCCGCGAGAAGATCCGTCCGGAAGGTATCGGGTGCGTTGAAGGAATCGGGCAGCCTGCTATCGATACCCAGCACCTTGCCGCTGTGATCGAGCAAGGCAAGCATCGTGGTCGCGGTCGCCTTCTTCTTTGCGAGCATGAGGCCGAGGGTCTCGAGGCCGAAATCGCCACCCACCACGGCTTTCTGGTCGGGCGTACGGAATGCGAAGGTGACGCCGGCGTTCTGATCGGTGAAGAACACGTACGGATCGGTGCGCACCAATGCATTCGATCCAATTGCGGCCTGGTACCAGCCTCGCTGTCGCGGGTCGAATCGACGAGCGAAATCCGCGTCGTCGACTGTCCCGATACTGGCAAGTTCGGCATCCAGGTAATTGAGACGTCCGATCGGCACGGGACCGTCCCGCTCAACATTGCGGACCACGTATGCCGCATTGGCGGGGGCGCGGAAGACAGCGCGGTCCGCGTCGGTTCTGAGCGGTCTCACGTAGAAGAAGGCGCCATCGGCATAACCGACATACAGCGCCTGCAGTACCGGGGCACTCTCCAGCGCTTCTCGCGCCAGGGCAAGGCGGGCCATCCGTTGCTGAAGGTTTTGCGCGGTGGCGAGGGAACTGTAGCGGACCAGCTTGACGGCAGTCTGCGCGGGAGCCAGGAGCTCCTCGACCTCATCGAACATTTCCTCGCCAATACGCCGCGTGGCATCGGCGGTGGCGGTTTCCAGGGCTTCCTTGGTGACCAGATAGTTCACACCGCATGTCAGCGCGCCCACCATGAGGATGATCGAACCAAACAACATCCACAAATGCACATGGAGCGGAATACCCTTCTTCGATGGCATATGACCCTCCTGGCGGCATTCCACGCAATGGCGGGGTTGGCATTGCGCCGCAACGCTCAAGAATCGAATGGGTTCGCCATGGCGTCAAGTGATTCATGCTGCGACGGCCATCGACATTTTGATTCGTCTGATTCACTTCCTATAGTTATTAGGCGGGCTCTCAGTCCGCACGCGACGCACCTTTCCGAAGTATCGATCGAATCACACGTCGACTCGGCGGAGCCGTGCGCGTGAGCCCTCCCGACAGGTAGCGAGCCATGAACACGCATGGAACGGACAACGTCTTCGCTGGCTCCATTCCGGAGCTGTACGACACATCGCTGGTCCCGTTGATCTTCGAGCCGTACGCGGCCGACCTCGCGGGACGGGCCGCTTCGCTTGCGCCGAAACAGGTGCTGGAGATTGCCGCGGGGACCGGCGTGGTGACGCGGATGCTGGCGCGCGCCTTGCCCGACGGCACCGCCATCGTGGCAACCGACCTCAATCCGCCGATGCTGGATCGCGCCAAGGCCGTGGGCACGTCCCGGCCGGTGACGTGGCAGCAGGCGGACGCGCAACAACTGCCGTTCGGCGATGCGCGCTTCGACCTAGTGATCTGCCAGTTCGGCGCGATGTTCTTTCCCGATAAGCCGAAGGCCTTTGCCGAAGCGCGCCGCGTGCTGATGCCGGGCGGCACACTGCTGTTCAATGTGTGGGATCGCATCGAGGACAACGCCTTCGCGCACACGGTGACGCTCACGCTGGCCCACCTATTTCCCGACCATCCGCCGGCGTTCCTGGCACGCACGCCGCATGGCTATCACGACCGGGCGACCGTCGAAGCCGATCTGCGGGCTGGCGGCTTCTCAGGCCCCATTGCCTGCTCGACGGTGACCGCGGAGAGTCGCGCGGCCTCGGCCAGCGTGGCGGCCGTGGCCTACTGCCAGGGGACCCCGCTCCGCGCCGAACTGGAGGCCCTCGGCCCCGACGCCTTGTCCCGTGCCACGATCGCCTGCACGGACGCATTGGCCGCGCAATTTGGAAGCGGACCGGTCAGCGCCCAGATCCAGGCGCATGTTTTCAGCGTCAAGGCTTGAGGGCTCTTCTCTTGCAGTCGTGGCGCGTAAGAACGGCGTCCAGCGCCACGCTGCATTGCCGCGATACGCGGTCGGCGCCGGGGCGCCCTATTCCGCGCGGATCTTTGCTTCCGCCACGATCTTGGCGGCGCGCGCCATGTCATCTTTCTCAAAGCGGGCGAAGTCTTCCGGCGTGCCGGGCGAGAGCAGGTAGCCCTGCTCGGCCAGCCTGCCGCGCAGGTCCGAGGCCAGCGCCTTGTTGACTTCGGCGTTGAGACGCTTTGTTACTTCCGGCGGCAGCTTGGCCGGGCCCCACAGCCCGTACCACGAATAGAACTCATAGCCTGGCACCGTCTCGCCCACGGTCGGCACGTCAGGCATGGACGGCAGTCTTTCCTTGGAGGTCACCGCGACCACCCGCACCATGCCGCTCTTGTGATACGTCAGCGCGCCGAGCACCGGATCGATAAAGCCATCGATGGCACCGCCGATCAGGTCCTGGTAGGCGGGCGCCGAGCCCTTGTAAGGCACCACGAGGTAATCGATCTTGCCGGCCCGCTTGAGCAGTTCCGTCGACAGATGCCCGGCGGAAGCCTGGGAGCCGATCGCGAACGTCATCTTGCCGGGATGCGCCTGGGCGTAGGCAATCAGCTCCTTGATGTTCTTGATGGGAAGATTCTTGTTGACGGACACGGCCAGCGGGCCCTTGCCGACCAGCGCGATCGGCGCGAAATCCCGCGTCACGTCGTAGGGCGACGACTTCAGCGTCATCGGTGTGGTGGTGAAGGTGGAGGCGCTGAACAGCAGCGTGTAGCCGTCGGCGGCACCCTTGGCCACCGCATCGGCGCCGATGATGCCCTGTCCGCCGGGCCGGTTGTCGACGATAAAGCTCTGCCCGGTCTGCTCGGACAGCTTTTGCGCCAGCATGCGGCCGACGGTATCGGTCGGACCGCCGGGCGGGAACGGAATGATGACGCGGACGGCTTTGCTGGGATAAGCCTGCGCATGGGCCACGGCGGCGGCGCATAGCAGCAGCGCGCCCACGGCACAGCGATAGATGCGTTGGAACAGCATGGTTGTTGTCTCCTGTCTCGACTGCAGGTTCGCCCCTGCCGGAGCGATGCTTCGTTGAGTGCGGACGGTGGCTTATGGTTTTGTAGGTGACTCCCCCCTCCCTACGGGCAAGGCGGGAGTCCGCACCGTCGTCAAGCAGAACGTCTTTGGCTCACCCTCAGGGCTGCGCCAGCGCCTCCATCTCCGCGTAGAGATCGGCCTTGCCCTCGAAGCCGATACCCGGCAGCTCCGGCATGGTGATATGCCCGTCGATCACCTTCACGCCATCGGGAAAGCCGCCGTAGGGCTGGAACAGATCGGGGTAGCTCTCGTTGCCGCCCAGACCGAGGCCAGCGGCGATATTGAGAGACATCTGATGGCCACCGTGCGGAATGCAGCGGCTCGGCGACCAGCCGAAGGTGTTCAGCACCTCCAGCGTGCGCTCGTACTCGACGAGCCCGTAGGACAGCGCGCAGTCGAACTGCAGGTAGTCGCGATCGGGGCGCATCGCGCCGTAGCGGATCAGGTTGCGGGCGTCCTGGTGGCTGAACAGGTTCTCGCCCGTGGCCATGGCGCCGGGGTAGTACTCGGCCAGCGTGGCCTGCAGGTGGTAGTCGAGCGGATCGCCGGCCTCCTCGTACCAGAACAGCGGGTAGTCGCGCAGCATTTTGGCGTAGGCGATGGCGGTATCCAGGTCGAAGCGGCCATTGGCATCCACCGCAAGCTGCGCATCGGCGCCGATCTCTTGCAAGACGGCCTCGATACGCGCGCTGTCCTCTTCCAGGCTGGCGCCGCCGATCTTCATCTTGACCACGTTATAGCCGCGATTCAGGTAGGAACGCATCTCGGCGCGCAGCGCGGACAGGTCCTTGCCCGGATAGTAGTAGCCGCCGGCCGCGTACACGAACACGCGCGGGTTGGCGCGGACGCCATGGCGCTCGGCCAGCAACTGGAACAGCGGCTTGCCTGCGATCTTGGCCACCGCGTCCCATACGGCCATGTCGATGGTGCCGACGGCCACCGAGCGCTCGCCATGGCCGCCCGGCTTTTCGTTGGACATGGTGGCGGCCCACACGCGATGCGGGTCGAGGTTGGTGCCGGCGTCATCCAGCAGCGAGGCCGGATCGGCCGTCAGGATCCGCTGTGCGAAGCGCTCGCGGATCAGGCCGCCCTGCCCGTAGCGGCCGTTCGAGTTGAAGCCGTAGCCGATCACGCGCTTGCCGTCGCGGAAGGCGTCGGTCACCACGGCGACGAGGCTGCTCGTCATTTTCGAGAAATCGATATAGGCATTGCGGATTGGCGACGAAATCGGCTTCGTCACTTCGCGGATGTCGATGATGCGGACGGACATGGCTTGGTCTCCAGTGTCTTGGGTAGTTTGATAGTTGGTAGTCGGTATTCGGTATTCGGTATCGCGGTCGGACGTTTCCTACAGTGACCCGCCACCGCAGATCACGATCTGCTGGCCGGTGATCGCGCCCGCATCCGGGCCGAGCAGGTAGCTCACCAGCGCGGCCACTTCGTCAGGCCGGATAAACCGCCCGATGGGGGGCGTGCGCGGCGGCGTGCCCTGGCGGCCGGGATCGTTCAGCATGGGGGTCTCGGTAGCGCCCGGCGCCACCACATTGACGGTGATGCCGCGCGGCGCCAGCTCTGCCGCCCAGGAGCGCGCCATGCCTGCCAGCGCGGCCTTGGTCGCGGCGTACTGGCTGCGCCCCGGGGCTCCCGCCGCCGTGCGGCTGCCAATCAGCACGATGCGCGCGCCATCCGGCAGCGTCGGCATCAGCGCATTGGCCAGCACGGCGGCAGCCCCCACGTGAATGCGCCACATGCCTTCGCCGTCTTCCGCCTTCAGCTCGCCAAGCACCGCCGTGCGCATATAGCCGGCGGCATGGACGATGGCGTCGACCCGCGGCAAGGCGGCCACGGCGGCGGCAAGCTTCGGCGCATCGGTCAGGTCGACTTCGATCGCGTGAAAGCTCTCGGTGCTGGCTGCCGGCGCGCGGTCAAGAGCGGTCACCCGCCAGCCCGCAGACAGCAGCCGCCGGGCGATGGCGGCGCCGATGCCGGAGCTGGCGCCGGTGACGACGGCATGCTTCGTCTCGTCTTGCATGGATTGGCTCATCGATTGGCCCATCAGAAGCCCCTGTGGAATGCATTGCTGGCGGCCCGGCCCCCGCGCGCTCGCTTTGCGGCCGCTGTGTGCCCGCTGCGTGCCCACTATGCGGCGGGATGCCGGACCGGTGCCAGATCAGGCTGCGGCTTTCTGGGTGATACCAGCGTGTTCCAGCGCGGCCTTGATGGCGGCCAGTTCCGCGGCCGAAGGCGCGTGGGTCGGCGGGCGCACGGTGCCATCGCGCAGAATGCCGGCCAGCGCCATGGCGGCCTTCATGCGGCCGTGCGCTTCGCCCGTGGGTTCGCCGGCGCCGTACACCGCGTCCTTGAGCGGATTGATCAGGGCTTGCACGCGCATGGCCTCATGCAGGTCACCGGCCTTGACCGCCTTGAGCAAGTCGTTGATCAGGCCGGGAATCAGCGAGGCAAAGCCGACCAGCGCGCCGTCGAGCCCCTGCACCAGCGACGCGAGCAGATATTCGTCGTGGCAGGTCATCAGCACCTTGGTGGGGTCGGCGGCGCGGATCTCCTTGATGTCGCGCGCGTACTTGTTCATCTCGCGCTCGCCCATCTTGAAGGCCTTCACATACGGCAGCTTCGCCAGTTCCGCGAGCAACTCGGACGAGTAGGAGCCGCGCGTCCAGGCGGGGTAGATATGCACCACCAGCGGCAGCCCGCTGGCCTTGCCGATGGCGTTGAAGTAGTCGAGGCAGTGTTCCGGCTTGAAGCCGAAGCGCAGCCAGTGATGCGGCGGCATGATATCGAGTCCGGCGGCGCCCGCTTCCTTGGCCCAGCCGGATTGTTCCACGGCGTCGTTGATGCCTTCGCACACCACCGACGAGATCACCGGGCAGATGCCCCTGGTGGCATCGGCGGTGATGCGAGTCACCTCGGCGCGTTCGCGCGGCGTCAGCGAGAAGACCTCGCCGGTATGGCCATTTGTCATCAGCGCGGTCACGCCCTCCTGCCCGCCCAGCCATTTGGCGAAGCGACGCAACTCGGGCTCGTTGATGCTGTAGTCCGCGTTGAAGGGGACTGCGATGGCGGGAATGATGCCGCGGAAGTTGATATCAGACACGTGCGTCTCCTGGTAAGGCTTGCGCTAACGGCGCATTACGGTGGTGGTCAAAGTGGGAGGAATGAATCCTCCGGAGGGTTGCAACGCACGGGCCAGTTCGGTAGCGGCATGCACTACCGCCGGGGCCGTGGTCGATTCGAAATCTTCAAGCGAGGTGTTCATCGCGGGGGCCGCCACGGAGAGGCCCGCAACCGGCACGCCATCCACATCCAGCACCGGCGCGGCGACCACGTAGAGCCCCGATACGGTTTCCTGGTCCGACAGCGCGTAGCCCTTGGCGCGCACGATCTTCAGCCGCTCGAGAATGGTGTCGAGATCGGTCAGCGTGTGGTCGGTCAGCTTCTGCCGGGGCTGGGCCTCCAGCACGCGGGCCTGCATGTCCTCGGGCAGCCAGGCCAGGAGGGCATAGCCGACGGCCGTGGAATACGCCGGCACCCGGCTGCCGATGCGGATATCGACGCCGAGCCGCGTCAGTCCGGCCTGGATACGCTCCGCGTAAAGCACGTCCGGGCCATCCAGCACGCCGATGGACGCGGCTTCGTTGATCTCCCCGACCAGCGCGCGCAGGATCGGCCTGGCCCGCGTGCGCAGGTCGGCATGAGCGATGGCGTCGAAGCCCAGCTTCAGCACCTTCAGCGAGAGACGGAACAGCCGCGTGTCCGGCACGCGCTGCACATAGCCGATATCCACCAGCGTGTTGAGAAAGCGGAACGCGGTAGCGTTGTCTAGCCCCGAGCGACGCGCCACTTCCGCCATCGTGAGTTCCGGCTCCTGGGCCGAGAACGCTTCGAGAATGCGGAAGCCCTTCGCCAGCGACTGCACCGTGTTCTTGGATGCGTCGCCCGCGCTGCTTGCCTTCGATGCGGAACGGACTGTGTTCTCGGTCGCCATGTCAATCTCCCCTGTGAGTTCAGCTGGTTCGGTTCGAACCCGGATCGAGTTCGGATTACGAATTTTAATTCGCCGCTCTGACAGAGGAAAGTCCTCGCTCAAGTCTGGTCGGTAGGCTTCGGCATCGCTGCCGGAATCCGCTAAATTCGGAATGCGAATTTTTATTCGCAATGCTGGGCGAGAAAAACGCCGGATGCCGGCGCCCTCCTTCCTTCCCCGCGTTACAACCCTTCAAACACCTTAGAATTTATTCGGATTGCGAACTTATATTCGCGATATGAAAACAGTGTAGACCTCGATTCCGCAGGGGAGCAAGCCCGTTTTTCTTGGGGTTTACACCAGAGCCGCCGCTCTGGTGTCACGCTCAGTGACCTACCAACCGTAGAAGCGCGGCCAGGTTTGAACCGCGCCGTCGTCGCGGACTGCCTGATATTCAGGATGCTGCGCGCCGGTCGCGCAAGCGTGGTTCGGAAGAATCCGCAAGCGGGTGCCAATCGGGAAGGTCCTCGCGATGGCCAGGTCTGGCTTGCCGTTGCGGGACACGATGCCGTGTTCCTGGTTCGCGCCGCTGACGACATAGTCGCCAATGACCTCGCCGTTCTCCGTGCAAACCTGGCCGTAGCCAAAGTCATGCTGCTGACGCTGCGTGCCACGATCACGGCTCATCGCCATCCAGCCCGCGTCAACAATGGCCCAGCCCTTCTCTTCCTGGTGGCCAATGACGGTTGTCAGCACGGATAGTGCGATGTCTGACGTATCGCACACGCCCACGTTATGCATGACGAGATCGAAAAAGACATACACACCGGCCCTGACTTCGGTCACACCCTCAAGATGCTCCGCGGATAGTGCCGTCGGCGTGGACCCTATACTGACGATATCGCAAGGCAGACCTGCGGCGCGCAGGCGTTCGGCAGCCCTGACCGACCCGCTGCGCTCCTGCTCCGCGACCCGGACGAGCGCTTCGCGCGTGTTGTACTCATAGCTCGAGCCCGCGTGCGCAAGTACACCGCCCAGTTTCATCCCACCGTCCACGAGCGCGCGACCCACTGCGATCAGCGCATCGCCCTCGGGCGGAATGCCGGAGCGGTGTCCGTCCACGTCGACTTCGATCGAGACTTCGAATCGCTCGCCATGCTCGCGTCCGAAGGTTGCGATAGCCTCTGCGGTCTGTACGCTGTCGGCAACGATCTTGAGGTCACAACCTTTCCGACGCAGCGCGAGGGCCTGACCCAGCTTGGTCGGCGCCATGCCGACCGCGTAGACGATATCCCGGATGCCGCTGTCGAAAAACTGCTCCGCCTCTTTCAAGGTCGACACCGTGATTCCCTGCGCGCCCGCTGCAACCTGGGCGTCAACCACCTGTTTGCACTTCGTCGTCTTGACATGCGGCCGGAACTTGACGCCAAGGCGGTTCAGATGATCTTGCATCCGCTGGATGTTGCGGTTCATCCGGCCAATGTCGATCAGTGCGGCGGGCGTGTTCAGGGTTTCGATGGTCACGGTACGGGCCTCTTGCTTTGGGGGCGATATGGCATGCGCTATCGCATGTGCCCCAACTATAGAATCGCGATTGCCCTGCGTGCTTAACGTCAGACTAATGGAGCATTAACGCCGATTTAACGGCGCCGGCATGGGGAAAGCGCACCAGTTCAACGTCATCGACGCCAGGGCGGCGGGGAAAGCGCCTTTCGCGCTGCGTCCAGGAACGCGCGTTGCCGAATGGAAACGCCAGTACGTGACGGCAAGAGCGCCATGACTGGGGCGGCGGGCAAGCTCCAGTCCGGAAGCAGGCGGACAAGTTTCCCGGAGGCGATCCATGGCGCGACATCCCATTCGGACCGCTCGACGATGCCCAGCCCCGCCAGTGCCCAATCGGAAATAATCGTGCCGTCGTTGGATGAAAGGATGCCGGAGACGCGGATGGTGACAGCCTTTCGCGCGTCGCCGCCTTCGGCATTGCCTTGATGAAAGCGCCATCGCGTCACGTCCTCATCGTTCTCCTTCAGGCAGAGACAGGGAAAGCGCGTCAGGTCGGACGGATGGTCGAGGTTTTTCAGCCGACGGGCATAGGCAGCACTCGCACACAAGATCCGATCATTGGGCGCCAGCGGATGCGCTATCCACGACGACGATTTCAGCTTGCCGATCGTCACCACCACGTCCGCGCCCGACGCGTCTGCGAGAGGACTCTCCGACAGGTAAAGCGAGATCTCGAGGTTGGCATGCGCGCGATGAAACTCCCGTACGATGGGCGCAACATACTTTCTGCCAAAGCCGAACGGCGCAACGACCCGGAGCTTTCCCCGCAGCTCGCCCTGGTTCCCCGAAATAAACGAAGGCAAGGCTTCCATTCGCTCGAGGATTTCCATGGTTTCCTGATGCAGCCGCTGGCCCTCGTCCGTCAATGAGATTCCTCTCGACTGTCGAACTGCCAGCCGCACGCCGAGGCGCTCCTCGATGCGTTGAAGGCGAATTGTGACGGCGGGAGGCGTCAGATCAAGTCGTTGCGCGGCGGCTGCAAGCGAGGGGGCAGCACCTATCGCACGAATGAGTCGCAGATCATCGAGGCTAAGCATTAAGGTTTGATTACCGCTGATGGCATGCGGCATTAAAACCGAGTTTCGGCTGCCAGGCTACAACCGGTTGATTTTGACCTGGCGCCGACGTGCACTCGACATTCCCGGTCGACCTCATCGGGAAAAAAGGAAGCGGCACGTATGCCGCCGCCCGTCACTTCGTATTTGCAGGCGTGGCCGGCGATGCGGCGCCCTCTCTCTCCGCACCGTAGGTCTTCACGAGGTAATCGACAATTGCCGGGATGTCCTCATCCTTGAGCGGTGCGCCAAATGGCTTCTTCATCTTCTTGACCGTCGCCTCCCAATAAGCTCGGGAAGACGACGTTGGCTGCGTGGCAACGTATTGTGCGGAATGGCACGTCATGCAATTCTGCAAGGCCAGGTTGTATCCGGGCAGACTGCTAGGGTTGTAGCTCGCGGTTTCTTGCGGAAGCTTGATCTCGAGCGCCATCGCCGTCGTTGTCACGGAAACTGCGACGAGCGTCACGACGGCAAGCATGGATTTTTTGATCTTCATGGTCGGCTCCGCCATTCACCTGACGACAACGCTGGTGGACTCCACAACGTTCCGCATATATCCAGCGGGATTCCAGTTCGCTGTCAGAGGCTGCGTCTCGCCCGATCTGTTCTTCGCACGAACGCGAAGGTCATAGACGCCCTTCCTGACGGGGCGGAACTTCACGCTCCACTCACGGAATGAGTACCGGCCCAGATCCTTGCCCAGGGTCGCTGGCTGCCACGTTGCGCCCCCATCATCCGAAAACGCCACTTCCGAAATGCCCTGGCCGCCGTCGAACGCAATCCCCTTCACTGTCACATCCCGGCCTGCCGCGATCACACTGTTGTTCATGTGGCTGGTAATGAAAGAGCGAACATTGAAGCGACCAATCGGCACGGTGCTGGTCGGGGTGGTTCCGGGGGGCACGCACGCGCAGTCATTGTCCGGAATCCGATATGCGGGGTTCATCCAGAAGCCCTCGAAGGGGCGGTCCAGCACCTCGATGTGGGACAGATGTTTGACCCAGTACGTCCCATAGTGCCCGGGAACGACCAGTCGCAGCGGGTAGCCGTTCAGGAAGGGCAAATCCTTGCCGTTCATGGCCCAGGCCAGCATGACCTCGCCGTCCAGCGCGTGGTCCATCGTCAATGCCTTGACGAAGTCCGGTCCGGTCTCCAGCGGCGACCGATCCAATCCGTCAAAGCTCACCTGGACCGCACCCGGCTTGACGCCGGCGCGCTCCAGCACAACGCGAAGTGGAATCCCGGTCCAACGTGCGTTTCCCATTGCGCCGTTGCCAAGCTGGCCGCCATTGACGCGCGGCGAGAAGAAGCCTCGGCTATTGCCGGAACACTGATTGACGGCCACAACCTCCACGGCATCGCCGAGCTGTCGCAACGCCTGGAGCGAAAGATCCAGCGGTTTCGAGACGTGTCCATCGATCTTGAGCCGATACGTCGCGGGGTCGATCGATGTGGGTATGCCACTCCAGTGATAACGCACGAAGAAAGCATCGTTCGGCGTGATCACGTTCTCGCCGAACACCTCGAAGGGCGTCTCGAGCTGGGGTGGTCGATTCGTCAGCAGGATCAGCGGCCGCTTCTGAGGAAACGCCACCAGCTCGCGGTGCCCATTTTCGAAAGGCATTTCCCTGGTGCGCGTGGCACCCAGCGCGTTCGGCGCCGCCATAAGGCCCAGTGAGGCTTGCAAAGCCAACGCCGCGCCACCCGTCAGTACCCGGCGACGGTTGTGGTCGACATCCGCGATCGTGTCAGTCTTGTCCATCGTGTCTCCCCTCGCGTGGCAGATCTCGAATCCGTCGCCACACCCTTATTAATAGCCGCTCAGGCTAGAGGAACCAAGTCATCACGTACAACAGATGATTTCGCTATCCGTAACCTGAAAAGTCGATCATCAGCTCGTCCCATATCGATGTGCCCGGCGAAAGGTCCTGTCAATGCATCATCAGGCCTCGAAACAGCACAGAAATGCCACTGGCGCAGAGGAAAATCAGCAGCGCGCGACGCACGGCGTCGGAAGAGAATCTTCGACGCAGGCGAGAGCCTATCGCCAGGCCAATGAGGCTGAATGGCATCGCGATTGCGGCGCTGCGCAACAAATCCCCTTGCTGCAGGAGCCCGCTGCTTGCAAACGCCGCCAGACGCGCCAGCGCACTGACAAGGATGACAGCCGCGATGGTCGATCGAAACTGGTCGATGTGCGGCAGTCGTCTGGATAGATACATCGTGTAGATGGGCCCACCCGTTCCGAACAGCGCACTGAAGACGCCGCCCACGACGCCCGCAGGTACCGACCACCCTTTCGCTGCAGGCTCCGCTCGCGCTGTGGAGACAATGAGCGCCCGGCCCGTCATCACCAATACAAACAACCCGAGCCCGACCAGCAGCCAACGTGACTCGATCCTCGCCAGCACCGTCGTGCCCAGCACCACGCCGACCATCATGAACGGAATCAGGCGCAACAGTTCCGGGCGGGAAACCGAGCTCCAGTTGCGCAGGCCGACCATGGTGGTCGTCACGAGATCGAGCAACAGCAGCATCGGCACCACGAACTGCAGTGGGATGAATTGCACCAGGATTGGCACAGCAACCATCGCCGCACCGAAACCGGTGAGTCCGAATACCGTGTAGGCCCCGGCAACGGTAGCCCCTAGTACTGCATAGTGTTCAGTCCCCATCGCTTGTCGGTCGCATTGTTGTGAGCGCTATTGCATCCTGATTCCCGCACGCCTGGCGACGGTAGTTCCACCGCCAGGTCGGCGCCCGGAGCCATCCTCCGCGCATGTCCCGCAGGCGCCTTTGTGTTCCGACTAGTTGGCGGAAATCTTCCGTTTCGCCACCAGCAGCTTCCAGCGGCCGGACTCCTGGGCAATTTCCTCAGGGAGGCGGCCCGTTGGCGTCAGTGTCCTGGTCATGCCTTGCGCGGCCAGATAGCGCTGCATACCCGGCTCCGCAGTCGCCTTCTCAAGGTCGGCATACATCCTCGCCGTCAGTTCTTTCGGCGTACCGGCCGGGGCCATCAGCGCGAACCAGCCATAGAACGTGAAGCCCTGCAGGCCAGCCTCGGCGACGGTCGGCACATCGGGCAGCAGCGTCGACCGCTCCTTGCCCGTCACTGCCAGCGCGCGAATACGACCGCCCTTGAGCAGCGGCGAGATGGCATTGATGTTGCCCACCGTCATATCGACCGTTCCCGCCATCAGATCGGCATAGGCGGGGCCTTCACCCTTGTACGGCACGTGCACGACCTCTATGCCGGCGGCTTCGGCGAAGGCCTCGCTGGCGATATGTACCTGACTGCCATTGCCTGCCGACGCGAAGGACAACTTGCCAGGATTGGCCTTTGCATAGCTGACGAGTTCGGCCACCGTCTTTGCCGGGACTTTCGCGTTGACCGTCACCACCATCGGACCACTGGCGATCTTGCTGATCATCTCGAAGCTTTCAGCGGAGTACGGAAGCTTCTGGTAGATGAACGGGTTGACCGTGAACATGCTGCCCGAAGCAAGCAATAGCGTGTAGCCGTCGGGTGTCGCCTTGGCAACGGCTTCGGCGCCCACGGCACCGCCGGCACCGGGCCGGTTATCCACGACGACGGGCTGCTTCCAATGCTTCCCGAGTTCGACGGCCACCGCGCGCGCCAGCAGATCGGTCGCACCGCCCGCCGCGAACGGCACCACCAGGCGTATCGGCTTGCCCGGCCATTCCTGCGCCTGGGCGGGCACCATGTATAGCGGTGCGATCGCGAACGCAAACATCGCCACCGCCGTCGAGGTGCGGTAGCGCGGAGCATCTGCGTCCCTGCACAGCTCCTTCACAATGGGATGCTGGCGCTTCCGGCGCAGCCATTGCCGCCCCGATTGCTGCACCCCCTCAAGCCAGTCTCCGATGGCCTTTCGCGTGCCCTGTGATTTCATCGTTGTCTCCTTTGTGGTGCCGCCATGATTCGCGGCTATTGTGTGCGCTGCTGCTTCTTGTTTTTATGGATCCTAGTTTCTGGTTCTATCGAACGGAAATGGGATATTGCATTCACCGTAATCGATAAAACTTGTTATCGCGTACTGCAAGAAAACATGCGCCCCGGTCTTCCGAATGGAAGACATCATTCCCGATCAGCGCGCGGAAAAACATGGCGATTCCGGACAGCGCCCGCATCGATCGCGAGACCGTCGCGCAGCGCCGCGCCGCCACCGTCGTCACCCCTTGCCCACCAGCTTCGGGCGGCCGTCGTCCGGTGCGCTCGCAGGTGTCGTGACAGCCGTCAGCGCCTCCAGCAGCAACCTCGACAAATGGGCGCGGGGGTTGTCACGCGGCACCAGGATCCCGAGTCGACGCATCAGAGGCGGCGAACCGAACGGGATGGTGCGAATGGAGGTCGGGAACTCGTTCTCGACGCCACGGGCGGGCACCACCGAGGATCCGAGACCATTGGCCACCATGGCAATGACGCCTTCGAGCGTATCGATCTCCATGGTGGACCGGACGGCGATCTGTCGTCGCACCATTTCCTCCTGGACCAGCAACCCGACCCGCGCCGTGCGGTTGAATCGCACGTAGGGCGTGGTTTCCAGGACACCCTTGTCGGAATCTCCTCGCGTGGTGGCATGCGTGATCACCACGAACTCTTCGTTGAAGAAAGGCATGAACTGAAGGTCGAGCCGGGGAATCTCCGGCTCGGTGACGACGGCAACATCGAGCTGTCGCCGGTACACGGCCCGTTCGAGATCGTGCGTGAGACCCGTGGTCACGTGAACGTCGATGCGGTGTCCCTGCTGGTGGAGACGCTTCAAGGCAAGGGGCAACACCCCCGAGACGCACGTGTGGACCGATCCGAGCTTGAGCACACCCCCGGCCGCTTCGCGCTTGAGCGCCGCGCTCATGCTCTCCCAATGCGTCAGCAGGTCCCGGGCGCGATTCGTGAACGCGAGTCCTGCGTCTGTCAGTACCGGCGGCCGGCGGCTGCGATCGAAGATCGTCATGCCCAGTTCTTCTTCGAGCGCGCGCATTTGCATGCTGACGGCCGAGACCGTCAGCCCGATTGCGTTGCCTGCCTCGGCGAAGCTACCTCGATCCGCAATGGCTACCAGTGTGTAAAGCGTCTTGACATCCATGTCTGACCCTTTGATGGGGGATTCAGCCCGCCAGATAGCGGGCCGCGCCGCCATATTGCCGCATCGGCATGCGCACGAGCCTAGAGACCCAGCAAGCGACGCGCGTTGCCGCCCATCACCTTCTCCATGTTCTCGGGACGGATCGGCAACGTCTCGAACCACTGCTTGTAGTCTCGTACCGGACAAAACGGGAACGAGCTGGCGTACAGCATCCGGTCGGCCAGGAAGGAATCCGCGGCTTTCACGTATTCCTCCCAGCCCGGCATCCGCGAGAAATACATGTCCGGCGAGAGGTACATGTTGGGGCGGCGGAACGCGATATGAAGGATCTCGGTCACCCAGGGCCAGCCGCCATGCACGACGACGACCTTCAGCTTCGGGAAATCCGTCAGGACACGATCGGTGCGTATGGGATCGGAATAGCTCAGATCCGGCCCGGCTGTTCCGCCCACCATCATGATCACGGGTACGTCCAGATCTTCGCAGTGCGCGTAGATCGGGTACAGGCGACGATCGTCCGCATACATCGGAATCGGGTAGGACCCCGGTTCGATATTGATGGCCTTGAAGCCGCTGGCGACTGCATCCGAAATGGTCTTGCACGCCGCCACGCGGTTCGTCGGATCGATCGATGCGGCACCGATGAAGCGTCCCGGGTAGTCCCGCACGATCCGCGCCACGTCTTCGTTCGACACGCTACCCAGCGTGCCGGCGAGCCGTCCGACCACGACGCCCTTGTCGACGCCGGCTTCATCCATCTCCTTCATCAGCAGGTCCATCGATTGCTGCTGCGCGGCCGGGGAAGGTTCGAAGCCGACCGTTCGGGTAAAGCCGTCGCGACGCTCGCCGGCCGAGTACATCAACGTATCGAGAAAGCCCCCGACCGGCGGGCGGAGTCTGAAATCAATAATCATGTCCTGCTCCTGGCTGGTTTTTCGCGGCAATGGCCTTACATCACCTCGTTCTTGCGGTCGTCTGTCTCGCCGTATCGATGCAGAGCGGGAGGCTTGAGGCCCGCGTAGAGCTTCTCGATTCCGGCGTTGATGACCTCGGCGTGCTGCGTAAACAGCGAATTGCCTTCCAGGTCGCTCTCGACGATAAACGGGCCGAAGTTTTCGACCTCGAACATCCACATCGCCTGCGCGATGCCGAGTTCATCCAGCCAGAACACGTCTTTCACCTGCTTGATGCCCCGGCCGAGCAGCGCGCCCGTGCCATAGCCAACGGTCGTCAGATAGATCGCACCACCGGGCGCAAGCACCCGCTTGTAGTCATCGGCAGGCATGCCGCCCTTGCCGATGAAGATGCGGCACGCGGTTTTCTCCATCCACTTTGGAATCCATTTGGAGAACCGGAAGCTCGCTGTCGCGGTGACCGCGCCGACGTTGTAGCTGCCATCCGCATTGGGCGCCGCCGCCGGCGAGCAGTGGAAATTGACGTTGCTGAGTCCACGCAACTCCACCGGCGGCTCCAGGCCCTCGTCGAGCACCTTCTTGTAGATGCCTTCCCGGGCGGTATAGATCAAGCCCGTCAGATAGACGGCCGATCCCAGCTCAAGCTTCGCGATGTCTTCCGTGGTGGCAGGCAGGTTGATGTGGAAGACCTTCAGTTCATCGTCTTGCGGGCTTACCATTCGACCGTCTCCCTGCGCAGATAAGGGGTGAACCACTGGGGGTCCGTGCGATATTCGATATTGCCGTCGGCGTGGATGCGGGCCGTGGCGCGTCGCGACGACAGGCAGAACGTGTGAAGGCTGATCGGCATCCCGCCCGTGTGGGTGTGGCCCACCTCGATATGGCAGTCCACCACCATCGATGAGCCGACGAAGCCCATCGCACCCATGCCGATGGAATTGCCCAGCTTCATGAGTTCGAGTTCAAGCTCGGCGATCTTCGGGTCGGGATTGCGATCGCCGACCACGCGCAGACACGCCGCCTGCTTGCCAAGCTGCATGCACGTATCCTTCGAGCCGCCCAAGCCGATGCCGACGATGGCGGGCTGACAGGCCAGTCCGCGCTTGCCGAAGGCAATCAGGGTGTCCAGCACGAAGCGCTTGATACCGTCGATCCCGTCACCCGGGAACAGCATCCGGTAATCGGTGCCGAACAAACCACCCTTGTGCACCGTCGTAATGTCGACCCAGTCGGCCTCCGGTTCGAATGACCATTCGATCTCGGGCGCATTGATGCCGACGTTGTTGTTGTTGTCGGTGCGCCAGAGCGGATGCACGCGGTTCGGACGCAGCGGAACCGCCAGCGTGGCGTCGGCCGTGGCCTTGCGCAGCGCGCGCTCGACGGCAACGAACCCACGCTGCACCGAGGCGTTGTTGCCAACCTTGACGTAGTAGCGCGGCAAGCCGGTGTCGGCGCACATGGGACGGCGGTCCTGGTCGGCGGCTTCCCAGTTGTCCTGCATCGCATGGATGACGAAGCGCGGCAGCTTGCCGGTCTCGGTCTTCTGCAACGCCTGGATGCCTTGTTTGTAGTCCTTGGGGATCTCGATCGCGGCGCGCTTCATGATCTCGAACGCGGCTTCCTCGACCCGATCGATGGAGATGGTCATCGTAGCGGTCCTCTATGCAGCAATTTTTGGGGGTTGGCCGGCCTCGCCGGCAATCAGTGACGTGCCCGGCTTGACGATGTCGAACTTCACCGGAACCATCTCCAGGCGAATATCGTCGCCGTCCGCGGTCACGCGGGTGTAGCGGCTGCTGTGCAGATCACCGGGCTCCGGAAAGTCTTCGCGAAAATGCGCGCCCCGGCTGTTCTCGCGTGCCAGTGCGGAAACGGTGATCACGCGCGAGATGTCCACCAGGCTCTGCAGATTGAGCCAGTCGTGCCAGGTGACGTTGTATCGGCGGTCGCCATCGGGAACGCCCATGGCCAGCAGTGCGGCATTGTGCGAGGCCACCGAATCGAGACCCCGGCGCATTGCCTGCTCGTTGCGCAGGACGCCAACGTCGTCCCACATCGTTTGCGCCAGCGCATCGCGCAATTCGTGGATGGCACCGGGCGTCTTCGAGAAGGGATATTCGGCACGATCGATCCCGCTCATGATGACGCGCTTGTCCGGCTCCTTCCAGTGCTGCACGCCGGCCACATACGCGGCCATCGAATCGCCGGCGATGCCGCCGAACACGGTCGAATTCGCCACGCCGTTGCCACCGAGTCGATTGGCGCCGTGCACGCCACCGCAGTCCTCGCCGGCGGCAAACAGGCCGGGCGAAGCCGTGCTGCAATCCACATTGAACTCCACGCCGCCCATCAGGTAGTGAGCGGTGGGTACCACCTCCACGCGCCCGCCAGCCAGATCGAAACCGCAGTCCTTGCAACGGTTGACCATCCCCGGGAACGTCTTGGCTACCTTCTCGGGCCCGAGGTGGCTCATCTGGATATAGATGCCACCCATCGGACCGGTTCGGCCGGCACGCATCTCGGCATAGATGCCACGGCTGACGACGTCCCGCGTCGCACGCTCGCCGCGCGCGTCGTAGTTCGTCATGAAGCGGTCGCCATTGCCATTGATCAGCCAGCCGCCGGCACCGCGCAGGCCTTCTTCGAGCACCGTACCGGTCATGCGCGTATCGGGGCCACCGAGCAGGCCGGTGGGGTGGAACTGCACCATCTCCATGTCGCGCAGGCTCAGGCCATAGCGCATCGCCATCGCCAGACCGTCGCAGGTCTTGTCACCGGAAGGCGTGTGGTAACGGTACATGGTCGGGCCGGCACCGGTGGCCAGCAGCACCGCCTTGGCCTGAACGAAGCGATAGGTGCCACGGCGCATGTCGATGAACAGCACGCCAGAGATGCCCGATCCATCCGCCGCCGGAATCAGCTCGATGGCTCGATGCTCTTCCAGCTCTTCCACATCAAGGGCCCGCACCTGTTCCATCAGACGGTTGATGATCTCGATGCCGGTCAGGTCCGCCTTGTGCACCGTGCGGTCAAAGCTCTGCCCCGCGAACGCCTTCTGGTGCAGCGTGCCGTCGGGGTTGCGATCAAAGAAGCAGCCGATCTCGTTTTCAAGTTCACGCACGCGCTCGATCGCGCCTTCGACGAGCCGCCAGGCCAGGTCCTGGCGCGGCAGCCACTTGCCGCCCTCGATGGTGTCCATGAAATGACGTTCGACCGAATCGCCGGTGGACAGCGCCACGTTGTAGCCGCCCTGGACCATCCGGGTACAGCCGCACTTGCCGAGCAAGCCCTTGACCGCCACGGATACCTTGAGCGCGGGATTCGCCTTCTTGGCATGCAGTGCAGCGAAGAGCCCCGCCCCGCCCGTGCCAAGAATCAGGATGTCCGTCTTGTGGTTCTCGATTTGCATTTCAGATGACTCCCAGGGCAAAGATCACGCCAACGCACAGCGACAGTGCACCACCCCAACTGATCCACGACAGGCGCGCGTCGCGGGTGGAACTCCAGGGCAGCAGTTCAAGCGCCAGCAGTCGCAGGCCAAAACACATGTGAATCGACAACAGCAGCACCAGGCCCCATTCGCCAAACTTGACGGCGCCCATGTCGGCGAACTTCAGGAATGCGTCCATGCGGGCCTGTTGATCCAGTGCCAGGCCCAGGACATAGAAGTGCGCAGGCAGAAAGATACCGAGCGCCAGGCCCGACAGACGGTGCCCGAGGAAGGCCCAATAGGCACGGTGGTTTCGCGGAGACTTCATGACAGCAGCCCTCCCACCGCCGCCACGGCACGCAAGCCCATCGACAACAGCAACAGGCCGAACAACAGGCAGAACACCGATGCGGCGCGACGGCTCATGCGAGCCCACTCGATCAGGATGTTGCGCAGCCCGATCGGCACATGGACCGCCACGCTGATCACGAACAGCGAATAGAACGGGATCCACAGCAGGCTGCCCTGCGTGCGGGAGAGGATTTCGGCCGCGGTCAAGCCGCCTCGCACCGCGTACAGGATGACACCCAGGTGCACCAGCACGAATGGCGCCATGACCATTGCGCTGAGGCGCTGGAGTGCGAAAAGACGCTGCTCCATGATCAGTCGCCTCCCTTCAGGAATTGCAGCAGGGCGTTCTTCTTCAGGCCCGCAATGCTGCCGGTCGGGCTCAGGCTGACCGGGCAGTGCGTCATGCAATTGCCCTGCGTGTGGCACGAATTGCAGCCACTGCCGGACGTTGCCTGCTTCAGTACGTCCTTCGGATCGGCATGGCGTTCGTCGTTGAAGAGCGTCCATGCGCGATTCAGCGCGGCGGGCCCGAGGTATTCCTTGTCCCATGCCACGACGTCGCATGAGGCATAGCAGACGCCGCAGTTGATGCATTCGATGGCGGCATCGGCCAACTTGCGCTTCTTGCTTGTCGGGGACACCGCTGCCGGCGGATCATGACGCGTCGCCGTGCCAACGAACGTGTTGCCGGCCTTCTTCCATTTATCGAAGAACTCCGACATGTCGACGACGAGGTCCTTGATGCGGGGCATGTTGCGCAGTGGCTCGATGACGATCACACCATCCTCTTCCACCCGGCTGACGTGCGTGCGGCAGGTCCAGCGTGGCTTACCGTTCACCGTCATCGCGCACGATCCGCATACGCCCACGCGGCACGCGAAGCGATATGACAGTGTCGGTTCGATGCGGCGCTGCACCTCGGTCACCACATCAAGAACCGTCTGGTTCTCGCGCCACGGCACCTCGTAGGTGGTGAAATTGCCTGCCTCGGTGCCGCGGGCAATGCGTACCGTAAGCGTGCGCTGCGCGGCCTTTGTCGCCTCCATCACTCTCTCCCGTTTCGTTCAATGCGCTGACGCGCCAACCTGGTTGCGCGCGAAGACCGGCGCAGGATGACCTTCCATCTGTACGTTGATGCAGGCGGGCAGATGGCTGCCGAGCGCCGCCTGAAGGGTTGGCGTCAGTTCGTCCAGACGCCCGACCGATGCGCCAAATCCGCCCAGTCCTGCCACGGCCGCGTCATAGCGTGCCGATGCGCTCAGCGCGCAACCGATCAGGCGATCCTCGCCATAGGTCCGCTGCTGAATGACGTGCTCGGCGTTCCAGCGCAGATCGTTGCCGATCACGGCCACGATCGCTGCCTGCTCACGCACTGCCGTGTCGAACTCGGACAAATGGAAGCCCGCGGTGCCATCGCCCATCAGCAGGACCACCGTCGATTCGGGCCGGGCGATCTTCGCCGCGATGGCGTAGCAGATGCCGCCGCCGATGGCCCCTGACATGCCATTGATGATGCGGGTCGGTGCGTTGCAGAAGGCCTGCGCCCATTGACCGAACTCGCCGCCGTCGCAGACCAGAACCGGTGATGGCACATCGCGCAGGAAGGCGTTGACGGTCTCGCACAGCGCGCGCGGATGAATGGCCGATGGCGACGCCGGGATCGAAGCGCCACGCTCCATGCTGGCTGCCGCAACACGCGCCATCCATTCGCCTCGGTCGCCGGACGGCTTGCGCACAGCGGACTCCAGCGCGTCAAGCGCAACGGAGATGCCGGAGAGACACCGCGCTGCCAGCCTGTCACCGAGCAACCTTTCAGCCCGGCGCAGCATATCGACATCGGGATCGATGACGACGACACGCGCCCCCTTGCCAAAGACGCTCTCGCGGCCGAATCCGGTGGTGAAGTCCAGGCGCTTGCCCAGCAAGATGATCAGGTCGGCTTCGGCGACCACTTCCGCGATCGCGCCGAGCGATGGGTCTCGCAAGCCACGCGGGCTTTCCATCGGCACGATGGGAGCACCCAGTGCCTGGCTTCGAGACTGCAGCGCGGCACGGCTCCGTTCGCGACAGAGCGTCGGACCTGCCAGGACCAGGGGACGTCGGGCGTGGCCAAGCAGATCGGCGATCGACTCGACGACTGCAGTCGGCGGAGCGACGGGCAGGACGTCGGGCATCTGCCCGGGCAATGCATCGATACCGGATTCGCGCGTCATCAGATCAAACGGAAGCGCCAGATGAACGGGGCCACGCCGGTCCGTCATTGCCGTGGAGATGGCCGTGTCGACGGTAGATACCAGGCTACGCGCATCGGTGACCCGCTTCGACCACTTGGTCAACGGCGCCGTCATCGCGACCTGATCCAGTTCCTGGAAGGCACCCATTCCGTCTTCGGACACCGGAGAGTCACCGGAGAGAAGCAGGACGGGGCTTTCAGCCTGAGCCGCCGAATACAACGGCGCAATCCCGTTGGCAATGCCCGGCGCTGCCGTCAGCATCGCCACGCCGATTTCTCCAGTCACCTGAGACCATGCATCTGCCATGAACACTGCTGCGGCTTCATGCCTGACATGCACGATGCGGATACCGGCGTCGATGCAGGCGTCGTAGAGCGGCATGATCTGGTTGCCGGAGAGGCTGAAGATCGTGGTCACGCCGCGGCGCGCCAGCGCTCGAATGACGAGTTCTGAACCGAGCATTTGTCTCTACCCGACCGTTTTTCGGCCGTGGTCTTTTGTGGTTGTGTTGAATTGAGTTTAAGTAATCGATATTGCTGAAGCAATAAGATATAACTTGATATTTTTTGAACTTAAGACCGAAAAATGGCTCATGGGATACTTGTTTCGCGTTGCGACTAGATCACGGTCGGAGGCGTTGACGAGCAACCTTGCGAGAGAGTCCTCCGCAAGTCGTCCACAAATACTTGCGACACCCGTGAGGCGTGCAGGCAGTAATATGAGCGCCCCCCACCTGAATTGGAAAATCCGCGATGCAAGTACTGGTTGACGCAGACGCCTGTCCGGTTGTCGTCAAGGAAATGTTGTATCGGGCCGCGCAACGTCTCCAGGTGTGCGTGACGCTGGTGGCGAACCAGTACATGCGTACGCCACCGTCCCGCTTTATCAAGGCGCTTCAAGTGCCGGCGGGCTTCGACGCCGCCGATGACCGTATCGTCGAACTGGTCTGCAATGGCGACCTCGTGATTACGGCGGACATACCTCTTGCCGCCGCTGCCCTGGACAAGGGCGCCCATGTGCTCGATCCGCGAGGAAGCTGGTTTAGCCGTGAGAATATCCAGGAGCGCTTGACGATGCGCGAGGTAATGGATCAGCTGCGCGGCTCGGGCGTGGATACCGGCGGTCCGGCACCATACTCCCCCCAGGACAGCAAGGCGTTCGCCGGCCAGCTGGATCGGTTCCTGGCACGCCATGCGCCACCGCCGGGTGCGAGCGCCTGAAGCGTGCCGGCCACAGCAACGAAAAAGGAAAATAATGCAAACCATCGATTCATCCGCAGAGTTGATGAAGATCCGTGCAGTCGAGCCGGACGATTTTCCCGCGTGGAAAGTTCTCTGGGATGGGTATAACGCGTTCTACGGTCGGCACGGGGTGACCGCCTTGCCGGCCGAAATCACGCTCACGACCTGGTCACGCTTCTTTGATGCGTACGAGCCGATGCATGCACTGGTTGCAGAACAATCCGGCGAGTTGATCGGGCTGGCGCATTTCTTACTGCATCGAAGCACCATTCAACTCAATCCGAACTGTTATCTACAGGATCTTTTCACTGCCGAGGCCGCACGAGGAAAGGGCGTGGCGCGCAGCCTGATCGATCAGGTCTATGCACGTGCCAAGGCACTGCGCGCAGGAAGGGTGTACTGGCAGACTCACGAAACGAACACGACCGCCATGCGCCTTTATGACACCGTCGCAGAGAAGTCCGGATTCGTCGTGTACCGCAAGCAGCTTTGACCCGGTGCGGCGTCGGAGATCACGGTTTTCGACACGTCGCACGCAGGCAGCCATCAGGCCCTGCCATCAGGAAGGAAGGGCCTGCACCGAAGCTACGTCTTCTCCGGCATGGCCGACGAGTGATGGCTTGTAATCAGCCATTGCGTGCCATCCCAGCGATAGGCGTACGTATAGCGCGCCTTGACGACGGTTCCCGTCCGCGCAAAGGTGAATGTGTAAAGCCCGGAATCCACAGCGGAATTGCATCCCAGTTCAATACTGCGGAAATCAATCTTCCCGGACGGACGGTCCTGCAGAAAATGCTGGAAATAGTCCTCCTTCTCCGCGACGGTCACGCGAGGCTTGTTCGAAACCGTCGGAAGAAGAATCGACCGCTCCGCGTAGTTGGCCACCACCTTGCGTGGATCGCCCGTCTGCAATGACCGATTCCATCGATCAAACAATCCCGCAATCTCCTGCTCTGACGTCACCTTGCAGCTTTCCGTGCGCGACGCCTGCGTATTGACTGGCGCGCTCTGGTTCGTGGCACATCCGGCCAGCGCCAACACCAGGAAAGCAATGGGAAATCGCTTCATGGCAGAACTCCTCAGGTTACGGGTTGAGAGCCAAGTTACGTCGTCTGGAGCATGGTTTCGGACCACCCGTTCCAGCGCGGCGATACTCGACGTCAAACTAACGACCAAATGACCGAGTAAAAAACTGAACTGCAGTTTTTTGCGACTCCATTGCAACGGCATCATCGCGGCTATGTGTGACATAACCGCCGCGTCCTTCTCGTGCCGCGTTATCCATGTAAGTGCGGTTCTCCTGGGTGTCCCAGCCATGACCGACTCCTCGATAGACGGTCAGGGAAATATGAGCGCGCGCAGTCTCCGACAAGGCGTCAACAAACTGCTGGCAGGAGTCCGGCTTGTCGTAGTCGTCTTTCTCCGCCGCCAGGATAAGAACTGGCGCCCCGGTCATCGCGTGATAGGTACTCGCCGGGTAGCTTCGACTGGTTCCCCGAACGATGCCCAACTGTGCAGAGCAGACGGGGTATAAGGCCAAATGAGCGGCGAATTTCGGCGGCGCGGCAACGTAGGCATTGGCGACCTCGGTCGACGCGGACACGAGGGACAATATGCCGCCCCAGGAAAATCCCATGATTCCAATTCGGCCGGGATCAATGCGCGGATGGGCGGCGAGAAAAATCAGGCTGCCAAAGGTGTGGGGAAGATTTTCGCGCGTGGTGGATGGGCGGTTGCCCCGCGGAAACAGATCCAGTTCCAGCGTTGCGATGCCGGCGTCGTTCAGAACCTTCGCATATCCTGCGCCGGTGCGGTCCTGAAGGCCGCCGGCATTGTGAATGATGACAACGGCGGGAACACGTTCTGTCGAGGTGGCCGGCAGTTTCAGGTCTCCCCGTACCGCCGTACCGGTTCCTTTAAGCGTTTGCGCCGGGAACGAAATCCAGCCCGATTCGACGGAGGGGGCGACAGCAGTCTGGGCGTGCACGGTGGCTGTCACGGCACTGGACGCCAGCACCAGGGGCAGAATACGGGGCAATGGGATGAGCTTCATTGGTTTTCTCCCTCATCTCAAATTCGTCAAGACGCGGTGCCGCGCGCGCCTCTTTCTTATTACCGCTGCCTGCTGCTTACCTGGTATTGCAATAGCCGGCCGCGTAGTCCCGAGTATAGGTGGCGAATGACCGGGAAGGAGCCGGCAAGCGCCGCTCACGAGCGCAATGGCAAGGCGACCCAGGCCGCCGCATTACACTGCTACAAATGAGCCACAGCCCCCAACATTCCCAAGCCCAAAACGGCCTCGTCTCCTATTTCTGGAGTGGCGACGCCATCCGCAGCCGGCGCGTGAGCGACATCGTGCTGTCAGGCAGGGTCGACGTGCCCGAGCCGCCGGCCCGTCTGCTGGCGGATTGGGCAAGGGAGATATCGTCCCGCATGACACTGGAACCCGGGGATGTCGAGGTAATGCCTCTGGCACGAGCGCGAACGCGCTGGCCGGACTACTCGCGCTGCGTGCAGGCAGTGTCTGATTGGACGGGCACGCTTGGATTGCTCGGTGTGCTTGCCGCCAGCGACGTCGCGCTCATGGCTTGCCGCGGCGCGAGATACCACCATGACGGCGAGCAGTATGGCGGTGCGGCCTTCTGCAATCTCTTCCTGAGCGAGGACAAAGGACAGGACGTACATTTTCCGTCGCTGGATCTCCGCATTCCCCTGACCCGGGGCACGGTTCTGATATTCGATACCTGCCAGCCTCATGGCGTCATTCAACGCGGCAGCAGCGGTTTCGATGTGGCCGACTTCCCGTCCGATCAGGATTGCACGCAGATATTCCTGACCTGGGAGCTTCCCATCGAGGAGGCCCATATCGGGCACGCGCTAGATATTACCTTCGACATCGACCATTCGACCGCGCTGAAGGTGAATGAGGAGCAAGTCCGGCTAAATGACGAAAGGGTCAGCGTGCGCCACGATTCAGGCCGGTGGCGCCGGGCTGACTAATCGCCCCGGAATCGGGGCCACGGGTGGGAACGGTAGTAGGTAGTAATTAGCCGCGCACGGCCGCTTCGATGGTGGCGACGTCAATCTTTCTCATCGGCATCATCGCCTCGAACGCGCGTTTCGCCGCGTCGCCACCCTTGGCGAGTGCATCGGTCAGCACACGCGGAGTGATCTGCCAGCTAATGCCCCATTTGTCCTTGCACCAGCCGCATTGACTTTCCTGCCCGCCATTGCCGACGATCGCGTTCCAGTAACGGTCGGTCTCTTCCTGATCATCGGTCGCGATCTGGAAAGAAAAGGCCTCGCTGTGCTTGAAATGCGGTCCGCCATTGAGGCCAATACAGGGGATGCCCACGACGGTAAATTCGACAACCAGGGCATCGCCCGCCTTGCCGTCGGGATAATCGGCCGGCGCACGGTGGACGGCGCCGAGGCTGCTTTGCGGAAAGGTCTTGGCGTAGAAGCGTGCGGCCTCTTCGGCATTGTGTTCATACCACAGGCAGATCGTGTTCGTTGCCATCTTGAATGACTCCTTTTGCCAATCAGTGAGAAAACGGCGACTGCGTCCCGCGAGATCGTGCCAGCGAGTGGTGGTTCCCTGCTATTCAGCAAACTATTCAGCAAACAAATCCGGGCCAAACACCTCGTAGTGGATGCGCGCCTCACGCACACCCAGATCCTTGAGCGCGTCATGTTGCACTCGCATGAACGGGATCGGACCGCAGATATAGTAGTCGGCGTCGGGCAGCAGGATGGAATCCTTGATCGACCGGGTGTCGACCAGTCCCGTGTAATCATAATCCCGGCCGGCAACATCGCCCGGTAGTGGATCGTCGTAGAACACGATCACGCCAAGATTGGTATGTGTCTTGGCGGTCTCGCGCAGACGGTCGCGCATTGCGTGTACTTGGCTGTTTCGCGCACCGTGAACGAACACCACTTGCCGCTGCGGATCCTGAATGGCGCGCCTGAGCATGCTGACCATCGGCGTCAGCCCAACGCCTCCGCTAATCAGGACGATGGGTGTCCTGGCATTAACGTCGATATGAAAGCTGCCGTAAGGTGCGGCCAGCTTGACGATATCGCCGACATTGACATGATCGTGCAGCAGGCATGAGACATAACCGGGTGGCTGCGGACCACCCGACTCGCGTTTCACCGAGATTCGATAACTGTGCCCATTTGGCATGTCCGACAGACTGTATTGGCGAATTTGCTGCAAGCCCAGTGCGGGTACATCGACCGCAATGCCGATGTACTGACCGGGTTCGAAATTCACCACCGGCCCGCCGTCAGTCGGCTCAAGAATGAACGACGTAATCACGCTGCTTTCCGGATGCTTCTCGCGCACGACAAAGGTACGCCATCCGGTCCAGCCGCCCAACTGCGCAGCAGATTGCTCATACAACTCGCTCTCCATGCCCATCAGGACGTCGGCCAGATTGCCGTAGGCCTGGGCCCATGCGGAGATGATCTCGTCAGTCGCCGCGCTCCCGAGGATTTCCTTGATCGCAGCCAGCAGGTGTTCACCCACAATGGGGTATTGCGCCGGCTGAACCCCTAGACTGGTGTGCTTGTTGGCAATGTTCTTCAGCACGGCGCCAAGGCTGCCAGGGTCCTCGATATTCTCCGCATACGCGTAGACGGCGCGCGCCAGCGCCTGCTGCTGTTGCCCCTGCTCCTGATGCGCCATGTTGAACACATTCCTGAGCTCGGGGTGCGCTTCGAACATACGTTTATAGAAGCACTTGATAATGTCGTAACCGTGTTCGGCCAGCACCGGTGCCGTAGCCTTTACGATGTCCTTCGTCTTCTGCGTCAGCATGATGGGTGCCCCCCTCTCCGGACCTAAATGGTCGACATATCGATCACGAACCGGTACTTCACGTCGCTCTTCTTCATGCGTTCGAAGGCGGATTCGATATCCTTCATCGCGATCATTTCGACGTCGGACGTGATGCCATGCTGTGCGCAGAAATCGAGCATCTCTTGCGTCTCCGGAATGCCGCCAATCAGTGAACCCGCAAGGCCGCGCCGCTTGAAAATCAGATTGGCAACCCCGGGCGATGGATGAGGGCTGTCCGGTACGCCAACCATCGTCATCGTGCCATCGCGCTTGAGCAAAGGAATAAAGGCATCCAGATCGTGGGGCGCGGCCACGGTATTGAGGATGAAATCGAAGCTCGACGCATGCGCCGCCATCTCGTCCGGGTTGCGCGAGACCACGACTTCATCGGCACCGAGATGCTTCGCATCCTGGATCTTTGCCGGCGACGTGGTAAACGCCACCACATGCGCCCCCATCGCGTGAGCCAGTTTGATCCCCATATGGCCGAGGCCGCCAATGCCGGCAATGCCCACCTTCTTGCCCGGGCCCGCGCCCCAGTGCCGCAGCGGCGACCACGTGGTAATACCCGCGCATAGCAACGGGGCGGCCGCAGCCAGCTGCTCGGCGCTGTGCGAGATCCTGAGCACGAAATGCTCGTCCACGGTGATGGCTGCCGAATAGCCGCCGTATGTGTTTTCGCCAGTGCCGTCGAGCCAGCCGTTATAGGTCTGCAGGAAGCCATGCGGCCCCTCGCAGTACTGCTCCAGTCCATCCTGGCAGGCAACGCACTGGCGACAGCTTCCAACCATGCACCCGACACCGACGACGTCTCCCACACGATGCCTGGAGACCGATTTCCCCACCGCACTCACGCGGCCGATGATTTCATGCCCCGGCACCAGCGGATAGCGCATGCCTTGCCACTCGGCGCGCGCCGCATGCAGGTCCGAGTGGCAGACACCGCAGTACAGAATATCGATGGCAACGTCCAGATCACCCACCGGTGGCCTGGTAATCGTGGAGGGACCCAGCGGTGTCGTGGCCGACTGCGCGGCATAGGCTTTCGTCGTCATTTGCACCCCCTCGTTCGGCTCGAACTGATGTTATAGGGCGTGCATGGCGCATGCGCAATGTCTGCAGCCACTGCGCCGGTAACCGGGCCGCCCATGGCACGTATCCGGCACAACGCGTTCTTTTGCGAAGGGAGTTCAACGCGGCTGGTGCGAGCAGCAGCGGATCGCGTGGCGGATTGTGCCGCGACTTGTTCCGGGCCCTGTCGACCATCACCGCTCCGGTGATGGCGCCCGGGCATCAGCAATGCTGAAGATACCCAGTGGTTTCATGGTGTTGTACAACTCTGACACCCCACCACGAGCGTCCCGGGCATGCGAATTTCCTTGTTAGATTGTCCGTTTCCGTAGAACTCGGAATGGAACGTTGCTACCTTCGACGGAGCTTAGGGACAAGCGCCGAATTGCTCTTGACTTGAAACGGAGACCACTGGAGTTGGAGTTAAAAAATAGAGAGAACCGCCGATGCCCGCTTTCATAGTTGCAAGAGACAGCCTGCCGGAGCCAGCGCCGGGATACGCCAATGCAATTGCTGAAGGATTCGCGGCACTAAATGCTCAGCAAAGTAACTCGTTGGCCTGGTATGTACCGGAATTCGCCGGCACGACGGACCAGCTTCTGGAAAGAATCCGGAGATTTATGGATCCAGCGGTTGGTGTTGCCGTCCTCGAATTGAAGAACAAAGCTTAGCCGTGGTAACCCGCTACCAAGTAGGCGGTCAACTGCCGGGTCTCCCAGTTGGGCGCGGCGGTGGAGGAGCCTGCTCGGAGGAGCGAACATGAGCCAACAGAAGGCTGCAGACGCCTTGTTTCTCTACGCGCATTTCGGGGCGGGAGGCCGAGAAGGGGCAAGGTGATGGTGCAAGGAAAGCTACTTCAAAGGAGACGAGAGTGCGTCGATGTACCCAAATATTGGCCGTAGTGTTCCTGTTCTGGGCAAGCGTGTGCAGTTCGGAGGAGCTTGATGTGCAAAAGGCCCTTCGTGCGAAGCAATTCGACACGATCGAAAAGGTGCTCCGGATGAAAGAGGTCGGGTTCGAGCAAGGCAAACTGAATGAGTACGACTTGGTGGATGCCTTCAAGCCCTTCTACCAACAGGAGGACGTTTTCTCGAATGAGATGACCGAATGGACGAAACAGCGGCCGAATTCATACGTTGCCCACTTGGCACGTGGAACCTATTACCGCAAGCTCGGCGAGTTTCGGCGCGGCACGCGGTATATGCGGGAAACGCCTGCTGCCAATGTGCGTTTCATGCAGGAGCAGTTCGAGATTGCGAAGAAGGATCTCCACAAGGCGCTTGATCTGAATCCGCGATCGTACCTGGCGATACTTAACCTCTTGAACATTACCTTACGGCAAGGCGACTACGAACAAGCCGAGGAACTCCTTCGTCGAGGGAACAAACTCTACCCCCGGAACATTTTGATGCGCGGGAGGTACATGGTGCATCTCCAGCCGCGATGGGGCGGATCGTACGAAGCCATGGACGCCTTCGTGCGGAAAAGTCGTGCTGATGGAGTCCCTGATACGGATTTGAATCTTCTTGTTGCCATCAAGCTGGAGGACATAGGTTTCACAAGCGAGGAGCACGGAGATTTTGATTCTGCGCGCAAAAATTATCTGAAGGCACTGGCGTTGAGTAGCGACACGGATCGACGGTTTGTACCCGTTCACATCCTGCATGCTGCGGACTGGTGTTCCAGGAACTGCTGATCGAGTTATCGAGCCGCTAGTGGTCAATTGATGCTCCCGGCAAGGCAGCCTCAACCCTTATGTACGCCTCAGGCTTAATCTACACGAAACGCCCCTCGCGAGGCCTGAGGTTGCAGGGTATGGAAAGGATTGCGTCGATCGCTCTTCCGTCGTAAAAAGAACGGGCTACGTCAACGCTTCACAACCGGAGAAAGCAAGATGGCAAAGCTCATGGCGTTGTACAAGAAGCCCGCGGACATCGCAGCGTTCGATTCACACTACTTCTCCAAACACATCCCGATCGCCAAGAAAATCCCCGGCTTGCGCGGCTACGAGGTCAGCAGCGGCCCGGTAGGCACGCCTGCCGGGGAGTCGCCTTTCCATCTGGTGGCGCTATTGAGCTTCGATTCCCTGGCAGCGATTCAGCAAGGAATGGCGTCGCCGGAGGGTGCCGCAGCGGCAGCGGATTTGGCGAACTTTGCGCAGGCAGGGGTGGATCTGCTCATCTTCGATACCAGGGAGGTGTAGACCGGGTCGGGGTCTATCCGCTCGTCCCGCTTCGTGCAATTCTCGAAACTGAGGAGCCCCTATGAGCCTGCAACTTGATGCATTTGTGCGCCTGCACAATCGACTGGAAGTCGAGCTTTACCTGATGGTTAGCAATGCAGGGGTTCCGGTCGATGGGCTTAAGCCAGAGTCGTTCACGTTATTCAGTTGGTCTGATATTCACGAAGTCTTTCCACCATTCCATTGGGATCGGCCGCCCGAACTCTACCCACCACTTGTCAGCCCTCAGAAGTTTCCACCGGGGCTCACGGGAGTCTATCGGGCGACCTTGTTGCCGGGGGCGAAAGGTGAAAATGCGGGATGGGAGCTGAAGACCTATGCCGCGCAAATCGTGGTGCGTGTGCCTTACAAGATTATTGGGACAAAACTCCCGCAACCTGTAGACCTGCCGACGCTGCCACTGACCCCACGAAAGACCAAGCCAGCAGGCGCAGCCTCCACCGGGAATCCGGCAGTAGGCCCCGGCGACGTCGTGCGAACACTGGTGTCGTTTCGCCTGGTTCATGACGACCTTTTTGTCAGGTAGCGCTTACCCCACGGCCGACGAGGACTCTCGCCTCCGGCCAACTTCGGAATTGCAGAAGGCCGCGAGCGTGCGAGATCGCACAAAATCAGCCTTGCCCTGTCGATACGATAGCTCTTCATCGACGCTTTAACGTCCGCAGAAACCCGTTCTGAAAGGATGTGACGATGGGCATGAAACACCTGCTTCTACTGATCGCAATCACCATGCTGATGCCGACGGCGTCCGCAGCCGAGCTGTCCGAATCGGACGCGGGCACGTATGAGTTGCTGAGGGAAGACCGAACGCCGTCCGGTGTGTTCTTCAGATTCACGCGCTCCGGCGGCAAATGGGTCGCCTTCGGGAAAACGCCGGGGAAAGATTGGGAGAACGTTTCCTGCGATCCCGGTTGCCTGTACAGAAACAGCACGGAAAAAGATATTCGAGCCTTCTTTCCCCCTAGCTGGAGGGAAAGCAATGAGATTGCCTGCATCCAGAATATCGCCCAGGTATTCTGCCGATTCGCTCCTTCCAAGACACCCGGCGAGAGAGGTTATGTATTCATTGTGCTTGTGACAGGAAAGCCCTTCCCTGTGAGGACCCGGCGGCTGATCGAGCGATAGCAAGGCAAGGAGCCCGGCGACGGCAACAGGCACGGTTCCGGACGAGCCTCACCGGGACGGCCGACCCGGCGCCCTGCAAACATTCACGTTTCGGGCTACCCTCTCTACCCTGTTTCCCTATCGATCAGAACGACCGCGCAGGCGGTCATTTGCGCCGTAAAAGCCATGACACAACCGCTCAGAATTGATTTTGTCTCCGATATCGCCTGCCCGTGGTGCGCTATCGGCCTGTCCTCACTCCAAATGGCGCTGACGCGCCTTGGCGATGCGGTCGACGCCGAGATCGTCGTGCACCCCTTTGAACTGAATCCGGAGATGCCGCCGGGCGGTGAGGCGATTGTCGATTATGTCGGCAAGAAATACGGACGCACGCCGGCACAAGTCGCCGAGGCCCAGGTCATGATCCGCGAGCGTGGCGCCAGCGTCGGCTTTGAATTTGGTCCGCGCAACCGCATCTATAACACTTTCGACGCGCACCGCCTGCTGCAATGGGCGGCCATCGAAGGCAAGCAGGTGCCGCTCAAGCTGGCATTGCTGCGGGCCTACCATGGCGAGGGCAAGGACCCGAGCAACCACGACGTGTTGGTCGACGCTGCGGAATCGGTGGGCCTGAATGCCGCCGAGGCTCGCAAAGTGCTGCAAGGCAGCGACTATGCCGATGAGGTCCGCGCGGAAGAAGGGGAATACCAGGCCATGGGCATCCAGTCGGTGCCGGCGATCATTTTCAATAATCGCTACCTGGTGAGCGGCGGCCAACCCGTGGAAGCCTTCGAGCAAGCCATTCAACAGATTCTGGCCGAAGCATAACCACCAAGAATTGGGCCGTGATTGCCGGCAGCCGCCCCTGACTTCCAAGGGGCGGCTGCCGCGTGACTGGCTCGCCGACGCGGCTCCTTTAGGGGAGGCGTCGTCTCACACCGCGTCCGTGCTCCACCCCCGCAGGGCATCCACCGTGCCGACGCCCGCGTCGCAGGTCGCCTCGCCGATCTCCCTCGCCCAGAACCGCTCCGATCCGTCCGCCAGCCGCCATGCATGCAGCCGGCGCGTGTAGAGCTGCAAGTCGTATTCCTCGGTCACGCCGATCGCGCCATGCACCGCATGGGCCATCGACGTGACGGGTGTCACCGCCTCGCTGGCATTCAGCTTACCGATGGCTGCACGCATGCGCTCCGGCTGCCAGCCGTCGGATGCGCAGGCGATCTGCGCCGCCATGCGCGCCGCCGCCACGTGCTCGGCCATCACGCTGATCTGATGCTGGATCGCCTGGAATTTGCCGATAGGCCGCCCGAACTGCGCACGATCGTTGGCGTACTGCAAGGTCATGTCGAACACGCGCGACAAGGCGCCCGCCATCTGCGCCGCGTGAACACAGGCCCCGATCGTCCGCAACGTGCCAGCGGGCAGCGGAAAGCTGCTTGCCGGCGAGCGCGCGATCGTCACGCCGAGGTCCCCGTGCACGCCGTTGGCGGCGATATCGGCCTCATCGCGATGCACCATCGCGGCGTGGCTGCCGTCCTGCACGAGGAACCACGTCGCCGTGGCCCCGCCGGGCACATGCGTCCGGCCCACGCCATCGAAGGTCGCCAGCGCGATCGGGGCGTCTGGCACCGATACGCCCGCACCGTGCAGCACCGCGCGCGCCAGCATCGTCTGGCCAAGCGGCAACGGCAACGCGTGCTGTCCGATCGCAAACAGCATCGGCGCCACCTCGCACAGGGGCAGGCCGGCACCGTCCGCCGCTTCCGGCAACAGGCAATCGGCAAAGCCGCTCTCCTGCAACATCCGCCAGAGGGCCACGGGGCTGCCGCCCGCTTCGATGGCCCGCACCGCAGCGGGCGTGCTGTGGTCGCGCAGCATGGCGTCGAGTGCGTCTGAATAGGCATTGTGCATCGTCGATCTCCGCTCAGCGCAACCCAAGGCCGCGCGCGATCATGCCGCGCAGGATTTCGCGCGTACCGCCGCGCAGCGAATAGGTCGGCGAGACCACGCTGACGTAGGCGGCCGTGCGATACAGCTCCGGGTCCGCCGCGAGTTCCGGATCGTCACCCAGCGCGGCCTCGGCCAGCGCACCGATGGACTGCTCGAGTTCCGTGCCGAGGTCCTTGACCAGCGCCGCTTCCACCAGCGGGCTCTCCCCCGTCGCCAGGCGCGCCGTCACCGCGAGCGACATCGCCCGTAGCGTGGCCAGACGGCCCACCAGGCGGCCGACCGTCACCACATCCCGTTGCACCGCCGGCAGCCGCCGTAGCGCGCCGATCCACGCATCGAGCAGCACCACGCTCGAATACAGCCGCTCCGGCCCGCTGCGCTCGAACGCCAGCTCCGCGTTGACCTGCTCCCAACCCGCACCCTCCTCGCCGACGAGCGCGTCGGCGGGAAGCACCACGTCTTCGAAACTGACCTCCGAGAAATGCGCGTCACCGGCGAGGTCGCGGATCGGACGAATCGCCACGCCCGGTGCGGACAGGTCGACGATGACCTGCGACAAGCCCTTCTGCCGGTCGCCGCATTCCCCCGACGTCCGCACCAGCGCCAGCATGTACTGGCAACGGTCCGCGTTGGTCGTCCAGATCTTGCGGCCGTTCAGGCGCCAGCCACCGTCCGGCAACGGGGCCGCGCGCGTCGCGACGCTCGCCAGGTCGGACCCGGAATTGGGCTCGCTCATGCCGATGCAGAAAAAGGCTTCGCCACGGCAGATGCGCGGCAGGTAGAACGCGCGCTGCGCGTCATTGCCATACCTCAGGATCAGCGGTCCGCTTTGCCGGTCGGCGATCCAGTGGGCGGAGACCGGCGCGCCGCACGCCAGCAGTTCCTCCACCAGCACGAAGCGCGAGAAGGCATTCAGCCCGGCCCCGCCATATTGCGCGGGCAGCGTGATGCCGACCCAGCCGCGCCGGGCCAGCGCGCGGCTGAAGTCCGCGTCGAATCCCATCCACGACCGGGCCCGCACGTCCGGGGGCAACACTGGCAAATGCTCGGCCAGGAACGCTTTCACCTGCCGCCGGAACGCGGCGGCTTCCGGCGACAAGGCGGTGAGCTGAAAGGTGCCAAACAGGGAACTCAAGTCATGTCTCCGCGATGCGTCAGTCCAGCGTCACGCCGGAATCCCTGACCACCTTCTGCCAGCGGTCGATCTCCTGCGCCAGATATTTGCCATAGGCTTCCGGGCTCGATCCGCGCGGCTCCGCGCCTTGCGCGGCCAGGCTGGCGCGCACGTCGGGCGACGCCAGGGCCTTCAGCGTGGCGGCGTTCAGCTTCTTCACGATCTCGGGCGACGTCTTCGCCGGCACGAGCATGCCCTGCCAGGCGCCCACATCGAAGCCCGGTTTCACGGTCTCCGCCACGGTCGGCACATCCGGCAGTTGGGAGCTGCGCGAGCTGCTGGTCACCGCCAGCGCCTTCATGCGCTTGTCGCGAATGAACGGCAGCGACGAGTTGATCGTATCGGTCATGAACTGCACCTGCCCGCCGGCCAGATCGGTCAGCGCCGGCGCGCTGCCCTTGTAGGGCGCATGCACGGCGTCCAGCCCGTTGGCCTGCAGGAACAGGAACGCCGCCAGGTGCGTCACGTTGCCATTGCCCGCCGATCCGTAGGTCATCTTGCCGGGGTTGGCCTTGAGCCAGGCGATGAACTCCGCCACGTTGCTGACCGGCACCTGCGCATTGACTTCCAGCACCAGCGGCACCATTGCCGTCATCGCCACCGGGGCGAAGTCGCGCTTCACATCGTAGGGCAGCTTCTTGTAGAGCGCGGGGCTCAGGGCGATCGACGAGGTGTTGTACAGCACCGTATAGCCGTCCGCCGGAGCCTTGGACACCATCTCGCCCGCAATATTGCCGTTGGCGCCGGGGCGATTGTCCACCACCACCTGCTGGCCGAGATCGTCGGACATCTTCTTCGCGATCACCCGCGAAACGAGGTCCGTGGGGCCGCCCGGCGGGAAGGGCACCACCAGCTTGATCGGATGATCGGGAAACTCCCCCGCCGTCGCGGGCAGGGTGAATGGCGTCAGCGCGACCGCCGCAAGGGTCAGCCGCCACAGGCGGCGCGCCCGCGCGCGGGGTTCGGTGCGATGCCTGGCATTTGTGCTCTGGATTGGCATGGTTGTCTCCTCCGGTAAATGCGATGGGCCGCCGCCGTACGGCTAGCGTCCGGCCAGCAGGCGCCGCGCCGTGTAGGTCATGACCAGTTCGTTGCGCTGGTTGAAGACCTCGATACTGGAATCCACGACCGCGCGGCCACTGCGCGATGTCGGGCGGATGCCGGTCACGGTGATCTTGGCGTGGATGCTGTCGCCGACGACCACCGGCCCGAGGATCTTCTGCGTCAGTTCCAGCATCGCCAGGCCGGTGCCCTGGATCATCGTCTGCAGGATGAAGCCCTCGATCAGCGAGTACGTCAGCGCGGCCGGCACTGGCCGCCCCTTGATCGCACCGCCTTCGTAGCCTTCCTCGATGAAGATGGCCTCCAGCATGCCGGTGACCGAGATGAAGTTGACGAGGTCCGTCTCCGTCACGGTACGGCGGAAGGTCTGGAAAACCTGGCCTTCGCGAATGTCCTGCCAGTAGAAGCCCTGGCCGAGGCGCTGCGGTTGTGCTTGGGTCATGTCGTCTCCTTGATCGTGGCGGGCGTTCAGCGCCGCGCGCCGGATGTTGCACAGAACGCGGCGCCCTCTTCCCCGAGGGCGTCGATATCGGTGTCGCTCAGGCCGGCATCGGCGAGCACATCGCGCGTATGTTCCCCGAGCCGGGGTGGCACGGCCGCGCGTGCGCGCGCGCCATCGAAGCGCACCGGTGCGCCCGGAAAGCGCAACGTGCCCATCGACGGGTCGTCGAGCTGCTCGAAGAATCCCGTCTCCTTCAAGTGCGGATCGTCGACCAGTTCGTCGAGGTCGTTGACGCGCGCCACGGGAATCTGCAGCGTCTCGCACAGCGCCAGCCACTCGTCGGTGGATTGCTCGCGCACCAGTTCGCCGGTGATCTCGTAGAGCGTCTCGATATGGCGCGTGCGGGCGGCGATATCGGCAAAGCGCGCGTCGGCGGCCAGGTCGTCCCGGCCCGACGCCTTGAAGAAGTCGCGCCAGTGCGCGTCGGTGTACGGCATCATGCAGACGTAGCCGTCCGCCGTCTGGTACGGACGGCGCAGCGGCGCCAGCACGCGGGGATAGCCCGCCTGCCCGCGCGGCGGCTCGAAGTGCTGGCCGTACAGGTGCTCGACCATGTTGAAGGCCACCATCGACTCGAACATCGGCACCTCCACCATCGATCCCTTGCCGCCCTGCCGCTCGCGTCCGGCGATGGCCGCCGAAATCGACAGCGCGGCCACCAGCCCGCTGGTCTTGTCCGCCGCAATGGTCGGGAAGTAGCGCACGGTGCCGGTCTGCGCCGCCATCAGCGCGGCATTGCCGGACAGGCCCTGGATGATGTCGTCATAGGCGGGCCGGCCGCCATACGGACCGTCCTCCGCAAAGCCGAGCAGGCTCACGTACACGAGCTTCGGATGACGCGCCATCACGCTGGCGGGATCGAGATCGAGCTTCGCCAGCTTCTGCGGCCGCATGCTGTGCATGAACACGTCGGCGGTGGCCAGCAGCCGGTGCAGCGCGGCCTGCGCGGCGGGCAGCTTCAGGTTCAGCACCACGCTCTTCTTGCTGCGGTTCACGCCAAGAAAAATCGCGGACATGCCATCTTCGGTGGCCGGGCCCGTGCGACGCGTGGAATCGCCCTCGGGCGGCTCCACCTTAATGACTTCGGCGCCCAGGTCGGCCAGCCACTGGCTGGCGTACGGGCCCATCACGACCGTCGACAGGTCGATCACGCGGATGCCGGATAGGGGCAACATGCCTGTCTCCTTCTGTTATCGGAGGTCGGCGCATGCCGCGCCGCAACATGCCCGGGGACCGCGCCACCTCCTTGTCGAGAACAGAGAGTAGTGCAGCCGGACTGCTTGCGTCTAATATTAGATTTTTAGGAATCGATATTGGATGGATATCGCCATGGACCTGCGCCAGCTCCAGCAGTTTGTCGTGCTTGCCGAGACCGGCAACTTCCACCGCGCGGCGGAACGCCTGCACATGGCGCAGCCGCCGCTATCCATTTCCATCCGCAAGCTTGAGGAGTCACTGGGCACGCCGCTGTTTGTGCGCACCACGCGCGGCGTGCGGCTGACGCAGGCCGGGGAAGCCGCGCTGGGCGATGCGCGTCGCGCCCTCTTTCACGCCGACCAGGCGCGCGCCGCGGCGGTATCCGCCGCACATGGGGAACGCGGTGCGCTGCGCATCGGCTTTGTCGGCTCCGCCACCTATGCCCTGCTGCCGCGCCTGATTCCCGCATTTCGCGCGGCGCATCCCGGCATCGAGCTGATCCTGCACGAATCCACGTCGGCGGCGATCCTCGACCGTCTGGAGCGCAGCCAGCTCGATGCCGGGCTCGTGCGTTTTCCGATCCTGAGCTCGGGCCCCTATACGCTGACGCCGCTGGAATCCGATACCTTCGTCGCCGCCGTGCCGGCGGAAAGCCGCTTTGCCGGGCGGGACAGCATCGCGCTGCGCGCACTGGCCGACGAGCCCTTCATCATGCATCCGAGCGCCGACGTACCGAACCTGCAGGCGGTGGCCATGCTGCTGTGCCAGCAAGCCGGCTTCGTGCCACGCGTAACGCAGGAGGCGGTGCAGGTGCAGACCATCGTCAGCCTTGTAGAAAGCGGGCTCGGCGTGGCGCTCGTGCCCGGCGTGACCGTGCGCTATACCAACCGGCGGGTGCGCTTCCTGCGCCTGACGAGCCCCAAGCCCGCCGCGCACATCGGCATCGCGCTGGCCACCCGCGAAGGGACCGATGACCGGCATGTGCAGCGGTTCGTCGCCACGGCCAAGGGCATCCTGCACGACCAGGTTTGACTCCGCAGGCCAGCCGTTGCCCATCCCAGCCCGGCGATCCACCCGATATACTCCCGGGCACCAGGCCGGGCGCCGCCCCCGCACAGCCCCGACAGACCGGCCGGAAACATTCAGGGAGAACAGCGCGTGGATCGACTGCAGGCCATGAAGACCTTCGTCACCGTGGTGGAGAGCGGTGGCTTTACGCCCGCCGCACGCAAGCTCGACGTCTCGCTGTCCGTCGTCAGTCGCATCGTCACCGAACTGGAGACTCACCTCGGCGTGCGCCTGCTGACGCGCACCACCCGGCTGGTGCGTCCCACCGACACCGGCGCCGCGTACTTCGAGAACTGCCGCCGCATTCTGGCCGAGATCGAGGAGGCCGAGCTGGCCACCACGGGCGCCCATGCCGCGCCCCGTGGCCTACTGGCGATCACCGCATCGGTGCTGTTCGGCCGCAAGTTCGTGACGCCGATCGTCGTGGAATACCTGCGCCGCTTTCCCGAGGTCGATATCAGCTGCCTGTTTGTCGACCGAATCGTCAACTTCGTGGATGAGGGCATCGACGTCGGCATTCGCATCGGCGAGCTGCCCAGTTCGTCGCTGCAGGCGGTATCCGTCGGCCGCGTGCGGCGCGTGGTCTGTGCCTCGCCGGAATACCTGGCCCGGCATGGCGTTCCCGACACCCCGGACGACCTGGCGCGTCATTCGATCATCCAGACCACCGGCATCTCCACCCTGCCCGAGTGGCGCTTCACGCGCGGCGACGAACCGCTGCCCACTCGCCTGTCGCCGCGCATGGCCACCACCACCAACGACTCGGCAATTGCCGCCGCCGTCGCCGGCTTCGGGCTGGCGCGGGTCCTGTCGTACCAGATCGCCAGCGAACTCTGGGATGGCAAGTTGCGCATCATCCTCGCCGATTTCGAGCCGCCGCCGCTGCCCATCAGCGTGATCCACCGCGAGGGCCGCCATGCCATGCACAAGGTGCGGGCCTTTATCGACCTGGCGGTCGACACCCTGCGGGCCGACAAATCGCTGAACTGACCCGGCGCCGGCAAGTTTGGCCCGGTTGAGCCCCGCTTGAGCCCCAGTTGAGCCCCGCTCGGCCGGGTCAGCCAGTTCGGCTGGTTTGGCCGGTTTGGCTGGTCGAGGCGGGTTGATGCCACCCGCCGCCATCCGCCGCTGCCTGCCACCCCCGTCCCCCTGCCACCGGCCCCCAACCGCCGATCGCCGATCGCCGATCGCCGATCGCCGGCGGGGCCATTCTTCTCGTATCCCGAAGATTCCCTTCTCCCGAGGACGGTTTTTCGTGCATCGGGGCGCACCTATAGTGGTTTCCAGCGGCACCCCAAGCGTATTCGCTGCAAATGCCGCAACAACCGAACACCCCACGCACCCCAACCCGAGGACCCCTCATGAAACTTTACGTACACCCGCTGTCCGGCCATTCGCACCGCGCCCGCCTGTTCCTGTCCCTGATCGGCCAGCCCGTCGAGCTGGTAGACGTCGACCTGGCCGCCCGCGCCCACAAGGCCCCCGAGTTCCTGAAACTCAACCCGTTCGGGCAGTTGCCGGTGCTGGTGGATGGCGACACGGTGGTGCCGGACTCCAACGCCATCCTGGTCTATGTCAGCAAGAAGTTCGGCAAGACCGACTGGCTGCCGGAGACCCCCGCCGCGGCCGCCGCCGTCCAGCGATGGCTGTCCGTGGCCGCCGGCGACATCGCATTCGGCCCGGCCGCCGCCCGCCTGATCACCGTGTTCGGCGCGCCGCTGGATGCCGAATCCGTCATCGCCCGCGCCCATGTCGTGCTCAAGCGCATGGATGACGCACTGATGGGACGTTCGTGGATCGCCGCCGATCATCCGACCATCGCCGATGTAGCGCTCTACAGCTATACCGCGCGTGCGCCGGAAGGTTTCGTCGACCTGGAGGCATACGCCAACGTACGGCAATGGCTCGCGCGCATCGAAGCGCTGCCGGGCTTTGTCGCATTCCAGAAATCCCGCGCCGGGCTAGAAGCCTGACCGCAACCCCGAAGCGCTCATCCCCAGACCCGGAGCCCGTCATGACCGCACATACCTCTCTCCTCCCCGGCCTGCCCTGGCACACGGGCGAGCGCATGCTGCAGGAAGTGGCAGGCGTGCATGCGCGCATGGCGGAGGTGGGCAAGCGCGTGGTGCGCGACTACATGCCCGACCAGCACCGCGACTTCTTCGTCCAGTTGCCCGTGGTGGTGCTCGGCGCCGTGGCGCCGGATGGCCGCGTCTGGGCCACGCTGCGCGCCAGCCATCCCGGCTTCCTGTATTCGCCGGACCCGCGCCTGCTGGACGTGAAGATCGGTCGTGAGGCGGCCGATCCGGCCGACGCGGGCATGGAAGACGGCGGCGCCATCGGGCTGCTCGGCATCGACCCGATGACGCGCCGGCGCAATCGCATGAACGGCGCGATTCATCGCGTCGGCGCCGGGCATTTCCGCATTGCGGTTGGCCAGAGCTTTGGCAACTGCCCGCAGTACATCCAGCAGCGTGCGTTCGTCTTTACCCGCGATCCGGCCGTGCCGAGCCCGGTCGCGCCGCAGTGGATGACCGCGCTCGACGCGCGCGCCCGCACGCTGATCGGCAACGCCGACACGTTCTTCGTGGCGTCGTACGTCGACCTGCCCGAAGGTCAGCGTCAGGTAGACGTGTCGCATCGCGGCGGCAAGCCCGGTTTCGTGCGCATCGACGCCGATGGTGGCCTGACGATTCCCGACTTCGCCGGCAACCTGTTCTTCAACACGCTCGGCAACTTCATGGTCAATCCGACCGCCGGGCTGGTGTTTGCCGACTACGCCACGGGCGACCTGCTGCAACTGTCCGGCCGCGCCGAGGTCATCACCGATTCCCCCGAGATCGCCGCCTTCCAGGGCGCGGAGCGCCTGTGGCGCTTTATCCCGGAGCAGATCGTGCGCCGCGAGGCCGCGCTGCCGCTGCGCTGGCAGCCAGAAGCGCGGGGCGCGTCGCCCAACTCGCTGATGACGGGCAACTGGAACGAAGCCGCGGACCGCCTGCGCGCCGCAGCCCTCGCCAACACGTGGCGTCCGTTCCGCGTGACGCAGATCGTCGACGAAAGCAGCGTGGTGCGATCGTTCCAGCTGGCGCCGACCGACGATGCGGGACGCATTCCGCACCAGGCCGGCCAGTTCCTGCCGATCCGCGTGACGCCCGCTGGCCACGATGCGCCCGTGATGCGCACCTACACGCTCTCCGTGGCACCGTCCGACGGCGTCTACCGCATCAGCGTCAAGCGCGAGGGCGAGGTGTCGCGTCACCTGCACGACCACGTGAAGGTCGGCGACCTCATCGAGGCGCGCGCACCCGGCGGCGCCTTCACCATCGACGCCACGGCGCGCCGGCCCGCCGTGCTGCTGGCGGCGGGCATTGGCGTCACGCCGATGCTCGCGATGCTGCGGCACATCGTCTACGAGGGCCTGCGCAAGCGCCGCATCCGTCCGACGTACTTCTTCCACGCCGCCCGCACGGCAGGCGAGCGCGCGTTCTCGCGGGAACTGGCCGCGCTGGCCGCCAGCGCGAACGGTGCTGTCGGGCTCGTGCGTCTGCTCAGCGACCCGACCGGCGCACAGATCGGCAAGGACTACGATGAATCCGGCCGCCTCGACATCGACGTGCTGCGCGCCCATCTGCCGTTCGACGACTACGACTTCTACCTGTGTGGCCCCACCGGCTTCATGCAGGACCTGTACGACGGCCTGCGCGCCCTCAACGTGCCCGACGCGCGCATCCACGCCGAGGCGTTTGGCAGCGCATCCATCGTGCGCCACCGCGACGCGGCAACGGGCCCGGCGGCACCGGCGGCCAAACCCGCGCGGGAAGCGGTACCGGTCATGTTCGTGCAGTCCGGCAAGGAAGCCCGCTGGACGCCGGGCGGCGGATCGCTGCTGGAGCTGGCGGAGTCGCGCGGCCTGTCGCCCGTGTTCAGTTGCCGGGGCGGCAGCTGCGGATCGTGCCGCACGCCCATCGTCCAGGGCGCCGTGGCCTATGCCCAGCCGCCGGAATTCCCGGTGCCGGAAGGCGAGGCGCTGATCTGCTGTGCGATGCCGGCGGAAACGGAACCTGGCGATGCCGGGGCCACCCTCCAGCTCGACCTGTGACAAGTCCGTGAACCCTGCCGCCCTGCCGCCCCGCTGCGGCGAGGTTCACGGCATCCGCCGCACGGCCGGTGGCTGACCCGATGAGATGCCTGTGCCACAATCGCGCCAACTCTGGCCCGCACGGATGCATCGACATGTCCCTGGAAGCCCTGCAAAACATCAATCCTCTATCGCTGCTCGATACGGCGATCAGCCTCGCGGCGGCCTTCGTGCTGGGCGGGATCATCGGCTACGAGCGCCAGTTTCGCCAGCGCACGGCGGGCCTGCGCACCAACGTGCTGGTCGCCGTGGGCGCGGCGATCTTCGTGGACATGGCCAATCACCTCGCCGGACATGAAGGGGCCGTGCGCGTGGTGGCTTACGTGGTGTCCGGCATCGGCTTCCTGGGCGCGGGCGTCATCATGCGCGAGGAAGGCAATGTGCGCGGGCTCAATACGGCGGCAACGCTATGGGGTTCCGCCGCCGTGGGGGCCTGTGCGGGCGCGGACCTGATTCTCGAAGCCGGCATCGGCGCCCTGTTCGTGCTGGCGGCCAATACGCTGCTGCGCCCTGTGGCCGACCGCATCAACCGCCAGCCGATCGATACGCCCGCGGTGGAGGTCACGCACACGGTGCACGTGATTGCGCCGCGCACCCATCAGAAGGCGGCGCTACGGCTGCTGGAAGACGCGCTGGAAGCCGCGCAGTATCCGACCCGCGACTTCGAGATGCGCGCGTTTGGCGAACAGGATGTGGAGATCGAGGCCATGCTGGTGGCCACGTCCGTCGATGGGGATGCGCTGGACGCGATGGTCGCGCAACTGGGCACGGCCAGCGTGATCGGCCAGGCGTTCTGGAGCGCGAGCACCTCGGAGTAGGAGGTGCCCGCGTGGGCGAGCCCTCGGCCTCAGGGGGCCGGGGCCGCGGTCAACGCTGCCACGGCCGGCATGGCCAGTTGGCCGAGCACGCTCAGGGCCGTGATGTCTTCCGCGGTCCAGGTATCGACCTGGGCCAGATAGTTGAACGTGCCGATCACGTGGCCGCCCGCGCAGAGCGGCACGTTGACCACGCCATTCAGCCCCAGGCCACGGATCACGGCGATGTCATCGAACACGGCGGCGAGCGCCTCGTCGCCCTCGCCGACGAAGACTTCGCCGCGCACGAGCAACTGGCGCGTCCACGCCGTATCGCCCTTGACCTTCTTGCCGCCGACCGGATAGGCGGCGGGGTCCGACGACCAGAGGCGCTGGATCTCGCCGCTGGCCGCGTGCCACGCATTGATCGTCAGGAGGCCGGGGCCCACGAGCCCCAGCGTGGCGTGCCCCACGGCGTCCATCACGGCCACCGGCGTGGCCGCGCGGCGCAGGTCATCGCACAGCGGATTGAAATGCGCGAGCCACTGCCCAGGCTGGTCCAGTGACACGATCATTCCCCGTGAATGCCGAGGTCGCGGATCAGCTTGCCGTAGCGGTCCGCGTCGCGGCGCATGATCTTGCCGAACTCCTGCGGCGTGGACGTGGCCGTCTCCACGCCGATCGCGTCCATCTTGGCCTTGACCTCGGGCAGCGACATGGCCTTGTTGATTTCGCGATTCAGGCGCGCGACGAGATCGGCGGGCATGTTCTTCGGGCCGAATGCGCCATACCACACGGCCAGTTCATAGCCCGGGAGGGTCTCGCCGACGGTCGGCACGTTCGGCAGCAGCGCCGATCGCTTCGATTCCGTCACCGCCAGCAGCCGCAGCTTGCCGGCCTTCACGTGCGGCAGCGTCTGCGTGCCGGCGGAAAACAGCAACTGGGTCTGGCCCGCCACGGTGTCCACCACGGCCGGGGCGCCACCCTTGTACGGCACGTGCAGCATCTGCACGCCGGCCATCTTCTCGAACAGCACCGCGCTCAGATGGTTGGTGGAGCCAGGTCCCGCGCTGGCATAGGCCAGCTTGCCGGGATTGGCCTTGGCATACGCGATCAGTTCCTTAACGTTGTTGGCCGGCACCGACGGATTCACCACCATGGTGTTGGTCACGTAGGCCAGCAGCCCCAGCGGCGTGAAGTCCTCCACGCCCTTGAACGGCATGTTGGCCATCAGCGCCGGGTTCATCGCGTGCGTGCTCATGGAGCCGACCAGCAGCGTGTAGCCGTCCGGCTGGGCGCGGGCCACCATCGCGGAGCCGATATTGCCCGATGCGCCGGGCTTGTTGTCCACGATCACGGGCTGGCCGAGCGCCTTGGTCAGGTGTTCCGACAACACACGCGCCAGGATGTCCGTGGAGCCGCCGGCGGCCCAGGGCACGATCAGCGTGACCGGCTTGTTCGGATAGGCGTCCGCCGCCCCGGCGGCAGCCGCGGCAAACGACAGCGTCAGCGCGGCGGCGCCACGCAGCAGGCTCTTGATGACTGACCTCATGTTGCAACTCCCTCTTCCATATGGCGGGCCACCCTGTGCGACCCTTGTTTGTTCAAACCCGTTCCGCGCAAACCCGGCCGCCCCATCAGCGACCCACGGCATAACCCTGCATGCCGCGCGCATTGGCACCGGCACGCAGCACCAGCCGGCCCGCGCCGTCGCGTTCCCGCGTACACGCCGACATCCGGCCTTCTGACCAGTCGTCGCCCACACGCACTTCATGTCCACGCGCGCGCAATGCATCGAGCGTGGCGGCCGGCATGCGCCCTTCCACGCTGATCCGGTTCAGCACGGTCTGGCGCGGCCAGAACGACCCCGGGAAATGGTCGATGTGCCAGGCCGGCGCATCGATGGCCTCCTGCAGGTTCATGCCATGCACGGCGTGACGCAGGAAGAATGCCAGCGACCACTGATCCTGCTGGTCGCCCCCGGGCGTGCCGAAGACCATATAGGGTTCCCCATCGCGCAGCGCCAGTGACGGCGACAGCGTGGTGCATGGGCGTTTGCCCGGGGCCAGCGTATTGGGCAGCCCCGGCTCCAGCCAGGTCATTTGCAGGCGCGTGTTCAGCGCAAAGCCAAGCGACGGGATGGTCGGGCTCGACGACAGCCAGCCTCCGGACGGCGTGGCCGCCACCATGTTGCCGTGGCGGTCGATCACATCGATATGGCAGGTGTCGCCGACAAACAGCTCGCGCTCCGCCCATTCGGCCACCGGCGGCAGCGAGGCAAAGGTCGGCTCGCCCACGCCAAAGCGCACGTCGGCGCTGGCCAGCGTACGATCGGCGACGCCGAGGTCCGGCATGCGCGGCGCCATGCCGTTGAGGGTGCCGGGCTCCATGGTCAGCGCGGCGCGGTCGCCGATCCGCGCGGCGCGCGCAGCCAGGTATCGCGGATCGAGCAGCGCCTTGAGCGGGCTGTCGACAAAGCGGGGATCGCCATACCACGCGGTGCGGTCCGCCATCGCTAGCTTGGCAGCCTCGGCAATCTTGTGCACGAATTCGGGCGATCCGGGCGCATGGCCCTCCAGCCCCACATGGCGCAGCATGCCAAGCTGCTGCAGGAAGACCGGGCCCTGGCTCCAGATGTCGCACTTGGCCACGGTGTAGCGGCCGAAGTCCATCGACACGGGCGCCTCCACGGTCGGCGCCCAGCGCTCCATGTCCTCGAAACGCAGCAGGCCGGTGTGCTTCTCGCCGGTGGTGTCGCGCACCGGGGTCTTGCGGCAATAGGCGTCGATTTCCTGCGCGACGAAGCCGCGATACCAGCAATCCATGGCGGCATCGATCTGGCCCTCGCGGGTGTCGTGCGCCGACTCGGCGGTCTCGACGATGCGCGTGTAGGTATCGGCCAGCACCGGCAGCGTATGCAGGCTGCCCGGGCGCGGCACCTTGCCATCCGGCAGCCAAGTCGCCGCCGAGCTGTGCCATTCGTCGCGGAACAGCGACTGGACGGCCAGGATGGCCTGGGAAATCCGCGGCACCAGCGGAAAGCCGTTGCGCGCGTAGCCGATGGCGGGGGCGAGCACATCGGCCAACGACCACGTGCCGTGATCACGCAGCATGGTCAGCCACGCCCCGAACGCGCCGGGCACGGTGGCCGGCATCAGGCCGATGCCGGGCATCATTTCCAGCCCCATGGCCCGCAGCGCGGCCGGGTCGGCCAGCGCCGGCGCCGGGCCCTGCCCGCACACCGAACGGACCGCGCGGGCGCGCTCGTCCCAGAACAGGATCGGCACCTCGCCGCCGGGGCCGTTCAGGTGCGGTTCCACCACCTGCAGCACAAAGCCACCGGCGACGGCCGCATCGAACGCGTTGCCACCGCGCTCCAGCACGCCCATGGCGGTCTGGGTGGCCAGCCAGTGCGTGGAAGCCGCAACGCCAAAGGTACCGACAATCTCCGGGCGGGTCGTGAACATGTGCAAATGACTCCAAAGGAATGCATTTGAGTATAGGATTCCAGAATAACCGCAAGCATCGAAATACTTATCATTGCATTCCCATCTGGTTATACGACTGGCGAAACAACCCTGGATCGATCCTGCCCGCATGCCGATTTCCACCGACAAGCTGCTCCATAACGTGGTGTCCCGCCTGCGGCTGCGCCATTTGCCGCTGCTGCTGGCGCTGGAGCGCCAGCGCTCGATCTCCCGGGTGGCGGCCGAGCTGAACCTGTCCCAGCCGGCCGTGACCAAGGCGTTGCGGGAGATCGAAGACATCTTCATGACGCCGCTGTTCTCGCGGTCGCGGCACGGCCTGACGCCTACCGCGACGGGCGTGGCGGTGCTGGCGCACGCCCGGGTGGCCCTGGCGGACGCCGAGGCGCTGGGGCGCGAGCTGACGGTGATCGAGGCTGGCCTGCGCGGGCGATTGCGGATTGGCGTGATTCCGTACGTGGCCCGCCCGGTGCTGGATGCTGCACTGGCTTACGGACTCCATCACGTGCCACGGATCTCCGTGCTGGTGCGCGAGGGCACGACCGATGAACTGGTCAACGCGCTGCGGCTGCACGAGCTCGATTGCGTGATCGCGCGGTCGTTCTATCTGGCGGGCGAAGACATCGTCCAGCAGCCGCTCTACCGGGAAGAGCCGGTGCTGGTGGTGCCGGCGCGCGCCGCGGCGCGGCTGTCGCGCGGCACGCTCGACTGGAAACGGCTGGCGGCGCTCGACTGGATCCTGCCGCCACCCCACACCCCCGTGCGCCGCACGATCAATACGATGTTCGCGATTGCCGGCGTGGCGCCGCCGCTGCCCATCGTGGAGACCTATTCGATCAAGCCGATGGCCACGCTGCTGCGCAGCCAGCCGGATGCGATCACGATCGTGCCGCGCTCCGTGGCGGCGGAACTGGTGGAACTGGGAGACGCGGCGGCGCTGCCGTACACGTTGAGTTGGGACCTGCCGCCGGTCGGCATCATGTGGCGACGCCAGCCGGAAGACAACGAGCGGGTAGCGGCGCTGGTGCAGGCGCTGCGTCAGGCCGTGGCGTAGCCAGCGGCGAGGCCCCGGCCACTTGCTGGCTGGCGGCCTGCGGCCCGGCAAAAGCGAGCAGCGCGACGGCGGTCAGCGCGGCAATCGCGGAATACAGAAGCTGGCGGACTGGCATGGTGGCTCCTTGGGGCAGGACCCGCTGGGGTCCGATGTGCCGGAGTCTAGGCAGCCGTCGGCCTGCTGATAAGGGCCCGCGCAAGCAAGGGACTCTTCCGCAAGCGCGATCAATGCCGCGCCGCCGGCACTTATAGGCCACCCCGCATGCCCCTTATACTTGCGCGCATGGCCTACGATCTCACCGACAAACTCGTCATCGGCATCTCGTCCCGGGCGCTGTTCGACCTGGAGATGGAGAATCGCCTCTACCAGACCCAGGGCGTGGACGCCTATTCGGCGCACCAGCGCGCGCATGAGGACGAGCCGCTTGCACCGGGCACGGCGTTTCCGCTGGTGCAGGCGTTGTTAGGCCTGAACCATGCCATCCCCGGCCGCCGGCTGGTGGAGGTGGTGGTGATCTCCCGCAATTCTCCCGATACCGGGCTGCGCGCCTTTAATGCGATCGAGGCGGCGAAGCTCGACATCACGCGCGCCGCCTTTACCGGTGGCGAGGCCATCGCCCGCTATCTGCAGGCCTTCAAGGTGGACCTGTTTCTCTCGCGCGACGCGGCCGACGTGCAGGCCGCCATCGACGGCGGCGTGGCCGCCGCCCAGCTCTACGACGTACCGCCGACCTATCAGGCGCCTGCCGGCCAGATCCGCATCGCGTTCGACGGCGACGCGGTGCTGTTTTCGCCCGAGTCCGAGCGGATCTACAAGCAAAAGGGGCTGGACGCGTTCATTCGCCACGAACACAAGCACCGCCACACCGCGATGGCGGAAGGCCCGTTTGCCAAGCTGCTGCTGCGGCTGGCCGAGATCCAGCAGCATTTCCCGGCTGGCGAGTGTCCGGTGCGCATCGCCATCGTGACCGCCCGCAACAGCCCGGCGCACACACGCGTGATCCACACGCTGCGGGCGTGGAACGTGGCAATCGACGAAGCCTTTTTCCTCGGGGGACTCGCCAAGGATCAGGTGCTGCAGGCATTCGGCGCGCACATGTTCTTCGACGATCAGGAAAACCACGTGGAGCAGGCCGCGACGGTGGTGCCGTCGGGCCGTGTGCCTTACAAGGGCGGCCAGCTGGTGGTGCCGAAGACGGCAACCCGGCCTGCGCGCAAGGGCAAGCCGGCAGGAGACGCCAAGGTCACGGCCAACGGCAAGGCCACTGACGCGGCATGAAGACGGTTGCGCTATATCTGCTGACCGCGCTGGCGGAAATCCTCGGCTGCTACCTGCCCTATCTCTGGCTGCGCCAGGGTTTGAGCGCCTGGGTGCTGGTGCCCGGCGCCGCGTCACTGGCCATCTTTGCCTGGCTGCTGACGCTCCACCCCGATGCATCGGGCCGTGTGTATGCGGCGTACGGCGGCGTCTATATCGCGGTGGCCATCCTGTGGCTCTGGCTGGTCGACGGCGTGCGGCCGAGCCCGTGGGACCTGACCGGCGTGACGGTGGCCGTGGCCGGTATGGCTATCATCGTGTTTCAGCCGCGCTGATTGCGCCCATACCCCTCAAAAGTGACCGCCGAGGCAGTTCAAGTACGCGCGGCGACGGTGGCGGCCTGATAGCCCGCCCGAGTTGCCCGCTGCCGCCCCTGCGATTGCCCGCGCTGCGCCCTACCACCGAGGGGAAGACAATGTTTCATACATTCAAGGACAATCCACCTGTCGTGAATGACCCCTCGACATTTGCACCCGCGCCCGCGACCTCGTCGCGGGCTTTTTTTTGGTACATCGCTGATTTGCGGGGTGAGGGACCGTCTCAGAACGACCCACTCCGGTCAGATAATCTTCTCCGAATCAGTCGGTCAGCCAAATCCGGGTTTTGCGAATTGGAGTGCCAATAAGCGGCCGTTGGCGACCTCACCCCATCGGCCAACTGCGGCCAGTCGGGATGAAACATTGTTAGGCCGCTTCGATTGATAAAACGGCCTTTCATCGTCATATCTTCAAATGGGCTGCGCCGCCGAGAATGCGTGTGCCGCAGCCATCGTATCCAGTGCTTCGCGCAACAGCAGGATCTTCCCGTCACGCGCCACGAGCCGCCCGGCATACATCTGCCGATAGATTTTCCCCGTCGACGGCACGAGCGCTTCGACTTCATATTCGGCAAATACCTGCTCCGGTGTTTCCATCAGGAATCGCACGTTCTTAAACGCGAAATCTGGTACTTTCGCGAGCAGCGATGCGATGAAGCCTTCGATCGCTTTTGGCCCCTGTGCGCGCCCGTCAATGCCAAGCGACTTCAGATAAGGGAGCTCCAGCACGCCATCGTCGGCAAACAGTGCGGCGGCCGCGCGTGCGTCGCGAATCGATTCGAGATAAGCGGAAAGCAGTTGTTTAGCGTTGTTCATGATCGGCTCGATAGAGGCGGTAATGGATGTGCGTTACTGCAGTCGCGTCTTCAATGCAGTGGCCATCTGCTGCATGGCGGCGCGCTCCGGTGCGTCGGCAGCGAGCGCGCCGGTGGCGCTGTTAAGCGCGTCGAGGACGGCGACAGTGGCGGTATCGGGCGCGTTCGGTGTGGCTTGCGTGTTCATTGCGATTCTCCTTTCGCTTGGTTGAGTGACTTGCGACGTGATGTCGTGTAGCCGGTGGAAAGGAGAATACGGATCCGGTGATACTTGCGAAATAGAATCGTTTGAAATCCATCATTGCATTCATGCAATGATGGGCGCCCGCTGATCAACTATGCCGATGCATCATTTCGGCCATCGCCATGTTGGCTCGGAAAGGTGCTCGGCAAAGTAATCCGACAGCACCGCGACTTTCGCGGGCCGCGCGCGCGCCGAGGGCGTGACGAAGTAAAGACCGCCCTTTGTCAGCGACCAGTCGGTGAGGATCGCTTCGACACGGCCATCAGCCAGATACTCGCCCGCGATGAACTCGGGCAGTTCCGCGATTGCAAGGCCCTCGAGCAGCGTGGGCAACAGCGCATCGGAGTTCGTCGCGCGCAGCGGCCCAGTCGGCATCACCGGTTCCTCCTCGCCCGCATCATTCGTGAAGCGCCACACATCGCTACGCGCGCGATATGCATACGAGAGACATGGGCGGTCTATCAGTTCGCGCGGATGCGTGGGCCGTCCTTCACGCCTCAGATATTCCGGCGACGCCACCACGAATTGCGTCACCGCGCACAGCCGCCGCGCCACCAGCGACGAATCCGGCAACGCAGCGATACGCAGCGCGGCGTCAAAGCCATCGGCAACCAGATCGACCAACGCATCGGACAGATGGAGGTCGATCGACACCTCCGGATACATGCGAAAGAAGCCCGGCAGCAGCGGCGCGACCCAGTGCAGCCCGAACGACATCGGCACGGCGAGGCGCACCAGCCCGCGCGGCTGCACCGACAGCTCGCGCGCGGCGCTTTCCGCCTCCTCTGCCTGCCGGTAGATCTGGCTGGCTTTCTCGCAGATCGTCCGACCAAACTCGGTGAGCGAAAGCTGGCGCGATGTTCGGTTGAAAAGCCGCGCACCCAGCCGGTCTTCCAGGCGCGCCACGGCACGCGAGACGGTCGCCACCGACACGCCCATCGCGCGCGCCGCAGCCGCGAACGATCCCTCCTCGGCGACCTTCGCGAACATCGCGAGTCCTTCGAAATCAGGCAGCTTCGCCATTAGCCCTCATCTTTTCATTTTTGCAACGTTGGATTGCAATCGATTCTATTTCGAAAAGGTCGGACCGTCGATATTCTCCTCACATCACAGCACGCAACCCCAACAACGCAAACACCCACTGACTGAACGAAAGGAGCAACACCATGGCACGCAAACTCGACAACAAGATCGCACTAATCACCGGCGCAACCAGCGGCATCGGCCTCGCCACTGCTCAGCGCTTTGCAGCCGAAGGCGCACACGTCTATCTCACGGGCCGCCGTCAGGCCGAACTCGATGCCGCCGTGAAAAGCATCCACGAAGCGGGCGGCAAGGCCACCGGTGTGCGTGTCGATTCCACGAAGCTGGGCGAACTCGACGCGCTGTATGCGCAAATTAAGGAAGAACAGGGCCGTCTGGACGTGCTGTTCGCGAACGCCGGCGGCGGTTCGATGCTGTCGTTCGGCAGCATCACCGAAGAACATTTCGACGACACCTTCAATCGCAACGTGAAGGGCGTGCTGTTCACGGTGCAAAAGGCGCTACCGCTGCTCGCCAAGGGGGCATCGGTGATTCTCACGGGATCGACGGCAGGTAGCGCGGGCACGGCGGCATTCAGCGTGTATTCGGCTTCGAAGGCTGCGGTGCGCTCTTTCGCACGCAACTGGATCTTGGATCTCAAGGACCGCCAGATCCGCGTGAACACGATCAGCCCGGGTGCGACCCGCACGCCAGGCCTGCTCGATCTTGCCGGTGACGATGCTGCCCAGCGCCAGGGGCTTGCCGATTACCTGGCAGCCCAGATCCCGATGGGGCGCCTCGGCGAGCCCGGCGAGATCGCAAGCGCGGCGCTGTTCCTCGCCTCGGACGACGCGAGCTTCGTGAACGGCATCGAACTGTTTGTCGATGGTGGCCAGCAGCAGATCTGAGCGTGGCCAGGGTACGTGGGGTGCGGCGGACGCGGTCTTTGACGCTCGCAATCCGCACCCAGCGTACTCGAACCGAACTGCGTCATGATTGAACATCGGCCATTTTTTGCACTTGACGCAATCCGGCGCGGCTGTGTCGACGCGCGCCAGCATTTCAGCGTGGGCGAATCCGGGCGCGCCGACCGTGCGCAGCTCGGTCCACTCCACGTGTGGAACGATGTTGAGCGCCGCACTCGGACCTCGGCCTGCATGCTCACCGCGACGTCGAGATTGTCACGTGGGTGCGTTCGGGCGCAATCACGCACGAAGACGACGCGGGCAATCGAGCGCGTCTGGTCGCTAATTCCATCCATGTAATGAGTGCCGGAGCGGCGATCCATCACACCGAGCGCAACGAGGAAAATCTACCCGCACGGCAGTTCCAGATCTGGCTACGTCCGCGCACACTGGCCAGTACGCCGCGCTGCTCGACGCGAGTCTGTTCGCTCGGATGTCGCGAGGGCCGATTCGTTACACTGGCAAGCGGCGATCCGGAGGATGTCCGCGCCGGCGCCTTGCCCATTCACGCCGACGCGCGTGCGCGTATCGCGACGCTGCGTGAAGGCATGGAGATGCAGCACGTTTTGCCGATGCCCGGTTCTGCATATTTGGTCGCAGATCATGGGCGACTGGACGTAGGGCCGATCAGACTGGCGCGACGCGATGGCATTGCCATTCGGGGTGAAACGTGGCTCATGTTGAGAGCGCGAGACGACACAGATGTCGTGATTGTCGAACTCTTACGCTAGAGCAAACGCGCCAATGAGAGTTTAGGTGTCTGTTTTGAGGTGAACTGTAGACGTTGATACGGACTTTGCCGATGGCAGTTCAGGGTCGGGCTGTGTCAGTCCGCTCGTCAATCTCATCGCCGGACAGCGGCCAGTGGACTTCAGTTGCCCGGAAGCGGCCAGTCAGCAGTGCGTACTCCAGACCCTTCTGAGACATTGGATTGCGCAGCGTCGAAGGGCTGAATCGTAGACCTAAGCGGCCGTCCGCGGTCCGTGGGTAAGATCACCACGACCCATATGCTGCCAGGTGGCCTACTCAGGTTGCGCTCCACTTGGGTGATAATCGCACGAAATCATCCACATCGAGAGAAGCATGGGAGAAATCTTCGAATGTTCCGTTCGGGTGGCAGGAGATCTCGCAGGTGTTTTTGAGTTCGACGGCGAAGCGGGCTACTTTTACCTTTGTTCGGTGAATTCGAAAGCTGGCCATCGCGTGAAAGGCGCCATCCAACTTTTTGCAGGTGCCGCTGATCTTTCAGAGGAGGACGTCCTAGTGAAGTGGGATGTCAATGAAAGGTTTGTTGGGTTGCTCCTGAAGGGAACGCTGTGGGCTGCATTCGACGGCGAAAGTGGGGCGAAATTTGGTGGTGGCTACAACCCAACCGCAAAGCCGATGATCCCGGACTCCATTTCCTGTCGATTCCATGCCCACTAGAAGCCACCGGTGGAAACGCGCCCATCCTGAGCCTACGTTGTGAGAGAGCTTGTATGCCCTATTCGCACAAAGTTGTACTCCACTGCATAAATGGGTTGCCGCCTAACATGACCTCTCTGGCAGAGCAGTTTGTTCGGGATGGCGTCATCTTCGTGGCACATCTACGAGCGCGAATTCCATCGTTTGAACAGCCGGTTCATCGGTTTGTAAATCTGTAATGGTGAGATTATGGTTGGTACCAAAAAATATCGGTGGCGGAAGGCAACGGATGTTAATCGGGAATATGCGTTATTTGAACTCTTGGAAGATGATATCTTGCTGCTTGATGTGGGGTTTTCCGACGATGGAAATTTTGAGATCGCGTTCAACCCAGGTATCTGCGGGAAAGTGATCGAGTGGACGCAGTTCCTGACGTTTGTTGATGAGGGTAGGGCGCTGTCGGAACAAGATCGGAATTGAATCTTGATGGACTAGTCAGCATTCACAGGACGCCGCAACCAGTTAGGCAGCCACTGCGCAGGGGCGTCAGGGGCTATAGCCCAGCGGAAATGGCTGCTCCGGCCAAACTCCGGCCGTGGGACCGATCGGGAGTGAACAACCGAGACTGGCCGAACGCGGAAGTTCGCCGATCCACCAGGCCGACGGCAAGCGTGGACTCCTGTTACCGACCCTGAGCGGACAGATCGATCTGCGAAAACCAGCCATTCAATACATTGAAGCTACGTGACGAACCAGCGGACTATAGGCAGCGAAAGCCTGCCGCAAGCACGTCCGCGATCGATAAGTAGATGGTCAATCGCGCTCAAAACCATACCCTCGAAAAAGCTCCTCGTCGGGCATTGCATTGGTACCGGAATACGCGACAAACTGAAGTCGATTCGGCCCCGGGCCGATCGTAAAGACGAACGACCGTACACGAGTTCCAGACGCAGCTCTTCTTTCCCACAACTTCGACGTGCCACCTGTCCTGGGTGCGTTTCCGAACGACCACACTCACTCCAGTGCACGATCGTCGCGCGTTCAGAATTCCCGCTTTCAGCATGAACCGATCCACTCCACAGGTAGATTCCAGGTTACGACTACATGCGATCGGCAACTTGTACCAAGTCCCCGCAAGTGGCTCCCAGTCGGGCGATACAGCATGCACAGCGGTCGCCGCCCAGAGTGCGAAGATCAGGATGGTGGTTCGTACTTGCATAAGGCTTCTCCAGGCCAGGGCTGCCCCTGAACGGGACCCTACTCGGACATCCAGCGGTCTCAGCAATGATGACCGGTAGGGGCCCGGACTCGGTCGCCTGGCACCGATGCATGCAACTTCGCCCGATATACGCAATGCCGGCCAGCGCCGTCGCGCAGCCGGTAGCGGCTCACAAAAACTGCTTAGCCCAATGCTCCGATGCTAGGCATTAGAAAAACAATTGCTTCTGACAACGTTCGAACTCATCCATCAAGGAATCGTGACCGAGTTGATTTCGAATATTTGACTCATCTTTGGTGAGCGGTACCACCAGGGAGAAGCTCGTCCGCCGCTCATCGAACTCCTTATTGTCAGGTATTGCTTCACAATCAACTGATGTCGCCGCTCTCAGCAAGATCACTCCGTACGGCGCACATGCAATCGAGGAAATCTCGTTTGGCAGCACTACTGTCTCTCGGGGTCGTAGTGCTTTGGACGTTTCGCGCTCATAGTCCTCTAGATTTGCCAAGATGAGCGCCGTCTCACTTGGATTGGTTTTCGTGAGTGCTAGGAAGACGCTTTGCGAATAGGTTGGCAAGTTGAACACTATCCGCGACGACGTATCGACATCCCGGATTTCAGCATGTGCGACACGATATTTTCCTCAAAATGAACCTGAGAGCGAAAACTCCAGATAATCCACCTCATCTGTAGTGGGCAGGCTCTCAAAGAGGAATGACAATATCTTCGCTTGATATTTTGAGAGTTTCATTTGAGTGCTGCGCTCAGAGCAGCTCGGGCTAAACACACGAGCAGGGGCAATACGGTAGCATCGGGGCGCGGCGGAATCCATGATTGCGAAGTGGGGTGTCCGTAGCTCGCGACAGCATGGCCGAACGGCCCGTTTGTGGACCAGAAGCGGCCTTTCGTGTCCCGAGCGTCGAAGGTCACCTTCTGGCCGGGTTGAGGCAGCGCCACAGGCAATTCGCTCGCCGGAAACCGGTCGTTGAGCGAGGGCGGACGAGACCTCGGCTATTCGAATTGGACGGCGAGGTCGACCGACCGCTTGTGGCCGATCTTGGTCAGATGGTCCCGATCCAGGCGACCCTTCCCGGAAATCGGCGATGAGCTTTTCTTGCTACATCGCCGATATGCGGGGGGACTGACGGTTGCGGAACGCTCAGCTTGATCGGAGCTGGCGCACCCCTCGACCCAGTCTCCGACGAAGCAGCGTTCGAAGCGTTGCGCCGTCTGCATAGCCAACTTCCGCGGCAATTGCATCCAGATCCATCGAGCTTGTCTCGATAAGATGCCTGGCACGCTCGACCCGCCGATCCTGAAAGTACGACAAGGGGGATTTGCCGAGCACGGCCTCGGCACGCCTTTGCAGTGTCCTCGGACTCGTTGCGAGGTCATGCGCGGCCCCTTGCAGCGAGAATCCCCTCGCCAGATTCGCGCGTGTCCATCGTTCGAATCGTTCGATAAGCGGATCACTATGCGCGAGGTGATCGGGGATGATGTAAGGCGCCTGGGATACCCGTCCGTCGACCAACATGTACCGCGCCACGAGCGTGGCTAATTCGGGGCTCGATTGCCGAATCAGCCAGAGCGCAAGATCCAGATGCCCCATCGCCGCGCCAGCGGTCACGACCGGCCCCGAAGGGACGACCATGCGGTCCTGGTCGAGGCGAACCTCAGGGTAGCGGCTTCGGAATAGCGGGCTGAGCCACCATGTTGTGGTCGCCTCCTGCCCGTCGAGGAGGCCCGATTCGGCGAGGATGAAGGTCCCTATGCAAGCGGCGGCGATTCGGCCGCCCTGCCCTTGCCAATGACGCAATTGTGTGCCGGCATCCCGTGCAGCCGGATGTTCGAGACATTTCACCAACGTATCAGGTGTTCCGGCACTGATCGCGGGCACCACGATCCAGTCGGGCAGCGGCATGGTGCGCGCCTTCTTGGTGGCCACGCTCATGCCGAGCGCCGTCCTGATGCGGGTTCGGAGGCCGACCAACTCGACGTCGAACGGGCGGGGCTCACCGGGACGCGCAGCCGCGGCCAGTCCATTCGCGATCCTGATAGCGTCGAGCACGACAGCCATGCCCGTATCGAACACGCCATCCAGGAGAAAAACGAATATGCGCATGGCGTAAACGACCCGAATAATGTCATTTGCGATGCTACTTCCCCGGACGGTTTACGTCTATTCTGCGCGACGGAAAATCTTCCATGGAGGAGCAAGCAATGTCTGAGGCAGCAGCAAGAAAAGATACCGGCAGCGCGCACCCGCTAGACGACGTCGTATGGCATGCGCTCACCGGCAAGCAGAGCCGCTTCGCGCTCGGGGATGATCGGGCACTGCGGTTTCAGCCAGCCATTGGGCGCTTTGCTGCCATGGCCGATGCCAGTCCGACATCCTTCGCAGCCTTGCGTGGATTGATCAAGGTGCAGGGTCCGGTTGCTTTGATTACCCCGGGCGAGGTCCTGCCCCCGGCCGGGTTCTCCGTCATCGGGCATACGACGCTGCTTCAAATGATCTGGCAAGGCGAGCCCGACCCAACGAGTGCCTGGGAACACGTCCGGCTCGTCGAGCGTGATGTGCCGGAGATGCTCGCCTTGACCACTGCAACACAGCCCGGACCCTTTGGCCCGCGCACCATTGAACTTGGCGACTATCTTGGCGTGCGTAGACAGGGCAAGCTGGCCGCCATGGCGGGCGAGCGCATGCGGCTCGATGGATATACCGAAATCAGTGCCGTCTGTGTAGATGCCGCTTTTCGGGGGCAAGGTCATGCGGCCGGCCTGATGAGGCTGCTGATCGCGGCCATCCGCGCCCGCGCCGAGACGCCCTTCCTGCACGTGCTCACAACGAACCACGCCGCCATCGCGCTCTATCGAACACTCGGTTTTGTCGAGCGGCGTGAGATGCGTCTCACGGTGCTCGGAGAAGCGAACGCATAGTGGGATGGCAGAGGCGGCAAGCTGCAAGTGGATTCAAGTCGCGGCGCCAGCCAGATTCAAGCACGAGGGTGATCGCCGCACTATCTTGAAGACTGGCAACCCTCTGCGAGAGGCCAGGATGCGGCGCATTATTGGTCTTCTGTTATCCGTCTTGCTTGTCGCACTGCTCGGCAGTTGCGTTGCCGATGTGAACGATGACAGCACGGCGCGCATTCGTGTGCTTCATGTTTCTCCGGATGCACCGAACCTCGATGTTCTCGCCGACGGCGCGCGAGTGCTCTCGAACGTGCCTTATTCTGCGGCTTCCGCTTACCTGATCTTCTCCACGGGTACGCACCGGATCGCATTCAACGTGACAGGCACGTCGACGACGTTGATCGATGTATCGCTGAAACTGGCGAACGCGGCAGCCTACACAATCATCGCCGCGAATTTCGCGGCCAGTATGCAGGGACTGACTGTCACGGATCAAACCCAGGCGCCACCGGCAGGACAGGCGGCCGTGCGCGTGATCCACACGGCGCCTGACGCCGGGCCTGTCGATGTGCTGTTCAATGGCCAGGTGGTGTTCGCCAACATGCTGTTCGGGGCGAATAGTGGCTATCTGAACCTGGCGGCCGGCACCTATGACGTCAGGATCAATGTTGCGGGGACGTCGACGACGGTGATCCAGACGAGATTGACCGCCAATGGCGCGACCAACTACAGCGTGGTTGCGATTGGATCAAACCGGACGGGGGGGACAAATCCCCTCGCGCTCAAGGTCCTGACGGATGGCTAGTAAACTGCCTGCGGGATACATACTTCAGGCTTCGCGCAGGCCGACACATTTCAGGAGAACTGATGTTTGACCACGTCAAATTCGGAGTCAGCGACTATGCAGCGAGCAAGGCGTTCTTCCTCAAGGCACTCGAACCGCTCGGCGTAGCGGTTGCCGCGGAGGGGCCGCCAACGTACGGCGTCGAGCTTTGCCCAAAGGGCAAGGCTTCACTGTGCCTGTTTCAAACCGAGGAGAAGCCGGCGCATCTTCACCTGGCGTTCACGGCCGAGAATCGTGAGCAGGTCGAAGCTTTCTATCGCGCGGCGCTGGACGCGGGTGGCAAAGACAATGGTGCGCCCGGTCTGCGGCCGCACTATCACGCGAACTACTATGCAGCGTTCGTCATTGGTCCGGACGGGCACAACATCGAAGTGGTTTGCCAGAAACCCGAGGCCTGACTTGGCGACCGACGAGACGCCGGTCGCCCCGCTGCCCTAGTCGGGCGTCAGTTCGCAGAAGCGGAGGCGATTGCCGAAGGGATCGACCAGTTGCAGCAGACGCCCCCAGTCGACAGTCTCGAGGCTGGGGCGGAGGTTGGGGTGTCGTCTTGACTCAAGGTCCTGCAGCAGCGAATCGATGTCCTCGACCGGCACGAACACGGCCGACCCGGGTGTGGTATCGCCGTGGTGCTCGCTCAGGTGCAGCGTGACGCCAGACCGCTTGATCTGCGCGTACAGCGGCAGATTAGGCTCGAAGCGATGTTCCCACTCGAGCGTAAAGCCGAGATAGTCCAGATAAAACTCCTTGGCCTTCTCGACGGAAAAAATCCGGATGATCGGGATTGCGGTCAGCAACTTCATCGGCGGCGTCCTTGTTGGCGTCCATGTCGTCGCCCCGTCGGCGTCCGCGTCGCGGAATTGTCGACGAGATCCGGCATACGGGATAAGGGGCCGCTGATTCAATCATGCCAACACCCGTCCGGCAATCCCTCGAAAGTGCCCCGGGATGACCGCGAGATGCGGGGCCGGCCGGCATCCGCCTGCCAGCGCCGCCTGCCCACGCATACAGGCAGGCGACGCGCCCACGCCAACCTGGCTCAGACCAGGTTGATTTCCACGCCGATGTTGCCGCGCGTGGCCTTGGAGTACGGGCAGGTCTGGTGCGCCGCGTTCACCAATGCCTGCGCGATCTCGGGCGCCACGCCCGGCAGGCTGACATTCAGGCGCGCCTGCAGGAAGTAGGCGCCTTGCGTGGTGCCCAGGTCCACCTCGGCATCGACGGCCGTGTCCAGCGGCAGCACGACGTTCATGCTGCGTGCGGCAATGCCCATCGCGCTGATAAAGCACGCCGACCAGCCGGCGCCGAGGAGTTGCTCCGGATTGGTCCCTTCGCCGGCGCTGCCGGGCGAGGAGAGCTTGATATCCAGTCGGCCATCCGAGCTGCGCGACGTGCCATCGCGGCCACCTGCGGAGGTGTGCGTCTTGCCGGTGTAAAGGACTTTTTCAAGTTGGGTCATGATGGTTTCCGTGTGATGCCAGTCAGAAGGAAGCGCTGCGCGCTGGTGCGGTCCGGGTTGGTGTCCGCGTCAGTCCGGCTGATAGCCGTCGCGATTGCTGATGCGCGCGCCTTCCGTAAAGACATCGCGCTGGCCGATATGCGCGCCATCGTAGAACGGGTCACGCTTGTCGTTGCGCGCCCCGTCGTAGTAGGGGCTGCGCTCTCCGATATGGGCGGCGGTTGCGTTCACGCCGTGATCGGCGGTCACGCTGGTAACGGACGCGGCATGCACCGCGCCGGCTGCGGCGGCGAGGGTGACAACAGCGGCGATGCGCTTGGCGAGCGTGGCAATGTGGATGGTGGTCATGATGAAGCTCCTGTTTGGTGAGAGGGTCTGACCGAGGCTCGACGCAGTTGTCGGGTGCGGTCCGGTGTCGCATTAGCCGGCAGTGCCATTGGATGTTTGCCACCGCCGTCGCTACGTGAAGCATTTAAGGCGACCGATGTATCTCTCCCGTAGCGATTTGCCGGCGGGTCCGTGAGCCTATGTATCTGGGCCGGGCGTGATACAGACCAATACAAAAAGGCATCCGGTGGACGTCCGGAAGGTCTTTTCCGGCACAGCGCGACGAGTGGGCGCGACGAGCGGACGCGACAGCGCCTGCGGCCGGGGACCGGTCGCAGGCGCTGGAATCACAAAAGGTGGCGGGGCAGGAATCCGTCGCACGCGCCGGCCATGCCGGCCACGCCGGGCCTGCGGTCCGACGGCCCGGGCGGAACGGCTTCCCTAGCCCCCCGGACGACTTCGGCGAACCGTCGCCGATTCACCCCCGACGCCCCAGTTGTCGGGATCGACCTCGTCAATCACGACGTGCGTGCGCTCCGGCGCCTTGCCGAGCACGCGCTGCATCGTCGCGGTCATCTCGGCGATGATCTGCGCCTTCTGTTCACGCGTGACCCCCTCGCGCGTAATCCGGACATGGACGAACGGCATGACGCCTCCGATCAGAAATTGCCGGCCGTGGAATCAGTTTTCGTCATCTCGCTGTTCCTTTCGCGCCTTCGGCGTTCGAGGCAGCCGCACCATGCGGTGCCCTCCTGGAACGCACTCTAGGTGCGGGCAAGTGGCGAGGGAATGGCCATCGGACGGCAAACACTCTTCCGCGCGGCGAACGAATCAGCCGCGGCGTTAGGAGACGTCGCGCGGCACGGTATTGCACATGGCGGCGTGCGCGGCGAAGGCCTCACGCAGTTGCGGCAACGCGAAATCGACAAAGGCGCGCACCTTGGGCACGGACAGCCGCCCTTGCGGGGTGACCAGGTGGACGGGCAGCGGCGCGTGCTCGTCGCCCGGCAGGATGATTTGCAGCTTGCCTTCGGTGACCGCCTGGGCAAGGTGATACGAGAACATCCGCACGACGCCCCGGCCCTGCGCCGCGGAGGCGACGGCTGCACGGATGCTGTTGACCACGAATCGTGGCGTGAATTGCACGGAACGCACTACGGTGGAGCCTTCCAGCGGGGGAAAGCTCCAGGAATCGATGCCGAAGTGGGTCATCGCCACGATCTGGTGGTCTGCCAGATCAGCTGGCTGGGTGATGGGTGGATGGCTGGAAAGGTAGCCGGGGGAGGCGGCGAGCACGCGCCGCACCTCGCCCACGCGCAGGGCGACGAGCGTGGAGTCGGCCAGGTGCGCGATGCGCAAGGCGATGTCGATGCCCTCGTCGATCAGGTTCACCGGCCGGTCCAGCATGTAGAGGCGGATGGAGACCTCGGGAAAGCGATCCATGAAGTCATCGAGGATGTCCCGCAGAATCGCCTCGCCGGCGGCCACCGGCGCGGTGATCGTCAGCGTGCCGCGCGGCGCCGAGTGCTCCCCGGCGGCGGCCCGGTCCGCGTCCTCCAGGTCGATTAGCACGCGGCGGCAAACCAGTGCGTAGCGCTCCCCCGCCTCGCTGAGCTTGATCGATCGCGTGGTGCGGTGCAGCAGTTCGGTGCCGACATGCGCCTCGAGGAAGGCAATCGCGCGGCTGACGGCCGCCGGGGACTTGCCCAGCCGCCGCCCCGCCCCGGCCAGGCTGCCTTCGTCGAGCGTGGCAACGAAGACCTTCATTGCGTCGATCCGATCCACGATTCTTCCTCTGGGCGTAACACTGAATGCCGCAGTGTAGGCATTCAATTGCAGCGCAGCAATCCCTACAGTAGACGCATCGACTTGCCATCCCAGCCAGCATCCGCTGGCTCCCGGCTAGTTGGCCTGCGTGCCAGCTTTTGCTTTGCCCACTGTACGGGAACGACATGACCTCCACCGCCCAACCACTGACCGGCTCCGCAAACCCGGCGCCATTGCCCGGCTATGCCGAGCGCCACACGCTGCATTGGAAACGCAATCTGGCGGTCTCGGTGTTCGGGTCCTTCACCACGCTGGTCAGCCTGAGCATGTTGCTGCCGTTCCTGCCGATCTATGTGCGGCAACTGGGCGTCACCACCGACGCGGCCGTGATCCAGTGGTCGGGCATCGCCTTCGGTGCCACGTTTCTCGGCACCGCCGTGACCGCGCCGCTGTGGGGTCGCCTTGCCGATCGCTTCGGCCGGAAGCCCATGCTCATCCGCGCGGCGGTCGGCATGGCCGTGGTGATGTCGCTGATCGGCGTGGCCCATACCGTGCACGAACTGGTGGCCTTGCGCCTGATCGCGGGACTGGTGGGCGGCTATGCGTCGGCCGCCACGGTGATGGTGGGCACCCAGGCACCCAAGGACCGGGCTGGCTGGGCGTTGGGCATCCTGTCGACCGGCGCGCTGGCCGGCAGCCTGGTCGGGCCGCTGGTGGGCGGCTTCCTGCCGGGGTGGATCGGCATTCGCGGCACGTTCTTCGCGGGCGGCGCCATGATCGCCGTGGCCGCCCTCTGCACCATCTTCTTCGTGAAGGAAGATTTCCATCCGGCGGACCGGCAGCGCGCGCGTGCCGGCCAGGGCACCGCCGCGTCGGGCCGCCGCGAGCACGCCATCGTGATCGCCACGCTGCTCCTGGTCGCGATGATGGTGCTGCTGGCCAACATGTCGATCGAGCCGATCATCACCATCTATATAGGCAGCCTTGGCGTGACCCCGGATCACCTGGCCCGCACCGCGGGGATCGTCATGGCGTGTTCGGCGGTCGGCAGCATGCTGACGGCGGCACGGCTGGGCGCGCTGGCGGATCGCATTGGCAGCTGGAATGTCATCGTGGCCTGCCTGGTGCTCACGGGGATCGCGATGATCCCGCAGGCCTTCGTCACGGAGTGGTGGCAACTCGCCGCGCTGCGCATGGTGATGGGAATGACGCTCGCAGGCATCCTCCCTGCCGTCGCCAAGCTGATCCGGAATGCCGTCGGCGAGCGCAGCACCGGCACGATGCTGGGCTACCTGCAATCCGCGCAGTTCAGCGGCCAGGTCCTGGGCCCGGTGCTGGGCGGCCAGATCGCCGTCCACCTCGGCCTGCATTCGACGTTCTTTGCCACCGGTGGCTTGCTGATCGCCAGCGCCGGACTTGCCGCCCTGGCGCGCACGCGCACGGCATGAGGAATCTGGCGGGCGCCTCCATCGCGGAGGCCCCGCGGGAAACTACTGGAAGGTGCGCAGGTAGGCCAGCAGGTCACTGATCTGGCCATCATTGCCGATGCCCCAGAACCGCATCTTGGTGCCCGGCACCACTTTCCCGGGCGCCTTGATGAACGCGCGCAGCGTGTCGTCGGACCACACCACGCCGGAGGCCTTCATGCCGTCGGAATACTGGAAATCCTTCGTGTTACCAGCGGTCCGGCCAAAGATGCCGTTGAGCTGGGGGCCAAATGCGGCGCGTGCCGAGGGCCCGACGTGATGGCAGGACGCGCAGCGCGTCGTGAAGAGCGCATTGCCGGCGGCAACATCGCCAGCGGCATGGACGTTGGCCGCGCAGGCCAGTGTGATCAGGAATAGCGTGAATCTGTGCATGAGAACTGTGAACCGCGTGCGGCTGTATGGCTGTACGGCTTTTGTCGCGGGCCACATGATACGGGAGATGCGGAAATGGCGGCGCCAGGGCCGCCGGCACGAATCGAAGGACTCGCCTGCCGATTGCCGCTCCTTCCAACAGTCTCAGGGCAGGTCTTCCAGGGACCCGGAGAACAGCACGAAGGTCTGGGTTTCCAGCCCTCGCCCGCTGTAGAGCGTGCGCGCGGCGGCATTGGCGACCTCGGTGCCGAGCCAGACCGACCCGCAGCCCAGGCTACGCCCCCACGCAGTCAGTTCATCGAGCAGCCGCGTGGCGACGCCCTCACGCCGGCGCGACGGCGCAACCCCAAGGTTGTCGATATAGAGCTCGGCGGGCTGGTCAGGATGCCAGTGAATCATGCCGCGCACCTGGCCGACGACCAGGTCCGCGGCCAGCGCGATGACCATCAGGTGTCCAGGCGCCGCCAGATAGGCCACCAGTTGAGCGGAATCGATGGGGGCGTCGAAGACGTCATCCGCCACGCACGACAGCAGCCCCGCCTGGGGCATCCCGACGCGGACGATCAGGGTTTCCACTTTGCGTTGCTGCATGCGATCCATCCCAAACCCGGTCCATCGCCCGGCACGTCCTGCGGTGGCCGCTCACGGCGCCGCTCACTCCACAGGATAGCTCGCCACCTCGATCAGGTTGCCATCCGGGTCGCGGCAGTAGACCGACGTCATCGGCCCCAACGCGCCGGTGCGCTGCGCCGGGCCCGCTTCCACCGGCACCTTGTGGGCGAGGAAGTGCGCGAGGACTTCCTTCGGCGGCATCCGGGTGACGAAGCACAGGTCATCGCTGCCCGATGTGGGATGCACGCCGGTGAACCACGCCACGGTGTCCTCGCCCACGGGCCGCAGGTTGATCTTCTGGTGTCCGAACTTTACCGATACGCGCGTGCCGGTGCGCGATGCAAAGTCTTCGCGCCGCATGCCGAGCACCTGTTCATACCAGGCGGCGCTGGTCTCCACGTCTTTCACGTTGAGAACGATGTGATCAATACGGTCGATCGCCAGAGTCATGTCGGGGCTTCCTGTCTGCGGTGGGGAGGGCACGAGGGGAAAAGCCTGCGGGGAAAAATGTCGTCCCCGTGTGCGCCCGGGGGCGCGCCAGCGACACTGTACACCCCGAGTGATCCCTACGCTTGCGTATAATCCGGGCTTTCGCGGTCAACTCGCCAGACGGCCAACCGACCGCCTCAATCCGGCCCGCGTACCGACTTCTGAAGTCACTGGCCAACTCTCGCGGAAGTGGATCGCCATCGCGCGCCATCGCTTCCTTGTGTTCGTCCCAGGCGCGCCGCGCCGTCCGGCATTCGATTGTCGCCACCCCGTCTCATCACGCGGTGCCATCACGACAATCTGCATTCCTTGCCGCATCACCGGCGCTGCCCGATCAATCGCCACGACACGCCATGAGCAAACTCCCCAGGCTCGCCCTGAGCCTTGTGCTGGTTGCACTGTTTCATCTCACGCCAGCCACGCTACCCGCCGCCGTTGCCGCCGAATCCGCATCGGACGCCGACGCCCCGCAAGCCGTCACCCTGACGCACAACGAGGCCGTCGGCGAACTCAAGCGCCTGCAGACCGAGCAGGACCAGATCAAGCAACTGGCCGCGAGCCACTCGGGCAACGCCCGGCTCGAAGGGCTCGACGATGACCTCAAGCACCTCGCCACCGATGTCGACAAGCTCACGGCCACGCTGACAGCCCAGCGTGCGCAGTTGCAGGCACAGCTCGATGTGCTCGGCCCGCCGCCCGAAACCGGCACGGCCAAGGAAGCGCCTGCCGTGGTGCAGAAACGCGCCGGGCTGAATGCGCGCCGGACGCAACTCGATGGCGAACTGAAACAGGCCGCCGACAGCAAAGACAACATCGACAACCTGAAGGATCAGCTGGCCAAGTTGCAGCGCAGCCAGATCAAGGACCAGCTGGCCCTGCGCTCGGAAAGCATCCTCGCCCCGCAGTTCTGGGAACCGCTGTTCAAGTTGTCGGTGGAAGACCAGGAGCGGCTCGGCTACTTCAGGGATGAAGTGGTGCCGATGCTCGACCTGGCGTGGGAGCCGGGCCAGCGTGCCGTGACGGTCGCGCTGCTGCTGTTGGCGCTGGCGGTCTGGTCGCTGGGCCGGCGCCTGCTCGAGCGCGGACTCGCATGGTTCTGCCTGACGCGGCTGCCGGAAACCCGCATCCGGCGCAGTGCGCTGGCGCTGGCCACGGCACTGACCACGGTCGTCACCACCGCGCTGGCGGTGCACATCGTCTTCATGGCGTTCACGCGCGGCTATGCCCTCTCGCCAGAGCTTCAGGACTTGCAGGGTGTTCTGGCCAAGCTGACGATGACCAGCGCGCTGATCGCCGGCCTCGGGCGTGCGCTGCTGTGCACGCGCCACCCGTCATGGCGGCTGCCCGCGCTGGCGGACCCGGTGGCACTGGCGATGAAGCCGTTCCCGACCATGCTGGCCGGCTTGCTGTTGCTGGCCGGCACGATCGAGCAAATCAACCGCATGGCCGACACCAGCGTGCAGGTCACGCTGCTCGGGCGCGGGCTGGTCTCGCTGGTGGTGGTGCTGACCATCGGCGCCGCGCTGCTGCGCGCCAACCGCGTGCGCACCGAGTTGGCGGCGGCCGGAGAAAGCCCCGAGGCCCGCGCCACGCTGGCTGGCCTGATTCACGCGGGCGTGACGATCGTGGTCATTGCCTCGATGATCGCCCTGCTGGTCGGCTACATCAGCTTTGCCCGCTTCCTGACCTATGAACTGGTCTGGTTCGACATCGTCCTGTGCAGCCTCTACCTGTTGACCCAGCTGACGCGCGATGTCTGCGAGAACCTGTTCTCGTCACATCATCGCAGTGGCCGCGTGATCAAGCAGCTTTTCGGCGTGGGCGACACGCACCTGGAGCAGGTCTCGACGGTGCTCTCGGGCGTCGGCGCCAGCGTGCTGCTGTTGCTGGCCGTGCTCGCGCTGCTGACCGGCGGCTTTGGCACCACGCCGGCCGACCTGCTGAACACCCTGCTGACCGTGCTGGGCGGCGACAAGCTGCGCGCCCTCAACATCATGCCGGACCGCATCCTGAACGCGGTGATCGCGCTGACGGTGGGAATCTGGCTGCTGCGCTCGGTCCGCCGCTGGCTGGATGCGGAATTGCTGCCCAAGCTGTGCGTGGAACCGGGCCTGCGCGCCTCGCTGATCACGCTGTTCAGCAACGTGGGCTATGTGCTGATCGTGCTGCTGACGCTGTCGCTGCTGGGCGTCACATGGGAAAACCTGGCCTGGATCGTCAGTGCGCTGTCGGTGGGGATCGGCTTCGGCCTGCAGGAGATTGTGAAGAACTTCGTGTCGGGCCTGATCCTGCTGACCGAGCGCCCGGTCAAGGTTGGCGACATGGTCAGCATTGCCGGCGTGGAGGGCGACATCCGGCGCATCAACGTGCGCGCGACGGAGATCCAGCTGGGCGACCGCTCCACCGTGATCGTGCCGAACTCGCAGCTGATCTCGCAGAACCTGCGCAACGTGACGATGAGCAACAGCACGCAGGGCGTGGCCACGCTGCAACTCACCTTTCCGCTGAACACCGACCCCGAGCAGGTGCGGGACCTGCTGCTGGAGACCTATCGCGAAAACGAGGCCATTCTCGACATTCCCGCGCCGTCGGTCACCTTCAGCCAGCTGGCGCCGAACGGGATCACACTGAGCGTGACGGGCTACGTGAACAGCCCGCGGATCGCGGCCTCCACCAAGAGCGACCTGCTGTTCGAGATCCTGAAGCAACTGCGCGCGGCCGATATCTCGCTGTCGGTGCCGCAGACGTTGCGGGTGGAGAACATGGCCGCACTGGGCACCTAGTCATGGGCACCTAGCCATGCGGGCGGTCAGCCCTGGCCCGGCGCGTCCCTGAGCGTGGCCTCGACGAAGGCGACGAAGGCCCGGGCCTTCGCGCCGGGCATCCGCCCCGCCGGGAACACGGCCCACAGGTCCACCGCCGGCAGCGTCCATTCCGTCAGCACCGGCCTGACGGCTCCGCTGGCGATCTCAGGGGCGAACATCCATTCGGACGCGATGGCCACGCCCAGATCGCCGAGGACCGCGGCGCGCACGCCCTCCGCCGCCGTCACGCGCAGACGGCCGGAGACTTCCACCGATATCTCCGTGCTGCCATGCCGGAACGCCCAGGTCGTGCCGCCGCCCTGCCGGTCATAGACAATGGCCTGGTGCGATGCCAGGTCCGCGGGCGACATCGGCTCGCCGGCCTGCTCGAAATACCGGGGGCTGCCCAGCACCACGCGGCGGCTCTGCGCGATGCGCCGCGCCGTCATCGACGAATCCCCCAGATTGCCCATCCGCAGGGCCACATCCACGCCCAGCGCCATCAGGTCGACGTTGCCATCTTCCAGCAACACGTCGACGGCGAGCTGCGGATGTTCGGCGAGGAACCGCCCAAGATAGGGCACCACGTGCATGCGGGCGAAAGTGACCGCCGCGCTGACCCGCAGGCGGCCGGTCAGTTGGGCGTCGGCCCCCCTCGCGGCCATTTCCGCTTCCTGCGCGGCCTCGATGGCGCGTCTGGCGTGTTCATAGAAACGCGTGCCGGCCTCCGTCGGCGTCAGCCCACGGGTCGACCGGATCAACAGGCGCACGCCGAGTTGTTCCTCCAGTTGGGCGACGGTCTTCGACACGGCTGGCTGGCCGACTTCCAGCAGGCGCGCCGCCCCGGAGAAGGACCCGGCCTCGACCACGGCCACCAGCGTTTCCATCGCCACCATCTTGTCCAAGTCCTGTCTCCCGGTCTTTTTCCTGCCACCAGCGGACGCGGCGCGGCAGGCACACAGTCTACCGCCGCCGGTATCCGGGCCGCGCCATTCCGGCCGGGAATAACTCTTAGTCCCCCGCACCGTCTACTGCCATCCCGCGCGACTCCCTACTCTTCCTTCCAAGGCGCCCCAGCCGGGGCCCGTCCCAAACAAAGGAAATCATCATGTCTCGCAAACTGGAAGGAAAAATCGCTCTCGTCACCGGTGGCAGCGCCGGCATCGGCCTGGCCACGGCCAGGCGCTTCGCAAACGAAGGCGCCCGCGTGTTCATCACCGGCCGCCGCCAGACGGAACTCGACAAGGCTGTGGCGGAAATCGGCCACGGCGCCATCGGCATCCAGGCCGACGCCGGCAAGCTCGCCGACCTGGACCGCGTCTACGCCGAGATCCGGGCCAAGGCAGGCCGCCTCGACGTGTTGTTCGCCAATGCAGGCTTCTACGAACTCGGCACCTTTGGCGAGATCACCGAGGAACACTTCGACAAGACGTTCGACACCAACGTGCGCGGCACGCTCTTCACGGTGCAGAAGGCCCTGCCGCTGCTGGTGAACGGCGCGTCGGTCATCCTGACGGGCTCCATCGCCTCGCTCAAGGGCTTCCCGTCATTCTCCGTCTACAACGCGACCAAGGCGGCCATCCGGTCGTTCGCCCGCAGCTGGATCGTCGACCTGAAGCCGCGCAGCATCCGCGTCAACGTCCTGTCGCCGGGCCATACGCAGACGCCGGGGCTCGACGGCCTGCTGGACGAGGAAACCAAGGCCGCGCTCGCCGCCAATACGCCGGCCGGCCGCCTGGGCACCGGCGACGACCTAGCGAAGGCCGCGCTGTTCCTGGCCTCCGACGATAGCGCCTTCATCTCCGGCATCGAGTTGTTTGTCGATGGCGGCGTGGCACAGGTCTGAGCCCGCCATCCGCCGAAGAGAGAGGAACAGCCATGTCGCTGCAAGACAAACTCGACGCCTTCAAGGCCGACTTCCGCGCGGGCAAGGCGCCCTACTTCGCGCCGCCGGAGATCCACCCGATCATGCAACGCGCGACGGAAGCCCTAATTGCCTCAGGGCAGGCGGCGCGCGCGCTGGCCGCCGGCGACCGCGCGCCAACGTTTGCGCTGACGGACGCCAGCGGCCAGCTGGTGGCATCGGAGGTGCTGCTGACCCAGGGCCCGCTCGTCATCAGCTTCTACCGTGGGGTCTGGTGCCCGTACTGCAACATCGAGCTCCAGGCGCTGCAGGAAGTGCTGGGGCCGATTCGGGAGCTGGGGGCGAATCTCGTCGCCATCTCCCCGCAGAACGCGGTCAACAGCCGCAAGGCCGTGCGCGTCAACCAGCTGGAATTTCCGATCCTCAGCGACACGCGCAACAGCGTCGCGGCGGCCTTCGGGCTTCGCTTTGCGCTGCCGCCCGAACTGATCGACCTGTACAAGGTGCTCGGGAACAACCTGCCCGCCTTCAATGGCGACGAAAGCTGGACGTTGCCGATGCCGGCCCGGTACGTGATCGGCCAGGACGGCACGATCCTCTATGCGGAGGTGAATCCGGACTACACGTTCCGCCCGGACCCGACCGAGCTGCTGCCGGTGCTGCGCCGCGCACAGGGCGTGCAGGCTGTGCAGGGGGCCAGGTAGGGCACGGCGGCATGTTGCCGTGAAGGGCTGCCGTGGAGGGCCACCGGCCATGGGCTGGCGGCCCTTCGACCTCAGCCGCCGTCAAGACACCGGCGTACGTCCGCGGCCAGCCGGTCGGCCTCACCGTCCTTCAGGGCCGAAACCGTGATGCGGATGGCATGGATCGGCGTGTGCACCGCAAACGCCTGGGCGCTGCGGACCAGCCAGCCCCGTCTGGCCAGGCTGTGCGCCAGCGCCGTGGCATCCATCTCCACCGGAAGCCAGACGTTGAAGCCATCGGCAAGCGGCGGCACCGGAATATTCCGGCTGCGCAGCGCATCGGCAAGCTCGTTGCGGCGGCGCGTGTACTGCGCCTTGGCCTCGCCGATGATCGTCGCCACCTCCGGCGATGTCAGGCACGCGCCCACGATGTCCTGCAGCAAATGGCTGACCCAGGTCATCCCGGGCGCAAGCCTCGCACGCAGGCGGTCCGACGTCGCGGTATCCGACGCGACAAACGCGACGCGCAGGTCCGGCCCCAGCGCCTTCGACATGGACCGAATCAGCGCCCATCGCCATGTCGACGCCGGGATGACGCTGGCATAAAGCGTGTCCGCGAGCAGCGCGAAATGGTCGTCGGCGATGACCAGCACGTTCGGAAACTTCGCCAGCACCGCGCGCAACGCGTCGGCACGCGCCGCGCTCAGGCTGCAGCCGGTCGGGTTCTGCGCGCGCGGCGTGATCAGCACCGCCTGCGCCCCTGCCGACAACACCCGCTCCAGCGACTCGGGGCGCATCCCTTCCGCATCGGTCTCGACGCCAATCGCATGCATGCCGGCCAGCCGCAGGGCATTGATGGTGCCGAGAAAGCAGGGGTCCTCGACGGCGACGCCGTCGCCCGTGACCAGATGGACGGCCACCAGCCGCTCGATCGCATCCACGGCGCCATGCGTCATGTCGATCCGATAGCCGGCGGGGCAGTCGGGGTCGAACCACCGGCGCGCCAGCGTTTCCAGGGCGTCGCTGACCGTCGGCTCGCCATACAGCCGGGGCCGATAGTCGTCGCGCGCCAGCAGGCGGGTCGGATCGGGCAGCCAGTCGGGATTGGGATTGCCGCTGGCCAGGTCCGCCAGCGGGGAATCGAAGCTCTGCCCCTCCTGTTCGCCGGGCGCGTTCTGGTCGGCGATGGTCGTGCCCAGCCGCCCTTGCGCCCGCGCCAGCCCGGTTGCCGTCAACCGCTTGTAGGCGGCGGCGACGGTGTTCCGATTGACTTCCAGCGCCGCCGCCAAATCCCGTACCGGAGGCAACACGGCCCCCGGCGGCAGCTTGCCGGTTTGCACCTGCAAGCGAATGCTGTCGAAGATCTCTGCCGCGGATTTTCCCGTGATCGTCATTTTGTCCTATGACAAACTTCATGTTCGCACTATGATGATAGTACATAGCGCATGGCCGCAGCGTGCGCATCACAATCCGCCCGAATCCCCCAACAGGAAACGACAGATGTACGCCCCATCGTTTTTTCAGGAAACCCGTGTCGACGAGATCCACCGGGTCATCACCGGTCATCCGCTTGGCGCGCTGGTCACGCATGGACCGAACGGTCTCGACGCCACGCATCTGCCCTTCGAATTCGAGGCGGCGGCGGGCCCTCACGGCATGCTGCTGGCCCACGTCGCGCGCGGCAATCCGGTCTGGAAAAGCTGCCAGGACGGTCAGGACGTGATGGTGATCTTCCAGGGGGCCGAGGCGTATGTGTCGCCCAACTGGTATCCCAGCAAGCATGAGACCCACCAGCAGGTGCCGACCTGGAACTACCAGGTCGTCCACGTCCACGGCCGCATCCGGATCCGGGACGACAAGGACGCCGTCCGCCAGATCGTCACGCGGCTGACGCGGACGCATGAGGCACGTGCCACCGCCGACGGCTCCCGGCCCTGGTCGCTGAACGACGCGCCCGAGGCCTACATCGACAAGATGCTGGGCGCCATCGTCGGCATCGAGGTGGAAATCGACCGCATCGTCGCCGTCTCCAAGGCCAACCAGAACAAGGACGAGCGGGACCGGCACGGCGCCCGCGATGCCATGCGCGAACGGGGGCGCAACGACATGGCGGACGTGATCGACAACGGCGTCCCGGGCCGCAGGTAAGCCGGGTGGAGTCCGATGGCCCCTGCATGGGAGAATGCCGCCCAATCCAGCCGGTGCCCGCCTTTAAGTTTCCCTTAAGTCTGCGCGCTTAGATTGAGGGCGTCCCACAACCGAATCAGGTGACACGATGACCCCCCAAGAGATGCAAGCGCTCGATAGCTTCCTGACCCAGCTGACGCAAGCCAGGGTGGATGCAAAGGACCCACAGGCCGCATCGCTGATTGCCGAGGCCGTGGCCGGGCAACCGGACGCCGCCTACCTGCTGGTGCAGCGCGCGATGCTGCTCGACCATGCGCTGGCCACCGCCAGGGCACAGATTGCATCGCTGCAAGGTCAGTTGCAGTCGGCACAGGCCAACGGCGCACGCAGTTTCCTCGATGGCGACAATGCATGGGGGGCCAGCGCCGGCCGTACCGCTGCCGGCCCCGGCGGCCCGTCACAGTCGCCAATGTCGATGCCGCCGATGTCGATGCAGACGCCCACTCCGGCGCCAGCCACCTTCCAGCCACCGCCGGCCCAACCCGCCCGCTCCGGTTTCCTCGGCGGCGGCATGGGAAGCACGCTGGGCAGCATCGCGACCACGGCGGCCGGCGTTGCCGGTGGCGCCTTCCTGTTCCAGGGAATCGAGAACCTGTTCCATCGCGGCGGCAACGGCAGCGGCTTCCTCGGGCAGTCGGCGGGCAGCGGCGCGGCGCCGACGGAAACCGTCGTCAACAACTTCTACGGCAACGATGGCGACACCACGCTGGCCAGCCGCGACGGATCGTCCGACAGTGGCTTCGTGGATAGCGGGCTGGACAACGGGCTCGACGATTTCCTGAACGACGATACCTCGACCTTCTAGGCGTCAGGACTCCCGCCATGTGCCCAACCGGGCGCCCGCAGAATGTGCTGCCGGCGCCCGTTTCGCCGTGGCAGCCGGGCAGATGTAGGAATCCGACCGATTGCGCAGGCGCCCCGCACAACGGACCATTCGGAAAGCGCAATACGAGATTCGCCATACGACGGCCCGATCCGGGCGGGGACGCACACCATGAAGACCTTCCACTGCAGTCGCTGCGGCAATCTGGTGTTCTTCGAGAACGTCACATGCGAACGCTGCAACGCGACCCTCGGCTTCATTCCCGGCATCTCGCAGATCGCGGCCTTCGAGGGCAGCGACGCCAGCGGATGGAAGAGCCTGCATCCCGACACCGCCGGCGCCATGTTCAGGCGCTGCCATAACTACCAGGTGGAGGCGGTCTGCAACTGGATGGTGCCGGCGGAGGATGCCGGCTCGATGTGCGAGGCCTGCAGTCTCACCCACTCAATTCCTGACCTGACCATTCCCGAAAACCGCTTCTACTGGTACCGGCTGGAGTCCGCCAAACGGCGCCTGCTGTACACGCTGCTGGCGCTCAACCTGCCCGTGGTGTCCCGCGACGACGATCCGGATGCCGGGCTGCAGTTCGACTTCCTGGCCGACGAGGATGCGCACAGCCCGGTGCTGACCGGCCACGACAATGGCCGCATCGTCATCAACGTGGCCGAGGCCGATGACGCGCACCGCGAGCAGACCCGCGCATCGATGCAGGAGCCGTACCGCACGCTGCTCGGGCACTTCCGGCACGAGGTCGGCCACTTCTACTTCAGCCGGCTGATCGCCAACACCCCGTGGATCGAACCGTTTCGCAAGGTGTTCGGCGGCGAGTGGGCGGACTATGCCAGCGCCTTGCAGTGGCACTATGACTACGGCCCGCCAGCGGACTGGCAGTCGTCCTATGTCAGCGCCTACGCCACCATGCATCCGTGGGAAGACTGGGCCGAGACATGGGCCCACTACCTGCACATCGTCGATACGCTCGACACCGCCGTGTCATGCGGGCTGGTGCTCAGGCCCGACAGCCCGCAGGAACCGACGCTGACCGATCAGACACCGGTGGAGGACGCCAGCTTCCGCAGCCTGATGAACCGCTGGTTTCCGCTGACCTATGTGCTGAACAGCCTGAACCGCAGCCTGGGCGCGCCGGACAGCTATCCGTTTGCGCTGTCGCCACCGGTCGTGGCGAAGCTGGAATTCGTCCACCGCGTCATCGAGTCCGCCGCACAGGCGCGCAACCGCGACACACACCCCCGCGCCCCGGCTTCCGACACGACTTCCGACCCTACGCCGGCTTCCAACCCTAGGCCAAAACCCTAGCCTCGCGGCGATTCGCGTCGAGCAGCGACCACGCGTAGACCAGCAGCCCGCCGAGCGCCAGCAGCAGCCCGACCCAGCCGGTCGACGTCCACCCGAGACCGGCCGCGACAGTCACGCCGCCGAGCCATGCCCCGAGCGCGTTGGCCATGTTGAAGGCCGAGTGATTGAGCGCCGCGGCCAGCGTCTGCGCGTCGCCGGCGACGTCCATCAGCCGGATCTGCAAGGCCGGCCCGAGCGCGACCGCGGTGCCGACCAGCAGCACGTTGACCGACGCCAGCCATGGATGTGGCGCCGTGAAGACAAAGGCGCCAAGCACCAGCGCCGACCACACGAGCACGCCGCCAATCGTCGGCATCAGCGCCTTGTCGGCGAGCCTGGCGCCCGCCAGGTTGCCCGCCACCATGCCGACGCCGAACAGCGCCAGCACCACCGGGATGCCGCTGGCCGGCATCTGCGCCAGTTCCAGCATGGTCGGCTTGATGTAGCTGAACACGGCAAACATGCCGCCAAAGCCGATCGCCCCGATGCCCAGCGTCAGCCAGACCTGCTTGCGGGCCAGCGCCGACAGCTCGCGCAGCGGGCTGGCATGACGGTCCGCCGGGATGAACGGCACCCAGCGCCAGACCAGCAGCACCGTCAGCACGCCGATAGCCCCCACGATCACGAACGCCGCGCGCCATCCCAGCCAGGTGCCGATGGTGGCCGCGATCGGCACGCCAACCAGCGTCGCCACCGTCAGCCCCAGCATGACCAGCCCCACCGCCTGCGCGCGACGCTCGCGCGCAACCAGCCCGGCGGCGACCAGCGCCGCCACGCCGAAGTACGTGCCGTGCGGAAAGCCGGTCAGCAGCCGCGCCACGATCATCAACGCATACGATGGCGCCAGCGCGCTGGCGAAATTTCCCAGGGCGAAGACGCTCATCAGCGCGATCAGCAGTTTGCGCCGCGGCCAGCGCGCGCCAAGCACCGCCAGCAGCGGCGCGCCGATGACCACGCCCAGTGCGTAGGCGCTGATCAGGTGCCCGGCTTCGGGAATCGAAATGGCAAGGTCGCGCGCCGCGTCGGGCAGCAACCCCATGATGACGAACTCCCCGGTGCCGATGGCGAAGCTGCCCACGCCCAGGGCCAGCAAGGCGCGGCGGTCCGCCGTGCGGCTGCGCGCCGCGGCAGCCGTGCGGCCGGCGGTAAGATCGGTGGCGCGATGGCCGGGGGAGTCGGAGGAAACAGGGGCGTCGGAAAAATCGGGAAGGTCTGGGTTTCCGTATGGAGCGGTCATGACGAGAGAAATCGCAAGGCTTGTTCTACGAATCGCCGCTCACTGGCGGGCAGGATCTGTGTCCTGCCTCAGGGGCTCCAGCGTGCTCCGGTGCGGCGCGAAGCGCGATATTGTGAAGCAAAACGGCCAAACCCGCAGACGGCGGCTCCGTCGGGCCATCAGGCCGCCAGGCACGGCCGGCATAGCGCCGTGGATACCCGCGAGCCATCGACGGCTCCATCAACGCGTCCATCGGCGCCCCCTTTCAACGCGCGATTCAACACGTCCCCGCCGCGCATTCATGCGGCGCAAATCGATCATGTGGGCTAGCTCACAAAGCGCTTGTTTGAACCTTTACGACGAGCTTTCTACCCCCCTTTCACCGATCTATGCTGAAGACATCGGACGCTTGGTGACACGCCGTCACGAGGGTCCGAGAATCGCTTGCAGGAGCGGTCATGACATCGCGTAGCTTGCTGTTAATCGCCACCATTGGATTCGTCTGGGCGGGGCCGGCACCGGCCGCCGGATGCCAGTACGACATGCAATGCAAAGGGGAACGGATCTGCCAACAAGGCCAGTGCGTCGCCGCCGATTCGGATGACGGCGCCGAAGCGCCAGTGCAGAAACTCGCCCCCTCCACCAAAGCCTCGGCGCCGGCAAGACTCTGCTGCACCGTAGCCGGAAAGCTGAAGCTCATTCCGTCGCAGTCTGGCGACGCGAGCCTGGCCGTGGGCGACAACTGCCAGGGCGCAACCAGCTCCGGCAAGCCGGTACCGGGCACGATCTGCAACTAGGCGAAGCGCCCGCTCGCCGGCAGCTGGCCATGCAGCCGCCGGCAAGACGGGTTTCTTCGGGACTCGGGCTCCGGGTTTCGGGCTTCGCGCATCGGGCAGGGACTGCATGACCTTCAGTGGTCACGGAGGTCCCATTACCTGTCGCTCACCGGAATCCCGAGTCAACTGTAGCGGGCCGCCTTGCCGCACAGCCTGCGGGAAGTATGTCGCCCTGTTTCACGTGGCAGCCAGTCGGCGGCATCGGGCAAGACACCGGCAACGCAGCCGGGCACGTCACGCGCCAATGCACATCGGCGCGCCCTTCCCCGCGCAACAAGGCGGGCAACGGGGGGCAACGACGCGTGCCACATCCCATGTAACACCGCGACATGTTTTCGACCGCGATGAATCGGTGCCTCCGACCTATAGTTCGTCCCGTCGCCACGCCACGGTGCGTGACACGAGTCGAACCAGGAAGGACATCCGATGAAGCCCCGTTACCCCCTTGCAGCGACCGCCTCGCTGATCCTCCTCGCCAGCACCCCGGCCTTCGCAGGCTGGACCGGCCACGGCACGGCCTACACCTCGCACGGCGTCTACCAGGGCGCGCATGCCGGCGCATGCGGCGGCGGTAGCTGCTCGCACGCCGGCGGCGTCGTCGGTCCCTACGGCGGACTCGCGACCAACACCGGCACGGTGACCCGCAACGCCCCGGGACAATTTTCGAACTCGGGCACGGCAATCGGGCCGAACGGCCGATCCGTGCCGCACGACGGCAGCACGAGCTGCGCAAGCGGCACGTGCTCGCACACCGGCGATCTCACCGGACCGAATGGCCAGACCGCCTCCACCGCCGGCAGCGTGTCGCGCGAAGGCCCGGGCCAGTACACGTCATCGGGCACGATCACTGGCGCCAGCGGCAACACCGTCAGCCACACGGCGTCGACAACGTGCGCGGGATCGACGTGTGCCCGCTCGGGCACCGTGACCGGCGCCGACGGCGGCACCGTATCCCATTCCGGCAGCGCAACCAGCGTGGCGCCGGGCGTCGTGACGACGGGCAGCGGCACCACGGTGGTCCATGGCGGCACGGTGACGAGCGGCAGCACCACGGTCGTCCACGGCAGCACGGTGGCTGGCGGCACGACCGTCGTGCAAGGCGGCACCGTGGTTGCCGGAGGCACGGTGACGACCGCGGGCGCCACGGTTGCGGTGGGGACCGCGCCAGTGGTCATCACGCCCGTGCCGGTCGGCTACGTACCGCCCGCGCCTCCGCCCCCGCCGCCGGTGACCTACATCCCGCCGCCCCCGCCGAAAGCGGTCTACATCGCGCCGCCGAAGGTCGTCTACGTCACCCCGCCGCCCCCGCCGCGCGTCGTGTACGTGACGCCGGTCCCGCGCGCCATCTACGTCGCTCCGCGTCCGGTCTATGTGGCGCCGCCGCCTCGCGCAGCCATCTGGGTGCCGGGACACTGGACCCCGGTCGGATGGGTGCCCGCGCACTGGGCATGACGGCGGATCGGCATCGAGACCTGCATCGCGATCTGCATCCACGCCCTGGCCGGCGAAGGTCGGCCACCTTGCGGAACCCATCATGAAGCGGATGATCGCCGTGCTTATCTTGTGTATTGTTTCGGCAGGTGCGTCTGCATTCATGGGGCAGCAGTCGATGACGCACTGACCAGCGGATTTCGCCGGAGACGCCACATGGAGCAGGTGAACAGGATTATCGTGCTCGATGACGAAGCCGAGCTGCGCAACATGCTGCAACGGTTCCTGACCGGGCACGGCTTTCAGGTACGCGTGGTCGCGGACGGCAAGCAACTTGACCGCTACCTGCACCGCGAGCCCCACGACCTCCTCGTGCTGGACCTGATGATGGAGCCGGAAGACGGCCTGACCATTTGCCGCCGCCTGCGCGCCGAAGGCCAGACGCTACCCATCCTGATGCTGACCGCGAAGGGCGATCCGGTCGACCGCGTGGCCGGGCTCGAGACCGGCGCGGACGACTATCTCGCCAAGCCATTCGTCCCGGACGAACTGGTGGCCCGGATCCGCGCGCTGCTGCGTCGGCAAAAGATGGCAGCAGGCGATCCGACCGTGACGTCGCAGACCTTGCGCTTCGGCGAGTTCCGGTTCGATGTCGGAAAGCAGACCCTGTTTCGGGGCGACGCACCAGTCGAGGTGCATTCCGCGCAGATGCTGCTGCTGCACGCGCTGGGCTCCTCGCCAAACCGGCCGGTCAGCCGCGATAACCTGCTCGCACGGGCCCGGGGCCGCGATCACGCGGCGCTCGATCGAAGCATCGACGTACAGATCCTGCGGCTGCGCCAGATCGTCGAGGACGATCCATCGAAACCACGCTTCATCAAGACCGTGTGGGGCGTCGGCTACATGCTGGTCGCCGGCATCGAGTCGTGATACGGCTCCCGCTCCGATCCCTGCTCGCGCGCAACATCGCCTTGCTGGTGGTGCTGGTGGCGGTGACGCAGGTTTGCTCCCTCACAGTGTTGCTGCATTTTGTGCAGCGCCCTCGCATCGAGCGCGCGGCCTCGATCTTTTCCGACTACGTGAAGACGCTGGACGGTGCACTGTCCACCGTACCGGCTGAAGCGGGCCGCGCCACCGCCGCGCGCCTGGGCGCGCAGACGCAGGCGCCCGAACACATCGACGCGGACACCGATCCGAGCCCGATGCACCTGTTCCGCACCTATCAGCGCAACGTTTTCCTGGAGGCCTTGCAGCGCCACCTTCCGCCGGACATGCCGGTACGCTGGCAGAGCGGCGACGAAGAGCGGCTGTGGATTCGCGTGCATGTTGCCGGCACCCCCGCCTGGATCGCCCTGCCGATGGCGGAGGTCGCACAGACCAGCGGCATCACGGCCGCCCTCGTGCTGTCGACGGCGCTTGCGCTGCTCGCGGCGCTGACGGGCTACCTGATCCAGCTCCATATCAACCGCCCGCTGCAGGACCTGGCGCGCGCCGCGCGCAACGTTTGCGCTGGCGAAGCGCCGCCTGCACTTCCCACCGATGGCCCGACGGAAATCGCGCAGGTCAGCGGCGCCTTCAACCAGATGACGCAGGCCCTGAAGCAGGCCGAAACCACGCGCGCCCTGATGCTGGCCGGCGTATCCCACGATATTCGCACGCCACTCACCAAGCTCCGCCTGGCGATGGCGATGTCCATTCCACGCGGCGCGGACGACACCTTCGTGGCATCGGCGGAGGGGTATCTCGACCAGATCGATACGATTCTCCAGCAGTTCATGGACTATGCCGGCAGCGGCGAGCGCGAGGTGCCGCTGCCCGGCGACCTCAATGCGCTGATCCGCCAGCTTGCATCGGACTTCGCAGGACTCGGGCACGACTTCGCGTTGTCGCTCGGCGATCTGCCGGCGATCCCGTTCCGGCCGGTCAGCATGATGCGGTTGCTGATGAACCTGATGCAGAACGCGGTGATCTACGGGCGCACGGGCTTCTTCGCGCACACCTGGACGGACGGCCCCACGGCCTATGTCGCGATCTGCGACCGGGGCAGCGGCATCAGCGTGGCGGAAATCGAGCAGCTCACGGCGCCCTTCAGCCGGGGTGGCAATGCGCGCGGGCATTCGGGCGGCACCGGGCTCGGACTGGCCATCGTCGACCGCATCGCACGCCTGCACGGCGGGTCCCTGCAATTCCGCGCGCGCGAAGGCGGGGGACTCGAAGCCGTGGTGGCATTGCCGCTGGCCCGCGCCACCGGCGCGTAACCCCGGGCCCGGCCTCCGCGGCGGCGCCTCCGCGCATGCCATCGCGCATGACATCGCGCGAAATAATTCCTGCGTGGCGCCCCGGGCGTCCACCTCCCATACTTCCGTCTGCGTGTTGCGGCTCCCCCGAAAGCAAGCGAAAGCCCCTCACCAAAGACGTGCGCTCCGATGGCTTCTGATCCTGTGGGTCGATGATTGTCGGTGACAACATCCTCGACCATTGACGGCACCCAGTGCCACGAAAGGAATCAACATGCGGATCTCACTCAAACTCCTCGCTGACAACACCATGCGTCTGGCTATCGTGGCAGTGGCCTCGACCTCGTTCCTAATGGCAGGCTGCGCAACCGCCGCCGTCACCGACGTGACCGGCGTGAACCAGGTTCAGCTGGCGCCGCAAGCGCGGGCGGACATCATCTACGTGCAATCCTTCGCGGCCAACCCCGACCAGGTGAAGCTGGATAGCGGCCTGACGCAGAAACTGAAGACGATGGTCGACGGCAATTCCACCGCGAGCGAGCAATCCCAGACAGCGCTCGAGGCGCGCGAACAGGTATCCGATGAAATCGTGCGGCAACTGCAGTCGATGGGACTGAACGCGGTGCGCCTCGATGGCCCCGTGCCGGCAGGCAGCAACGCACTGATCGTCGAAGGCGGCTTCCAGAAGATCGATGAAGGCAAGCGCCGGCGCCGCGTGTTGATCGGCCTGGGCGCCGGCAAGAGCGAGGTCGGTGCCTCGGTCCAGATCCTCTACAAGCCGGCGAACGGCGCGCCGATGCCTGTGCAGAGCTTCACGGCCGATGCCGACAGCGGCCATATTCCCGGTGTGGCGGAAACGGCAGGGGTCGGTGCAGCCGCCGGCCATCTCGCGATGTCCGCTGCGGCCGGCACCGGCGTGCATGGCATGACCGAAGCGAAGCGCGACAGCATCTCCGCCGATGCCAAGCGGCTGGCGGATTCCATCGCCAAGCAGGTGGCCGCCGCCAACACGGCGAACGGCTGGATGTCGCCGCAACGCGGACAGGCCGGAAACGCCTGACCAACGCGCGCTGCCTCTATAGGGGCAGCGCCATCAGCATCACCATGGTGGTCGAGCCATGGAAGCGCGCCCAGAGCGCCGCCCATCGCTCTCTCGCCCGCGCGGACCGCCGCCACCAACCTTCGATGTCCAGCTTGCCCAGCACACGGATCGGCAGGCGCAACCCGGCCGGTACCGCGCGTTTGCAGATCGCCACCTTGCGCACGTAGTGGTCGACCTCCCAGAACCAGCTGGTATGCGCGGGAAAATAGCCGATCGAGCCAGCCTTCAGCGTGTACGTCCGGCCGTGCGCGTCGGTCACGCGGACCTCGCCCTCCAGGATGTAGACGATCTCGTCCACCGTGTAATGCCAGTCGAACGTGCTGCGCGTGCAATCCCAGACGGAGGTGGAAGCAAACCCGTCGAACGTGAGCGAGTGCTCGCCACAGCGCGTCATGGGCTGGCCGCTGTGTAGCCAGTCCGGATTGATGGGGCTGGGCGACATCGTCAGCGCTGCCGCGCTGCAAAATGCCCCCGACGTGGGATCGGCCCTCGGCTGGCTTCCGGGACCGCTGGCAAACGCTCGTTTGATGTGCATCGATAAGTCTCCAGTGTCTGTGAGCGCCAACAAAGGATAGGTAAGCGACTTGCCCTGGCTCGGTGCGGCACCGAACGGAGGTCGACGTGCCCCACCCGTCGCCGGCGTGGAGCGCGAGCCACTCCGGCGCCCTGCCGCGAGAGGTCTTCCGCGCACCGCAAGTGCCTGGCGCCACGCCGCCGTGGCAACATCACGGTTCATTCGCCACATCCGTGCCCCGATCCGCGCCAACCGGAGACCTCCGAACCGTCATGCGCATCGTGCCTGGTCCATACCGTCGCCTGCTGCGCGCCGTCATCGCGCCAATCTTCGCCACCGCCCTGCTGGCCGGTTGCGCGCTCCCTCCCCTTGCAAACCGGGCGGAGACGCGCGCGCTCACGGCGGAACAATCCCGCGATACCGATCTCGGGCGCGTACTGGCCCCCGCGCTGGACGCGCATCCGGGCCTGTCGGGCATCCATCCGCTGGTCGACGCGCGCGCGGCGTTCGCGGTACGTGTGCATGCAGCCCGCTCAGCCCAGCGCACGCTCGACGTGCAGTACTACATCTGGCGCGACGACCTGACCGGTACGCTGCTGCTGGAAGCACTGCATGAGGCCGCCGACCGCGGCGTGCGCGTGCGGCTGCTGCTCGACGACAACGGCATTTCCGGGCTGGACGAAACGCTCGCGGCGCTTGACGCACATCCCAATATCGAAGTGCGCCTGTTCAATCCGTTCGTCGTGCGGCACCCGAAGTCCATCGGCTACGTGACCGATTTCCGGCGGCTCAACCGACGGATGCACAACAAGTCCTTCACCGTCGACGCACAGGCCACCATCGTCGGCGGCCGCAACGTGGGAGACGAGTACTTCGGCGCCACCGATGGCGTGCTGTTTGCCGACCTCGACGTGCTGGCCGTGGGCCCCATCGCGGCCGATGTCGAGCACGACTTCGACCGCTACTGGGCCAGCGAGAGTGCCTATCCCGTGACCAGCATCGTCCCGGCCGTCGACGCCGCCCGCCTCGACGAACTGGCGCACAAGGCCGCCAGCGTGGAGCGCGACCCGGCTGCGGCCGCCTATATGGATGCGCTGCGAGGGTTGCCCGTGGTGCGCCAGATGCTCGATGGCAGCCTGCCGTTCGAGTGGGCCGCCACGCGGATCGTCAGCGACGACCCGGGCAAGATCCTGGGCGCCGCGCCGAAGGAGGCACTGATTGGCCACCAGTTGCGCGAGATCATCGGCACGCCCGAGCGCGAACTGGACCTGATATCGCCCTACTTCGTCCCAACGGCGGCCGGCGCCGCGACGTTCACCGAACTCGCGGGCCAAGGCGTCACCGTGCGCGTGCTGACCAATGCCCTGGAGGCGACCGACGTCACTGCCGTGCACTCAGGCTACGCCCGGCGCCGCAAGGCGCTGCTCGAGGGCGGCGTTCACCTGTACGAACTGCGCCGCAGCGCCACGCCAGCCGACAGCGGCGGCAAGCGCGATGAGCGGGGCGGCACTGTCGGCAGTTCCGGCTCCAGCCTCCATGCAAAGACCTTTGCGGTGGACGCGGCCCGCGTATTCGTGGGCTCCTTCAACTTCGACCCGCGCTCCGCCAACCTGAACACCGAACTGGGCTTTGTGATCGCCAGCCCGGTACTCGCGGGCCGTATCGAATCGGCCTTCTCGACGACGGTGCCCGAGAACGCCTACGAGGTCCGGCTCTCGGACACGGGCGAGCTCTACTGGCTGGAGCGGCGCGGCACCGAGACCGTTCGCCACGATACCGAACCCAACACGGGCTGGTTCGGGCGATTCGGCGTCTGGTTCCTTTCCATCCTACCCATCGAGTGGCTGCTGTGACGGACCGGTGACCCGCTGGCCGCCAGTCCCGCAAGTCCCGCATGCCGTCGGCATCGGCGTCGACCGCATGAAGGATTGCCCCTGTCAGGACTCGGGCGCCGGCCGCGCTATCCGCCCAGCCATCTGGCCGGCAGCGTCACCAGCGGAGGAAATGCCACCATCAGGAACATGACCGCGAACTCCGCGATCATGAACGGCACCACGCCGCGCGTCACGTCGTCCATCTTCATGCGCCCCACTCCGGCGACCACGTTGAGCACGGTGCCGACCGGCGGTGTGACCAGCCCGATCGAGTTGTTGATGATGAACATCACGCCGAAGTACACGGGGTCGATCCCGGCTGCCTTGACGACAGGCATCAGCACAGGCGTGAGGATCAGAATGGTCGGCGTCATGTCCATGGCGGTGCCCACGATCATGACCAGCACCATGATCGCCGCCATCAGCACGATCTTGTTGCCCATGAACGGCTGGAGCATCTCCACGACCTTCGACGGCAGGTCCGCCACCGTGATCAGCCAGGCGCTGACCATCGCCGCCGCGATGAGGAACATCACGATGGCACTGGTCTTGGCCGCTGAAACGAAAATCCCGTAGAGCTGTTCAAGCTTCAGCTCGCGGTACACCACGGTCGACACGAATAGCGCGTAGACGGCGGCCACGACCGCAGCCTCCGTCGGCGTGAACACACCCATGCGCAGCCCCACCAGGATGATCACCGGCAACATCAACGCCCACAACGCGTGCCGGAACGCCGCCACGATGTCAGCGCGACTCTTGCGCGGCGGCGGTTCCACGCGCTCGCGCCGCACCATCCATGCCCACGTCAGCCAGAGCGCGCCGCCAATCAGCAGGCCCGGGACGATTGCCGCCAGGAACAGCCTGGAGATCGACACATTGCCCGCGACCCCGAAGATCACCAGGCCGATGCTCGGCGGGATGACCGGGCCGATGACGCCCGTGGCGGCGATCAGGCCGCCCGCGGTTTCCTTCTTGTGCCCCGCACTGACCATCATCGGCAGCAGCAGCGCCGTCAGCGCGGCCGCGTCCGCCACCGCGGAGCCCGAAAGTGCCGACAGCAGGCATCCGGCCATGATGGTGACGTAGCCCAGCCCGCCACGGATATGGCCCACCAGGGCCAGCGCCAGGTCCACGATGCGGCGGGACAAGCCCCCCACGTTCATGATTTCGCCGGCCAGCATGAAGAACGGCACGGCCAGCAGCGGAAAGCTGTCCGCGCCGCCAATCACGTTCTGCGCAAGGATCTGCGGATCGAACATGTCGAGGTGCCACATCAGCGCAACGCCGCTCGCCAGGAGCGCGAACGCGATCGGCATGCCGATCAGCATGGCACCCAGCAACGAGCCGACAAACACGGTGATCGTCATGCGTTTCTCCCGGCGCGCGCTGGCGGGCCAGCTTCGGCATTGTCCCCGGCGTCACCGAGGATCTGTTTCATCTGCACGGATTCCTCGGATTCCTGAATCATGATCAGGTCCTCGTCGGCCAGCCTGCCAGCCAGCACGCGGATCAGGTCCATCGCGATGATGAGCCCGGCCAGGACGGAAAAGACGATGCCCGAGGCGTAGACGACGGCCATCGGGGCGCCCGTGACGGGCGCGGTCACCTCGGCATTGATGACGGCCTGGGCCCAGCTCCCCTTGAGCAGCAGCCAGACGATATAGAGCATCAGCAGTTGCCCCATCACGAGGCACACCTTCTTTCCCAGCGGCGGGAGGCGGCCGACCAGCATGTCCACTCCCAGGTGGCCGCGCTCCTTCAGTGCGACGACGGCACCGAGGAAGGTGAGCCAGATGAACATCCAGCGCGACACTTCCTCGGACACCGTGATCCCCGAGTTGAAGCCATAGCGAAGCAGAACGTTGCCGAACACGAGCACGACCATCGCCGCGAGCAACAGCGCGATCGCCACTTCCAGTATCCGGCAGACGCCGTTGATCAGACCGTCCATGCGATTGCCCTCCGCCGATCGACGGTTCAGGAATGACTCTGGCGGACGATGTCCACCAATCCGCGCAACGCCGCGAGGTAGGAATGAGGCCCGAGGCCCTGCACCGTTCCCCTGACCGCTGGCGAGATGATGGAGTGCGCCCGCCAGGCTTCGCGCGCGGCGATGTTCGACATATGCACTTCCACCGTCGGGAACGGCATGGCCTTGATGGCGTCGTGCAGCGGCACGCCGTGCTGCGTCAGCCCGGCCGGGTTGACCAGTGCCCCCTGGGCGTCATCGATATGCGCGTGCAGGAAGTCGATCAGCGCCCCTTCGTGGTTCGACTGGAGCGTTGCCAGCTCCACGCCCAGCTCCGCCGCGAGCGCCGCCAGGCGATCGTTGATTTCGGCGAGCGTGGTGGTGCCATAGATATGCGGTTCGCGGCGGCCAAACAGGTTCAAGTTGGGGCCATGCAGGACAAGGATCTTCATGATGATGTCGGGTTCCGGGGCGTTACTTGCGAATGCGCTTGAGCTCATCGGTATAGAGCCTGACGAGCACGGGGTCGTAGCTGGCCGCGAAGTGATCCACCACGGGCTTGACGATCTGCTGCATGCGCGCCTTTTCGCCCGGGGCGATGTCGTTGTACTGAATGCCCTTCGCGCGCAGTTCGCCAACCGCCTTCTGGGCCGCCGCGCGACTCACCTGGCGCTGGTAGGTCCGGGCTTCATCGGCGGCATCGCTCAGGATCTTCTTTTCGGCGGGCGAAAGCTTGTCCCAGAATTTCTTGCTCACCAGCAGGATGTTGGCCGCATAGACGTGATTGGTGGCACTGACGTACTTCTGCACCTCGTAGAACTTGTTGGAGAGAATCACCGCAAACGGATTCTCCTGGCCGTCGACCGCCTTGGATTCCAGCGCGCCATAGAGCTCCGCGAATGGCATCGGCACGGGATTGGCCTTGAACGCCTTGAAGGTATCGAGGAAGACCGGATTGGGAATCACCCGAATCTTCAGCCCTTCAAAGTCCTCAGGCTTCGTGATCGGATGCTTGGAGTTCGTGACGTTGCGGAAGCCGAGATCCCAGAAGCCGAGGGCCACCAGTCCCTTTTCCGGCAGCCTTGCGATCAGCGCCTTGCCGAGCGGGCCGTCCAGCAGGGCGTCCGCCTGTGCGAAGTCCGTCACCGCGAACGGCAGGTCGATCAGGCCGAATTCCTTGACGATGCCCGCCAGCGAGGTGGAAGCCGGCGCCGACATCTCCTGCACCCCGCCCTGCAGCGCGGACTGCTGCTGCATCTCGTTGCCGAGCTGCGAGGCCGGGAACTCCTTGACCTTCAGCTTTCCGCCGCTCTTGGCGGCAACCAGTTCCGCAAACTTCTTGACCCCGAAGCTGACGGGGTGGTCCGGGTTGTTCAGGTGGCCGAAGCGGATCGTCCGCTCCTGGATGTCCTGTGCCATCGCCGGAATGGCGGCGCCGAGCGCAATGGCCAGCGTCAGTCGAAGCATGGCTGCTTTCACTGCTGTCTCCTCGATAGGGTCCTGTTCTGGTGGCCGGCAGGCGAATGTGGCTGTCGGCCTGCAAGGAACTTCTGGAGTGGAATAATATTCCACCTAGAATAAGTTTCCAGTCGGGGTTACTATCTAGGCCGGACAGCTTTGAGGGGGATACCGAGATGGCCGGAGTACTGGAACGCGCACTCGCCGTGATGGAATTGCTGGCAACGCAGCCGGAAGGCGTGCCGCTGGCGTCGATCTCGCAGGAGCTCGACATCCCGCAAAGTGCTGCACACCGACTGCTGAACGAACTGTCCCGCTGCGGCTATGTCCGCCAGTTGCGCGATCACGGCGACTATGCGCTGACGGCGCGCGTGGCATCGATCGGCCTGAGCTTCCTGAGTGCCACGGGCATTGTCGATATCGCCCAGCCCTTCGTTGACCGGCTGGCGCAGATTTCGGGCGAACTGGTGCGGCTGGCCATCGTCGACGGCGACCGGCTCACGTGGGTCGCCAAGGCACAAGGCGCGCGTCATGGCCTGCGCTACGACCCGGACATGGGCATGGACGCGAAACTGTCCTGCAGCGCTTCCGGGCATGCGTGGATGCTGACCATGACGGACGAGCGTGCGCTGGAGCTGGTCACGCGCCAAGGATTCGGATCGCCGCAGGAATACGGCCCCAACGCCCCGACCACCATCGCCGCCCTGACGAAGATGCTGCACGAAGGCCGCAAGCGCGGCTACGCCATGATCAATGAAGTGTTTGCGCCTGGCATGACCGCGATGGCGGCGCCGATCCAGCGCAAGGGGCAGGAGCCGATCGGCGTGCTCAGCGTCGCCGGGCCAGCCATGCGCCTGACGGAAGCGCGGATGGTCAGTCTGGCGCCGGACCTGCTGGCGGTGGCCGATGAACTCTCGCTGGCAAGCCTGGCCTCGCCGATGTTCAGGACGCGGTTTCCCTTGCAGGGAAGGAACAACGAGGATACCTCCGCCGCCGCGTGAGAGATGGCAGGCGGCAAGCGCCAAGCGACGTTTGTGGCTGTCGTCTCGCCGCTTCTTACCCCTTTCTCGCCCCGCTCGCCCCTTCTTGCCCCCGCTAGCCTTCCGCGCGCGACGCGCGAATCGCGGCGACCTTCGGCACGGCGCCCGCCTTCACCGTGCTTTCCTGCGACGTCGACGCGAGGCCGGACGCCGAACGCCGGTGATCGATGCACGCCACCGCCAGCATCGCCAGGACTCCTGGCACCGCGATGGCGAGGAAATTCCGCTCCAGCGGCAGCGCCATGCTGACCAGCACACCGATCAGCACCGGCGCGATGATGGCGCCTGCGCGGCCGACGCCTGACGCCCAGCCGATACCAGTCGAGCGCGCCGCAATCGGATAGAACTGCCCGGCATATGCATACGTGACGATCTGCGTGCCGATCGTCGAAGCGCCCGCAAGACCGACGAGCACGAACAGCACCGGCGTCGGCACCGGATATCCCAGCAGCGCGATCGACACGGCGGCCAGCGCATACATCGCCATCAGCACGTACTTGATGCTGAACCGGTCAGCCAGCCAGCCGCCCCCGATGGCGCCGATCATGCCGCCGATATTGAGCACCAGCACGAACGTCAGCGCCGAACCCAGGCTGTAGCCCGCCGATGCCATCAGCTTGGTGAGCCAGGAGCTCAACGCGTAGACCATGAACAGGCACATGAAAAATGCCACCCAGAACATGCCTGTGCTGAGGCCACGTCCGTCCTCGAACAATTGCCGGATCGATGCGCGGTCGCCCGCGCCGCCCTGCGGCTGCACGAAGCGGTCGCCGCTGCGATGCACGTAGGCAGGATCGAGCCCAGCCACGATCTTGCGCAGCGGGGCGTCCTGCCCGGTGCGGATCAGGTACGACATCGACTCCGGCAGCCACTTCACCAGCAGCGGGACCAGCAAGGCCGGTAATCCTGCCGCGATGAACACCGACTGCCAGCCATACTGCTCCAGCAACTGCCTGCCTAGCAGCGCGGCGAGCATGCCGCCCACCGAATAGCCACTGAACATCAACGTCACCAGCGTGCCGCGGAGCCTGCGCGGCGAATACTCGGTCATCTGGGCCACGACATTGGGCATCACGCCGCCGATGCCGAGCCCCGCCAGGAAGCGGCTGACCGCGAACAGCACGGGATCGCTGGTCAGGCCCGCCGCCGCCGTGAACAGGCTGAACAGCAGAATGCAGATGGCAATCGCCTTGCGCCGGCCAATTCGGTCCGCGACGGTGCCAAGGAAGATCGCGCCGAACATCATGCCGAACAGCGCCGCGCTGACCATGAAGCCGGCGGAGGTGGCGGAGACGCCCATGTCCTTCATGATCGACGGCAACGCGATGCCGGCGATGGCAAGGTCGTATCCGTCGAAGATGATGATCACCGCGCACCAGAACAGCACGCCCGCATGGAAGCGGCTGAAGGTGGAGCGGTCCACCACATTGCAAACGTCGATCTGTCTCACTGCCTCTCTCCTGTCATGAAGGGTCCCGCTGCTTGCGTCGGGATGACGGTGACGCGCTTTGCGTGCGTCGTCTGGCGAGGAGAATAGGCACGCCGCATACCGGGGGTCCAACACCTGTTGGGTATGTGTTGGATACCGGCGAGGTATCGCCCGCCAGGGCGCGCGGGTGCTGGGCGTGCGGCGGAAGGGGCCGGTCGGCCGCCTTGCGGCTCAGGGTATACGTGGGAGTCCGTGGGAGGCCGCTCAGACGGACGCCGCGATGGTCTCGCGCAACCATTGGTGGGCGGGGTCACGATGGGAGCGCTCGTGCCAGAGCATGCTTACCTCGTAGCCCGCCACGTCGACGGGGGCCTCGACCACTTGCAGCGCATCCGTGTCCCGCACCAGGCGCGCGGGCAACATCGCCACGAGGTCCGTGCGCGCGAGGACCGACATCACGAACAGGAAGTGCGGCACCGATAGCACGACACGGCGCGTCAGTCCGGCTTCGGCCAGCGCTTCATCGGTGACGCCGCGAAATCCGCCACCGTCCGGCGACACGATGACGTGCTCGAGGGCGCAGAACTGTGCGCGCGTGGGCCGTCGTTTCAGGCGAGGGTGGCCGGCGCGGCCCACCAGCACATATTGCTCCGTGAACAGCGGCCGGTGACGCAGCCCGGATGGCGCGTCCGCGCTGGTATGAAAGGCCAGATCCAGATCGCCCCGTTCCAGCTGCCTGGCGATGCGGGGCGGTGCGAGTTCCAGCACGGCCAGCCGCGTGCCGGGCGCCGCGGTGCGCAACGTACCCAGCGCGGGCAGCAGCACCGTTGACTCGACGTAGTCGGTCGCGGCAATCCTCCAGGTGTGGCTGGCCCCGGCCGGATCGAACGGCGTGGCGGGCGACACCGCGAGTTCGAGGGCTTCCAGTGCCAGCCGCAGCGGTTCGCGCAAGGCTTCCGCCCGCGCCGTCGGGCGCATGCCGCGTGGCCCGGGCAACAACAGCGGATCCCCCAGGATGTCTCGCAGCTTGGCGAGGTGGACGCTGACCGATGGCTGGGACAAGTTCAGCCGCTGCGCGGCACGGGTCACATTGTGTTCCGAGAGCAGGACATCCAGCGTGACCAGCAGGTTGAGATCCAGCCTGCGGAGATTATTCATGGCAATACCTGCAATATTGGAAATTCATTTCCAATATACCTTACCAAACCCTACCCTGTTCCCACTCTCTTCTTTCCCGACATTCGGAGTTTTCGGTCATGAATATTCTTCTCGTCTACGCCCATCCCGAACCCCGCTCGCTCAACGGCGCGCTCAGGGACTTCACGATCCAGCGCCTCGAGGCCGCGGGACACGTGGTCCAGGTATCGGACTTGTACGCGATGAACTGGAAAGCCGCCATCGATGCCGACGACAGTCTGCACCAGCGGGCCGGCGAGCGCTTCGACCCCGCCCTGGACTCCCTGCACGCGTTCGAGAATGGCCTGCAGAGCCCGGACATCGCGCGCGAACAGGACAAGCTGCGCTGGGCGGATGCGGTCATCCTGCAATTCCCCCTGTGGTGGTTCTCGATGCCGGCGATCCTGAAAGGCTGGGTGGAACGCGTCTACGCCTACGGCTTCGCGTATGGCGTGGGCGAACACTCGGACTCCCACTGGGGCGACCGTTATGGCGAAGGCACGCTCGCGGGCAAACGCGCGATGCTGATGGTCACGGCGGGCGGATGGGAATCGCACTACAGCCCGCGCGGCATCAATGGTCCGATGGAGGACATCCTGTTCCCGATCCATCACGGCATCCTGTACTACCCCGGCTTCGATGTGCTGCCGCCGTTCGTGGTCTACAGGACCCACCGCATCGACGAGGCATCTTTCCCAGCCACCCGCGATGCACTGGGCGAGCGTCTCGACAACCTGTTCAGCACCACGCCGATTCCGTTCCGCCGCCAGAATGCCGGGGACTACGAGATCCCCGCACTCACGCTGCGGTCAGACATCTCCCCGGGACAAAGCGGATTCGGCGCGCACGTCGCGTAGCGGGCGCATGGTCCGGGATGGCCGCCGGGCGCGCTACACTCAGGCTCCACATCCCTTCCGGAGCCTGATCCATGCCAGCACTGCGCACGCTCTATCCCGCCATCGAACCTTATGAAACCGGCACGATCGATGTGGGCGACGGTCACGTCGTCTACTACGAACGCGTCGGCACGCCGGGCGCCAAACCCGCGCTATTCCTGCATGGCGGCCCGGGCGGCGGCATCTCCGCCGATCACCGGCGCCTGTTCGATCCCGCTCGCTACGATGTCATGCTGTTCGACCAGCGCGGCTGCGGCCGCTCCACGCCGCACGCCGGTCTGGAGGCCAACACCACGTGGCATCTAGTGGAAGACATCGAACGCCTGCGCAAGCTGGCCGGTGTGGAGCGCTGGCTCGTGTTCGGCGGCTCATGGGGATCCACGCTGGCGCTCGCCTACGCGCAGAAGCATCCGGCGCATACCAGCGAGCTGGTGCTGCGCGGCGTGTACACCGTGTCCCAGGCGGAGCTGGACTGGTACTACCAGTACGGGGTATCTGAGATGTTCCCCGAGAAGTGGGCCCGCTTCCAGGCCCCCGTTCCGGAGGCCGAGCGCGGCAACATGATGGCCGCCTATCGCAAGTTGCTGACCGGCGGCGATGAGGAAAAACAGCGCGAGGCCGCCCAGGCGTGGAGCGTCTGGGAAGGGGAGACCATCACCTTGCTGCCCGACCCCGCCAACAGCGCCAAGCATGCCGACAGCCACTTCGCGCTGGCCTTCGCACGACTGGAAAACCACTACTTCACGCATCGCTGCTGGCTGGAAGACGGCCAGTTGCTGCGCGACGCCCATCGCCTGGCCGGCATTCCCGGCGTGATCGTGCACGGTCGCTACGACATGCCCTGCCCGGTGCGCTACGCCTATGCGCTGCATCAGGCATGGCCGGACGCGGACTTCCATCTGATCGAAGGCGCCGGCCACGCATGGACCGAGCCGGGCATCCTGGATCAACTCATCGCCGCGACGGACCGCTTCGCGGGCACGGCGCCGTAGCGCCACCAGCCGCCACGGCGGGGCGGCTGACTTAAGCGTCTTCGACGTGCGGAGCGGTCCTGTTGAATTTTTTTAGATCGAATCCGCATGTGACGTTGCCGATCCGCCGCGCGAAACCAGCGTGCTATATTGGCCACGCAGTACGTTCCGTACGTTCTCGTGTCAGGCCTGAGATGTGGTTGCACCCGGTTGGCCGTACTGCTGATGGCCGCCATCCCTGCCGTTGCCATCGCGCAATCCGCCGATCCTGCGCAACGTGGCCCCACCCCGGCCACCACCGCCAACGTCGCCAACCTCGCCACGGCCGCGGCCGCTCCCGTCGGCCGCACGCAAGTCCTCACGTTCAGCCAGATGGGCGCGGATCATCCGATCGCGCTGCGCGGCGTCGACCCCGACCGGACCATAAATGTCGGCGTGCGCCTCGATGAAGTGGTGACCGCCGCAAGGCTCAGGCTGGTCTTCACGCATTCCCCTTCGCTGGTATACCCGCTTTCGCACCTGAAGGTCAGGCTGAACGACGAGGTGGTGGCGACGCTGCCGCTGGAAAAGGAACGCGCCGGCCAGCAGGTCACGCGCGAGATCGATCTCGATCCGCGCTTCTTCACCGACTTCAATCGCATCAACCTCCAGCTGATCGCGCACTACACACTCGATCACTGCGAAGACCCCTATCACTCGAGCCTGTGGGCAGATATCAGCCCGACCAGCACGCTTGCGCTCACCAAGGCATCCGTCACGCTGCCCGATAACCTCCCGCTGCTGCCCGCCCCATTCTTCGACCGCCGCGACAACCGCCGCGTCACGGTGCCGTTCGTGCTGCCCGCCAACGCGGACGCGGCCACGCTGCGCGCCGCCGGCGTGGTGGCGTCGTGGCTCGGCGCGCTGGCCAGCGACCGCGAGATGCGTTTTCCGGTCAGCCGGCCAGGACCGACCCGGTGTCCATCGAGGCACCGTCAAGCTTCCTCGCGCTTTCCCAGCTGGTATTCAACCTCGTCGCGGACAGCCCCTTTCTGCAGGGCGCGCCCGCGCTGGCGCACTACGCCGAGGACCTGCCGCAGACGCAAATGGTTGGGGAGAACGAAGGCACCGTGACGATGAAGCGGACCAACGGCTACGTCATTCACACACCCGACGGCGTCTGGGTGGAGCAGAAATGATCCGGCCGCCAACCCCGCGCAGGATCGCCGTCGCCTACAGCGATATCGACGTGCTGGCACAGCGGGTGGAGGGCTTCGACGCGCAGCGCTACTTCGACCAGCAGGATGACGTGGAGGCGGCCGCGGCGGCAAAGCGGTGGCCGTTGCTCGCGCGCGTGATGGGATGCCCGGCGGCAGACGGGGACAGAGAGGGCGACAGAGACGCCGACATCCCGGGCGACTGATACGTCGCCGGCGCTGATTCGTTGCGGCGCCCGCCGCCTGTGCGCTGCCATCGCCATCCGCGATGGCAGCCTCGCCAATGACTGGTTTTCCGTCCGCACGCCTCGCGCCATCATCTGGCTACCTGTCCGCGCCACCGCAGAGCGTGGAATTTTACTCTCAGGAAGCCAAATGGAAAGCATCACACAGACACCCCACCGCTACCGGTTCACCGGGCACGAGAGGGTCTTCCACAATGTCTCGGCAACCGCCGCCTTGCCCGATGTGCTGTCGCTGTTCGGATATCAGCGCGTCTTCGTCGTCTGCTCCCGGTCGATCCACACGAAAACCCGCTTCATCGATCAACTCAGGCAAGCGCTCGGGGAGCGGCTGGTCGGGCTGACCGACGATGTCGGCGAGCATTCGCCGCTCTCTAACGTCCTGAAGGCGGCAACGCAGGCACGCGACGCGCGCGCGGACGTGATCGTTTCGGTCGGCGGCGGGTCCGTCATGGACATGTGCAAGGCGATGCAACTCTGCATCTCCGAGAACGCCTACGATCGTGCCAGCCTGCTCGACCTGCAATTCGTCCTGTCGGAGGACGGCACCGAAATGCTGACGACATCCCGCGCGCCGGCCCGCATCCGGCAGATCGCGATCCCCACCACGCTGGCCACATCGGAGTGGACGCCCGTCAGCACGCCGATCGACGACGAAACCCGCCTGAAGGCGCGCTTCGTGGTGCCGGACGGCTCCCCGCAGGCCATCCTCTACGACCCGGCGCTGTTGCAGCAGACGCCCACGCGCCTGCTGCAGTCCACCGGCATCCGCGGGCTGGACCATGCGATCAACACCGCGTGTTCCTCGTCGCCTCACCCGTTTGCCAGCCTGCTGGCCGAGCGCGCCATCCCGCTCTACGTGGAAAACCTGCCCCGGCTCGGCGACGCCACCGGACCGGAAGCCTTCACGCAATGCCAGCTGGCAACGTGGTACACCGGGATGGGCCAGATGTCGGTGCCGCACGGCTTCAGCCACTGGATGGTGCACATCATCGGCCCTTACGGCGGCGTGGCGCACAGCGACGCTGCGTGCGTGCTGATGCTCGCCCAGGCCAGGTGGCTGGAAGGATGGGCCACACCCCAGCACGACCGCGTGCGCGCCGCACTGGGCCGGCCGGGCCAGCCGTTCCATGACATCCTTCACGACCTGCTGGTAACGCTCGGCATGCCGACCACGCTGGACGATCTCGGCCTCACGCGCGCGCAGGTGGACGACATGATCGGCCCCGCGCTCGCCCATCCGATGGTCACGCGCAACAACCTCCGCCCGATCACGACCGAAGCCGACCTGCGTGCCATCCTGGCGCTGGCGTGGCGCGCATAGCGCGCGGCATCGGTTCCCACATCAGGAGTCTTCACCATGTCAAACACACTTTGCCCGAATGCCGCCTCCGCGCTGCATGTGCCCCACCCGGCCACCGGCATGCGGCAGGCGGCCGCTGCCGTGACCGCGGTGTTCATGCTCTCCAATTCCCCGACACCGTTGTATGTGGTCTGGCAGCAGGCGCTTGGGTTCTCCTCCGGCACGCTGACCGTGATCTTCGCGTTGTACATCGCGTCGCTGCTCGCCACGCTGCTGGTGGCGGGCCAACTGTCCGACCGTTATGGACGCAAGCCAGTCCTGATTCCCGGCCTGCTGGCCGCACTGGTCGCCTGTGTGCTGTTCGCCACGGCGACATCGGTGGCGGCACTTGCCGTCGCGCGGCTGCTGACCGGCGTCGCGGTCGGCGTGATCGTCTCGGCCGGCATGGCATCGGTCGGCGATCTTGGCGGACCGGATCGCAAACGCGAGGCCGCCTTGCTGGCCTCCGTGGCGATGGTGCTCGGCGCGGGACTGGGGCCGTTGCTGGCCGGCGCGGCCGCGCAGGCACTCAGTCATCCCATACTGCCCATCTTCGGGATCGAGTTTCTGGTGCTGCTGGCGGCACTCCTCATCGTCGTCCGCCTGCCCTTGCATCGCCCAACCCTCGGCACTGCCATGCGGCGCCTGCGCCTGCCCGCAGTGCCGGCACAGAACCGCGCCCATGTCGCAGCCGGCATCGGCGTGTTCGGCCCGGGCATCACCGCCACATCGTTCGTGCTGGCGCTGGGACCGTCGCTGCTCGCCCGCCTTCTGGACGTCCGCAGCCCGCTGCTGGCTGGCGGAATGGCCTGCGCGATGTTCCTGATGGCCACCGGCGTACAGTTCGCGGTGCGGCAATGGTCGGTGCGGAAGATCTTTGCAGCGGGATCGGCGGCCACGGTGCTGTCCATGGCCGCGCTGGGCATCGCCGCGCACGCCGCCTCCGCGCCGGTGCTCATTGTCGCGGCGTTGCTGGCGGGCGCCGGGCAGGGCCTGGGCCAGCTCGGCGGCCTGACGCTCATCAGCGTGCACGTGCCCGCCACGCGCCGGGCCGAGGCCAATGCCGTCATGAACCTGGGCGGCTACCTGCCCGCCGGCCTGCTGCCCGTGCTCGCCGGCTTCGCGATCGATGCCGCCGGCTTTGCGGCGGGTGCCACGCTGTTCGCCGGGGTGCTGGCGCTCGTCGCCGTGGCGTGTGGCGCCGCTGTGCTGCGCGCCGTTGGAAAAGCCACCGCCTGAGCTTGCCATCGCGGCCAACGATGGCACAATCGACACGCCATGTGTCCGGAGCCGGAATACAGGCTCCGGGCTCCGTCATTGCCGCCCCGCCGCCATGAAAATCGATCCCCTCTCGCTCAAGCTGTTCCTGGCCGTTTCCGAGCTCGGCACGATTGCCGCCGCCGCGGAGCGCGAGCATATCGCCGCGTCCGCGCTCAGTAAGCGCATCAGCGATCTGGAGGACGCGCTCCGCACGCAATTGCTCGCGCGCAGCAACAAGGGCATCTCGCCCACGCCAGCGGGCCTCGCGCTGCAGGACCTGTCGCGCGGCATCGTCAACGACCTGGACAACATCGCGACGATGATGCAGGACTACGCCACCGGAACACGCGGGCTCGTCCGCATCTACGCGAACGTATCCTCCATCGCCCAGTTCCTGCCGACGGATCTCCACGGTTTTGTCGAGCAGTATCCCGACGTGCAGCTGCAACTGGAAGAGCGCATCAGCACCGCGATCCTGCGCGGCGTGGCGGAGAACGCCGCGGATATCGGCTGCTATGCCGACGTCGGCAGCGTGCCGCCGAATGTCATCACGCTGCCCTATCGCGAAGACCATCTCGTTGTCGTGATGTCGAAGGGCAACCCCATGGCACGGCGCAAGCGGCTGACCACCGAGGAGCTGCTGCGCCATTACCTGATCGGACTCCAGACCGGCAGCTATATCAACCTGCAATTGCTGCGCATCGCCGGCGAACTGGGCATGCCCGTCAAGTTCCGCATGCAGGTCAACAGCTACGATGCGGTGTGCCTGATGGTCGAAGCCGACATGGGGATCGGCATCCTGCCCGTGAGCCTGGCGCAGCGGTACGCCCGGACGCTTGGCATCCGCATCGTGGATCTCGATGCGCCGTGGGCCGATCGCAAGCTGAACTTGTGCATCCGCACCTATGACGGGCTGCCCGTCGCGGCGCGGTTGCTGGTCGACCATCTTTGCCCGACGGCGGCCGCCATCGCTGCCGCCACGGCAGAGGGGGCGACCTGATCCGCCCTAGTCGACCGTAGCCCCGGCCGTTCTGACGATCTCCGACCAGCGCGCGAGATCGGCGCGAATCAGCGCATCGAACTGCCGGGGACTGGACGGAAACGGCTCGCAGCCCTGCTGCGCCAGCGTCTCGCGCACTTCGGCACTTTCCAGCGCCTTGCCGAGCGCGGCCTGCAGTCGAACCATGACCGCCTGCGGCGTGTTGGCCGGCGCAAAGAGCCCGTACCACGGCGTGGCGCCAAACCCTTTCAGGGTCTCCCCCACCGTCGGCACATCGGGCATGGAGGGCAGCCGGTGCTCGTTGGTCACGGCCAGCACCTTCAGCTTGCCCGCACGGATGAACGACTGCGCGGACGGCACGCTCTGCACCGACACCGGCACCTGCCCGCCCACCACGTCCGCCACAGCGGCGGAAGCGCCCTTGTATGGCACGTGCACCAGACGTATGCCCGCGCTGCGCTGGATCATCTCGCCGATCAGGTGATTCAGCGTGCCGTTGCCCGCGGACGCATACATGATGGTGTCGGGCCTGGCGCGCGCCGCATCGACGAGTTCGCGGACGCTGCCTGGACGGAACGACGGGTTGGCCACCAGCACGTAGCCAGCGGTCGCGACGCTGCCAACTGGCGCAAAGTCGCGCAACGGGTCGAAGCCCGTGCGCCGATAGAGCGACGGATTGATGACGTGGGCGCTGCTGACCGTAAATAGCAACGTGTAGCCGTCTGGGGCGGCCTTCGCGACGTAGGCCGTGCCGATGTTGCCACCCGCGCCCGGCCGGTTTTCGATCACGACCTGCCGGCCCAACTGCGCGGACAGCGTCCGGGTCACGATCCGCGCGATCACGTCATTCGCGCCGCCCGGTGCCTGCGGCACGACGACAACCACGGGCCGGTTGGGGTACGCCTCCTGTGCGCCGGCGGTGGCCACCAGGCTGAACGCCAGCCATGCCGGCAAGGATCTGAATCGGGGCATCTGTCTGTCTCCTTTCTGGAATGGTCGCGGACCTGTCTCCATATGGCGGCACGCGACGTCTTCCATGCATGTTGCGCGAGGCGCGGACGTCCTGCAAAACAGCATCTCGCGATCTCACCATCGCGAAATCAGATGGCATGGCCGCGCCCCTCCATCGACAGGCCCGGCAACGCAATCGGCAGCGGTGCGGGGCCTGCAGTCCGGCCGCAGATCCGGTCGGCTCCGGGGCGAATCCGAGCCAAATCCGGCGCTACAATGCAGGCCATCCGATGGCCTGCCCCCGATCTCTCCGCCATGATTCCCGACAGTGACTCCCTCACCCTCCTTGTCACCCGCACGATGCCCTTCGGCAAGCACAAGGGCACGCTGATCGCCGACCTGCCGGGCAACTACCTGAACTGGTTTGCGCGGGAAGGCTTTCCTCCGGGCGAGATCGGCCGGCTGCTGGCGCTGATGCACGAACTGGATCACAACGGGCTGTCCGATTTGCTGAAGCCGCTGCGCGCGCGGCGCCAAGAGCGCTGACGACCTCCAAGGAGCACGCCATGAAAATTTGCATCGTCGGCGCCGGCGCTATCGGTGGCTGGATCGGCACCCGGCTCGCGGCCGCTGGCCGGGCCGAGGTAAGCGCCCTGGCGCGCCGCGACACGCTGGCCGCGCTGCGCACGCACGGCTGGCGCATGAAGCAGGGCGGCGCGCTGATACAGGCCCCCGCCCGCGCCGAGGAGGATGCCGCCAGGCTTGGCGAACAGGATGCGGTGGTGATTGCCGTGAAGGGCCCGGCGCTTGGGCAGGTGGCAACGCAGATTGCGCCGCTGATCGGCCCGCAAACCGTGGTGCTGCCCGCGATGAACGGCGTGCCGTGGTGGTTTTGCCAGGGCCTGCCGGCGTTTGCCGGCAAGCCGCTGGAATCCGTGGACCCCGGCGGCCAGATCGCCGCCGCCATCGGGTTCGGACACGTGGTGGGATGCGTGGTGCATGTGAGCGCGGCGAGTCCGGAGGCGGGTCTGGTCGACCACAAGATGGGCAACCACCTGATCATCGGCGAGCCGCCGGGCGGCACCAGCGACCGCGTGGCACGGCTGGCCGAGGTGTTCACCCATGCAGGCATGGAGATCACCGTCTCCGACAACGTGCGGCAGGACATCTGGTACAAGCTATGGGGCAACCTGACGATGAACCCCGTGTCCGCGATCACCGGCGCCACCACCGACCGGATTCAGGCGGACCCGCTGGTGCGCCGCTTCTGCTCCGCCGCCATGGAGGAAGCCGCGCAAATCGGCGCAAGGATTGGCTGCCAGATCGACCAGTCGCCGGAGGACCGCCATGCGGTGACGGCCAGGCTCGGCGCGTTCCGGACCTCGATGCTGCAGGATGTGGATGCGGGCCGTGCGATCGAACTCGACGCCATCGTCGGTGCGGTGCAGGAAATCGGCGAGGTGCTCGGGATGTCGAGCCCCAGCATCAGCGCCTTGTTCGGCCTGACACGGCTGTTTGGCCGCGTGCACGGGCTTTACCCCGAGGCGGGCAAGGGCTGAGCCGGGGAAAACGGGGCGACGGGGGAAGCGGAGGAATCCGAGGAGTCCGAAGCAATCGGAAAATTGGGGGAATTGGGGAAATCGGGAGGCGCGGAGAAGCGGGGGGACACGCCCCCCGCCATCGTTCCCCTGGCCAGCCTTTTACAGCTTGGTGCCGAGGGCGATAAAGCCGTCGCCGCGGTCAGGCAACAGACCCACCGCGTACAAGCGCGTCACGGTGCCGCTGGTGGCACGGATGGCAATGCCCGTGGTCGTTTGCGTACCCAGTACGCACGCGCCGCCCTGGAACGTCACCTTCACGTCGTACACGTTCTTGCCGCTCGCACGCGGGACGATCGTGCCGCTATAGCTGCAGGACGTCGCGCCCACCGGCGTGTTGCCGGTCAGGAGACCACCGGAGGTGATGGTCAGATTGCTGGCCGTCGCGCCGCTGGTGCCCGTGGCGGTCTGCGCCGAGTAGACGCCGGCAATCGTCGACAGGCTGGCCGGCGTGGCATAGCTGCTGTCGTACGTGCTGTTGAAGTTGATCGTCTGGGCGCCTTCCACCACGCTGCCATTCAGGCTGGCCTTGGCGACGTACGTCGCCGTGGCCGTGGCCGGCGTGCGCGTCAGCGTGGAAAGGTTGATGTCCAGGACATTGGTCGACTTGAACGTACCGCTCGACGACGTGCCGTTACCCTGCATCACGCCGTACAGCACGCCGCCGCGCGCGTAGAGCGCGTACAGGTCACCGTTTTCGAGGACGGCGGCGAAGAGATCATAGCCGGTGGAAGTGGTGCCGTTGTAGAAACCTTCCGCCGTCGTGGGCGGGACCGGCGGACTCGTGGGCGTGAGCGAGCCCTTGCCGCTGTCATCGCCACCGCCGCCGCAGGCGGCAAGGAACAGTGGCAGCGCCATCGCGGTCACGCGAAGCGCAAATGCTGATTTCATAGTCATCTTCCCTGTGAATGCGGAATCGAGCCCGCTGGTTTTTATGGCGGTGCGCGCCAGTCCGGTGTGCACCGGCCGCAACCTTAGCGGGCGGGAAGTGACAAGGGAAGCATCTTGAAGTGGGGTGTCAAAAGCACCCTACGGGTGCCATTCCGGAAGATTCCGAGCCGGACACCGCGCCGTCGCCGGCGCGGTTCCTGCCGCGCGGCTTACTGGACGGGGGGCTTCCCGCCGGCCGTGTTTGGAGGAATCTGGTAGCTCCAGGTCTCGCTGAGCACCTTGTCGCCGGTCATCAGTGCCTCGCGCATCTCCACCACCTTCTTCGGATCCTTGACCCGGATCCGCAGTGTCACGCGATAGCCCTTGGTCACCGGGTTGGGCTGCAGCACGTTCTCGATGACCTCGGCGTTGTCGCTGACGCTGTACACCGCGCGCACGGGCGCATTGGCCGGCAGGCTGGTCAGCACCGGGCCTTCGAAATCGATCACGAAGCCCAGGCTGCCGTCGAGGTGACGGATCAGGTTGGCCTGCATGATCTCGCCGGCCGTACGCAGCGTCTGCTTGACCCAGGCCAGGTCCTTGCTGAAGACGCCGCGCTCGTCCATGGTCCAGTGCATCGTGTAGTCCGCCTTGATCGGCTGGCCTTTCGGCGGCAGCTGGTCAGGCGTCCAGAAGGACACGATGTTGTCGTTGGTCTCGTCGGGCGTGGGAATCTCCACCAGCTCCACCTTGCCCTTGCCCCAGTCCCCTTGCGGCTCGATCCAGGCGCTCGGGCGCAGGTCGTAGCGATCCTTCAGGTCTTCATAGCCGGAGAAATCGCGCCCCCGTTGCAGCAGCCCAAACCCACGCGGGTTGTTCACCTGGAACGTGCTGATGGCGACGTCGCGCGGGTTGTTCAGCGGGCGCCACAGCCATTCGCCGTCGCCGGTATGGATCGACAGCCCGTTGGAGTCGTGCAGCGCGGGGCGGAAGTTGTTGGCATCGCGCTGCTGGTTCGGCCCGAACAGGAACATGCTGGTCAGCGGTGCGATGCCGAGCTTGGTGACCGGCCCGCGCATGAACACGCGCGCCTGCACCTTCAGGATGGCGTCCTCGCCGGGATAGAGATCGAACCGGTACGCCCCGGTGGCATTCTTCGAATCGAGCAGCGCGTAGAAGACCAGGTGCTTGTCCTGCGGATTGGGACGTTCGATCCAGAATTCGCGGAAGGCCGGAAACTCCTCGGCCACCGGCAACCCGGTGTTGATGGCCAGGCCGCGACTGGACAGGCCGTAGATCTGCCCCTTGCCGATGACGCGGAAATAGCTGGCGCCCAGCACGCTCATGATTTCATCGAGCTTGTCGGCGCGATTGATCGGATAGAGCACGCGGAAGCCCGCGTAGCCGAGCCGGCTGGTGGCGGCGCGGTCGAGCTTCAGGTCCCCGAAATCGAATCGCGCCGGCTCGTACTTCATTTCATTGACCGCATTGCCGACGATCTCGTTGATCCGCACCGGCGTGCTGAAGTGCATGCCCTGGTGGTAAAAGCCCAGGCGGAACGGCGTGCCCTGATCCTTCCACTCCATGTTGTCGACCCTGGGCTGGATCTTGATGTAGTCGGCAAACTGCATCTGGGCGAATGCCGGCGGCAGGTTGCTGACCGGCGCGGCATAGGGCTTGTCCGCCAACACCTTGGCACGCGAGGTCACGTCGTCGAGTGAAAATGCGCTGGCCTGGCCGGCGCCCAGCAGCGCCGCGGCAATCGCGAATGCCGGCAAGGCAAATTTCATCTTGTTACGAAACGACACGGCGAAGATGGCAAGAACCACGAATCCCTCCAGGAAAAACGAATCAAAAACAGGCTGACACGCCACAGCAGCCGAAGTTGCCAGTGTATGGCGCTACACTGCGGGCGCAGTCCACAAAAATAACCGATTTCGCCTGACGTGCCACCCGGCGCGTCCGACGACAGCCGGCAGGACCCGAATCCCCGCACCATTGCGGGGCCACGTTCGGCGTCACGCCTCTTGGGACCACTACCACATGCGAATGCTTTCTACGCTGGCCGTCGCGGCCAGCCTGGTTTGTACGGCGGGGCTTGCCGGCGCGGCCCCGGCGCCGATGGGAGACAAGAACGCGTTCATCACCGACCTGATCGGCCAGATGACGCTGGAGGAAAAGATCGGCCAGCTGCGGCTCATCAGCATCGGGCAGGACATGCCCCAGCCGCAACTGATCAAGGAGATCGCGGCGGGCCGCGTGGGCGGCACGTTCAACTCCGTCACGCGCGCGGACAACCGGCCGTTGCAGGACGCGGCGGCCCGCCAAAGCCGCCTGAAGATTCCCATCTTCTTTGCCTATGACGTCGTGCACGGCCATCGCACCGTCTTCCCGATCAGCCTCGGGCTGGCGTCGAGCTGGGACATGGGCGTCGTGGAACAGGCCGCACGCATCTCCGGCCTGGAAGCGAGTGCCGACGGGCTCGACGCCACCTTCGCGCCGATGGTCGACATCTCCCGCGACCCGCGCTGGGGCCGCACGTCGGAGGGCTTTGGCGAGGACCCCCACCTGGTCTCCCAATGCGCCAGGGCCAGCGTGAAAGGTTTCCAGGGCGCTTCGGCGGCCAATCCGCAAGGCGTGATGGCCTTCGTCAAGCACTTCGCGCTGTATGGCGCCGTGGAGGGCGGACGCGACTACAACACGGTGGACATGAGCCCGCAGCGCATGTACCAGGACTACCTCCCGCCCTACCGCGCCGCCATTGACGCTGGCGCAGGTGGCGTGATGATCGCGCTGAATTCGGTCAACGGCGTGCCGGCCACCTCCAACACGTGGCTGCTGCGTGACCTGCTGCGCAAGGAATGGGGATTCAAGGGCGTCACCGTGAGCGACCACGGCGCGATCGACGAACTGCTGCGGCACGGCGTGGCCAGCAACGGCCGCGAAGCCGCAAAGCTGGCCATCCAGGCCGGTGTCGACATGAGCATGGCCGATTCCCGCTACCTGGAACAGCTGCCCGGACTGGTGAAATCGGGCGACGTGCCCGTACGCCTGATCGACGACGCGGTGCGCGAGGTGCTGGGCGCCAAGTACGACATGGGCCTGTTCCAGGACCCGTACCGCCGTATCGGCAATGCGGCCGGGGATCCGGCCGACGTGAACGCGGAGGCCCGCCTGCATCGCGCCGAGGCCCGTGCCGCGGCGCGCAAGTCGCTGGTGCTGCTGGAAAACCGCAACCAGACGCTGCCGCTGAAGAAGTCTGGCACGGTCGCCGTGATCGGTCCGATGGCCGACGCACCGATCGACATCATGGGCAGCTGGTCCGCGGCCGGCAAGGCCACGCAGTCGGTCACGCTGCTGCAGGGCATGCGCGACGCGCTGGCCGGCAACGGCAAGGTGGTCTACGCGCGCGGCGCCAACGTGACCGACGATGAAAGGGTGGTGGGTTACCTGAACTTCCTGAACTGGGACAATCCGGAAGTGGTGCAGGACAAGCGGTCCCCGGGCGACATGATCGCGGAAGCGGTGGAAGCGGCGCGCCAGTCCGACGTCATCGTGGTGGCCGTGGGGGAATCGCGCGGCATGTCCCATGAGGCATCGAGCCGCACGAGCCTGTCGCTGCCCGGCAGTCAGCAGACGCTGCTCAAGGCACTCAGGACCACGGGCAAGCCGCTGGTGGTGGTGCTGATGAACGGCCGCCCGCTGACGGTGAACTGGGAGAAGGAGAATGCCGACGCGCTGCTGGAAACCTGGTACGCCGGCACCGAAGGCGGCCACGCCATCGCCGACGTGCTGTTTGGCGACGAGAATCCGTCGGGCAAGCTGCCGATCTCGTTCCCGCGCTCGCTCGGCCAGATCCCCACGTACTACAACCACCTGCGCATCGGCCGGCCGTTCACGCCGGGCAAGCCGCCCAACTACACCTCGCAGTACTTCGAGGAAGAATCGGGACCGCTCTACCCGTTCGGCTACGGCCTGAGCTACACGACGTTCAGCCTGTCCGACATCACGCTGTCCGGCCAGACGATGCCGCGCAACGGCAAGCTGACCGCGAGCGTGACGGTGAAGAACACCGGCCAGCGCGAAGGCGAGACGGTCGTGCAACTGTATGTGCAGGATGTCACGGCGTCCGTGGTGCGGCCCGTCAAGGAGCTGAAGGATTTCCGGAAGGTCATGCTCAAGCCCGGCGAGTCGCGCGTGGTGACGTTCCCGATCGATGAAGACAAGCTGAAGTTCTTCAACGCCAGGCTCGAATACGCGGCGGAACCAGGGGACTTCAATGTCCAGATCGGACTGGACTCCGAGTCGGTGCGGCAGCAGCGCTTCGCGCTGCAATGACACGGTGGCGCAGGCGGGGCCCGGCGGGCCCGCCCTCGCGCTGTCAGCGGTTGCCGTCGAGCAGGTCGTTGAGGATCTCGTCAAACACGGACTGGGCGTCTTCCAGCCCCTGCAGGGCGGCATCGAAGGTCTGCAACGCGATCTTCGACGGCTTGCCGCTGCCCTCCGGCGGATACTGGCTCTGCAGCGCGGTGAAGGCCACCTGCACCTGCCGCGTGGCACTGACCAGCCGCTCCATCGCTTGCGCCTCCTCGGCGCGCTTTTGTCCATCGTCCATGCAAATGGCCCCCCTTGTTGGCCCGGCGGCCGGACGGCCGCATGTTACTGTGAGGCATATCGTACAAGAACTCGCGCAGGCCCGGCCCGGTCGAACGCCGTGACGCCACCTTTTGGATTAGGCTCAATAGAGCCGGCCCACACTTAGCAGCGCCCCATGCCTTCCCTCGCCCGCAAGACGATTGCCGTCACCCTGCTGACCGCCGGCAGCTTTGCCTGCTACTGGACCTACCTCACCGTCAACCAGGAACGCCTGCTGTTCGATGCCCGCCGGCGCCCGCCGCGCGACCTGCCCGACGGCATCGTCGCCTATTCGCACACGGTGCCGGGCGGGCTGTTCCGCGGCTACGTCTATCACGCGGACCACGTCGGCGTGCGCGACCTGCTGTTCTACCTGCCCGGCCGCGGCGAGGACGTGCTGGACACGCTGCAGTTCGTGAAGTGGCTGCCGGCCGGCATGGGCTTTGCCACGTTCGACTATCGGGGGCTTGGCCATTCCGACGGCATGCCTTCCGAGGCCGCCGCCGTGGCCGATGCCAGCCAGTTCCTGCTCCATATCCGCCGCGCCTTTCCCGGCGTGCGGGTGCACGTGGTGGGCCGCTCGCTCGGCACCGGCGTGGCCATCCAGCTGGCGGACCTGCAGGATTTCGAAAGCCTGCAACTGATCACCCCCTATGACTCCCTGCTCGAGATCGTGGGCAAGCGCTTTCCGCTGGTGCCGCTGCGCCAGCTGATGCGCCACCATTTCGACTCGATCTCCCACTGCAAGAAGGTGGTCCAGAGTACGAAGGTCCTGCTTGCGGAATCGGATGACGTGGTCCCGCACGCATGCTCCGAACGGCTGATCGCCGCGTGGCCCGGCCCGGTGGCGCTGCAGACGATTGCCGGCACCGACCATTTCTCGATCGTGGAACGGCCCGAGACGTGGCACGCGCTCTGCGAATTCGCGCGGCAAGTGCCGCATCATCCGCCCGAGCGCGTCCGCAAGGCGCCACCCGAAGATCACACCGAGGCTGGCGTGCCTTTGCCGCTCCCCGCCGCGCGGTAGAATGCGCGCCATGAAACGAATCGCAGTCAAGGCCGCCGGCATCGCCGCCGCGCTGGCCGCCGCCGGCGTGCTGCTCGCCGGCTTTGCCGCCGTGATCAGCCTCCGGCAGCTCCCCTCCGTCGATGCCCTGCGCGACTATCGCCCCGACGTCCCCCTGCGCGTCTACACGAGCGACGACGTGCTGATCGGCGAGTTCGGCACGGAGCATCGCGAGTTCATCCCGATCGAGCGCATGCCGAAGCCCATGGCCAACGCGCTGCTGGCCGCCGAGGACGATCAGTTCTACAACCACGTCGGCGTGGACGTGCCCGGCCTGTTCCGCGCCGCGCTGGCCAATCTCGGCGAAGGCTATGCGCAGGGTGCGTCGACCATCACGATGCAGGTGGCGCGCAACTTCTACCTGTCGCGCGAAAAGACGCTGGCGCGCAAGTGGTATGAAATCCTGCTGGCCTGGCAGATCGACCGTTCGCTGCCCAAGGAGCGCGTGCTCGAGCTGTACATGAACCAGGTCTACCTGGGCGAACATGCCTACGGCTTTGGCAGCGCCGCGCAGGCCTACTTCGGCAAGCCGCTCGCGTCGCTGTCGCTGGCCGAGACCGCGATGCTGGCCGGGCTGCCCAAGGCGCCGTCCACGATGAACCCGGTGGTCAACTATCCGCGCGCCAAACGGCGGCAGGAATATGTGCTGGGCCGGATGCTGGCGCTGGGCATGATCACGCAGGATCAGTATCGCGACGCCCGCGCCGCGCGCCTCATCGTCTCCGGCGACACCAATGGCCGCTTTGCCGGCCATGCGGAGTACGTGGCCGAACTCGCGCGCCAGCTGGCACATGACCGCTTTGGCGATGACGCCTACACGCGTGGCATCAACGTCTACACCACGGTGTCCTCCGTCCGGCAGACGCTGGCCTATGACGCGGTGCACGCCGGCCTGGAACGCTACGGCAAGCGCCATCCGGGTACGAACCTGGCGGCGGCCGCCTTGCCGCAGGCCGCGCTGGTATCGCTCGATGCCCGCACCGGCGCCATCGAGGCAATGGTCGGCGGCGCCGACTTTGCCGCCAGCCGCTTCAACCACGTCACGCAGGCCCAACGTCAGCCGGGCTCGACGTTCAAGCCGTTTGTCTACTCGGCCGCACTGGAACGCGGGATCTCGCCCGGCACGCTGATCAACGATGCGCCGCTGGATGATCCGCGCTGGCAGCCCTCCAACGACGACAACCGCTTCGTCGGCCCGATTACCGTGCGCCAGGCGTTGGCGGAGTCCCGCAACCTGCCCGCCATCCGCACGCTGCAATCCATCGGCATTCCCTACACGATCGACCACGCCGGCAAGTTCGGCTTCGCCACCAGGCGCCTGCCGCCCTACTTGGCGATGGCGCTCGGCACGGGCACGACCTCGCCGCTGCGGCTGGCGGCCGCCTACGGCGTGTTCGCCAACCACGGGCATCGCATCGAACCGTACCTGATTGCAAAAATTACCGACGGCGATGGCCATGTGCTCTTCTCCGCCAGCACCGAGGCCGAGCCATCGCGCGTGATTTCGGAGCGCAACGCGTTCGTCATGAACAGCCTGCTGCAGAGCGTGGTGGACGAAGGCACCGGGGCCGGCGTGCGCCGCTATCTGCGCCGCGAGGATGTGGCCGGCAAGACCGGCACGACCAACGACGCCGTCGATGACTGGTTTGCCGGCTACGCGGCGGAGGTCGTGACCGTGGCCTGGATGGGCTTTGACGACAACCGCAGCCTGGGCCGGCGCGAATTCGGCGCCACCACGGCGCTGCCCATCTGGGCCGCGTATATGGAAGGCCGGCTGGCCGGCGTGCCCGAAGCCGATTTCCCCGCGCCGCGCGACCTGGCAAGAATGAACAATGACTGGGCCTATGCCGAGAACGCCGATGGCACGCACGGCATCGTCGCGCTGGGCTTCCCGCCCCCAGGCACGGCCACGGACAGCCCGGCTGTGCCCGGCGGACCTGGTGGGGTAGCGACCCCGGCCGCCGCCGTCTCGCCCGCGCCGGACCCGACGCCGCGCAACGGCGCCGCCGGGCCGCTCTGATCCCTCGCGTTGATCTGTCGCCCTGATCCGTTGCTTTGAACCCTCGCTTTGAACCCTCGCCTTGAACCCGCCCTCTTCTTTCGATGCCCGCTGATAACGCAACGCTGATCTGGAGCGTAGCGGCCACTGCCACCGCCGGTGTGCTGCTCAGGCCGTTCCGGCTGCCGGAAGCGTTCTGGGCCATGGCGGGCGCCATCCTGCTCTGCGCGGCCGGGCTGCTGCCGTGGAGGGAGGCGCTGGCCGCCGTCGCACGCGGCAACGACGTCTACCTGTTTCTGGCCGGGATGATGCTGATCTCGGAACTCGCCCGCAAGACTGGACTGTTCGACCACGTGGCTGCGCTGGCCGTGCGCAGCGCCCGCGGCTCCGCAAGACGGCTCTTCGTGCTGGTCTATGGCTTTGGCATCGCGGTTACCGCGTTCATGTCGAACGACGCCACCGCGGTGGTGCTGACGCCGGCCGTGCTGGCCGCCACGCGTGCGGCGCGCGTGAAACATCCGCTGCCATATCTCTATGCTTGCGCGTTCATCGCCAACGCCGCCAGCTTTGTCCTGCCGATTTCCAATCCGGCCAACCTGGTGCTGTTCGGGGACCGGATGCCGCCGCTGGCAGGCTGGCTTGCGCGCTTCACGCTGCCGTCCGTGGTGGCCATCGTGATGACATTCGTGGCGCTGTACTGGACGCAGCGCGAGGCGCTGGCCGAGCGCATCGAGGATGATGTCCCCGTGCCACCGCTGACGCTGCAGGCCTGGCTGACGACGGCCGGCATCGTGCTGACCGGGGTGGCGCTGCTGACGGCGTCACTGCGCGGCCAGGACCTGGGCTGGCCCACGATCCTCGGCGGCGTGGCCACGCTGGCCGCCGTCTGCGCCACGCAGCCGCGCCTGCTGGCGCCGGCACTCAGAGAAGTGCCATGGGGCGTCCTGCCGATGGTGGCGGGCCTGTTCGTGCTGGTGGCCGGGCTGGAGCGCACCGGCCTGGTCGGCCACCTCGCCCATTGGGTCGGCACGGTGTCCGCGCAGGCCGGATCGGCTGGCGTGGTGGGCGCGGGCGTTGCCGGCGTGGTGGTCGGCCTGGTCAGCAACGTGGTCAACAACCTGCCGGCCGGCCTGCTCTCGGCATCGGCGCTGGCCGCCGGACACGCGTCGGACACCGTCACGGCTGCCGTGCTGATTGGCGTCGACCTGGGGCCGAACCTGTCCGTGACCGGATCGCTGGCCACGCTGCTCTGGCTGACCGCGCTGCGCCGGGAAGGCCATGCCATCGGCGCGGGCACGTTCCTCAGAACCGGCGCGATCGTGATGCCGCTGGCGCTGCTGCCGGCACTGGCCGTCCTGCGCTGACCCTCGCTGACCCTGGCGCGGCGGCGGGCCCGCCCCGGTTGTAGCGCCCTCCCATCTGCCATATAGTGAAGCACCGCGCACCGCACCGGCGCCCCACCGGGCCCGGCCGTGCCCGCTCACCATCGCCAGCGGCCACTCATGTCACACAAGGATCATTCCGGCGAGGGCTCGCACCCGCCGCATTCGCCCGTCACCAGTCCGGTATCGGACCGCATTCGCGCCCGTATCGAGGCGGCCGGCGAACGCTTCCACGCCAACGACAACATTGCGCGCTTCATCGAGCATGGCGAGCTGGATGACCTGCAGGCGGAAGTCCAGGCACGGCTGGAAGACGTGCTGCGCACACTGGTGATCGACGTCGACCAGGACCACAACACGCGTGAAACCGCCCGGCGCGTGGCCAAGATGTATCTCAAGGAAATTTTCGCGGGCCGCTATGCCAAGGCCCCGGAAGTGACCGAATTCCCCAACGTGGAACAGCTCAACGAATTGATGATCGTGGGCCCGATCCGCGTGCGCAGCGCCTGCTCCCACCATCTCTGCCCGATCATCGGCAGCCTGTGGGTCGGGGTCATGCCGAATCGCCACTCCAACCTGATTGGCTTGTCGAAGTACGCGCGCATGGCCGAGTGGATCATGTGCCGGCCGCAGATCCAGGAAGAAGCCGTGGCCCAGATCGCCGACCTGCTGCAGGAGAAAATGAATCCGGACGGACTGGCGATCGTGATGGAGGCCGAGCACTTCTGCATGCACTGGCGTGGCGTGCGCGACACCGATGCCAAGATGACCAACAGCGTCATGCGGGGCTCCTTCCTCAAGGACGACAAGCTCCGCCGCGAATTCCTGACGCTGCTCAACCTCAACCGCCGCTGACGAGGAAAGCCGATGCTAGTTCGCTTGCTTTATGCCAGTCGCGCCAGGGCGCCGCTGGATCCGGCCACGGTAGATGCCATCCTGGACACCAGCCTGGAACAGAATCCGCGTCACGGCATCACGGGTGTGCTGTGCCACGGCAACGGTGTCTACCTGCAGGCGCTGGAAGGCAGCCGCGAAGCGGTGTCGCGCCTGTTCCTGAACATCGGCCAGGACAAGCGGCATCACGACGTGATGCTGCTGCACTACGAGGAGATTGCCGAGCGGGCGTTCTCGGGCTGGTCGATGGGGCGCGTCAATGCCGGCAAGATCAACGCCGCCACGCTGCTGAAATACGCCGCGCAGAGCGAGCTCGACCCCTACCGCATGCCGGGTGCGGCATCGCTGGCCTTGCTCAAGGAACTGATCGCGGGGGCGTCTATCGTCGGGCGCAGCCCGGAACGTGGCCGACACTAGCCGACAGGCGCCCTGCGTGGCGAATGTGGTGCGCTAGGCGGACACCTGGCCAAACAGCCCGCATTCCAGATCGCTCTCGAACTCCTCGATCCATGTGGTACCGGGCCCCGCGTCGTAGACGCTTTCCGCGCCCGTGCGCTGCCTGCGAACCATGACCTGGCGGGACGACGTGCCATTGACGTCGGAAATCTCGAACTCCTGTGACGTAAGACCGACCTGCATCAGCAGGGCCTCCACGTCTTGACGCTCATTTACGGGAAAGTCAGGGAATTGACGATGTGCCATGGTTCACCTCCGTCCGGCATAGGACAACGGGCGTGGCAGATACACGCGCGCGCGCACAGCATGCCACTAATTTTGCATGGACGTGTCGCACCATAATTGACCCTGACAGGCACGCATGTATTGGGGCACGCGACGCCCCCGTCGGGGCGGATTTTCCCGGTGGCCCACACACGGCGGGCAAATCATGCGGCCGGCCATCGGCTCCCCCCATGGGTTCCCCACATCACATCACATCCATGACATCGCCGGGACGTCGTGCATTTCATGGAACGACGATGGACCCCCTGCCTCGCTGCCCGTAGTGTCTAAAGTCGCTTCGACGTTTTTTTTCTAGACAAAGCAGCGCGGAGCCTGGAAGTCGATAACGCCGCGGACCATTTCGCGCATCGCCAGAATCAATGGCCGAGTGTCATCACGACGCCATTGCACGGCGTAGTGAAGAGGCTCGAGCGCGTCGCTATCCGGCAAAATTCGAAGCGCCCCTCGCTCAACAAGCGCATCAGCCCAGAGTCTTGGAACAAAGCCGAAGCCAAGCCCCTCAACTAGCATACCGACCACAGCTCCCCAGCTATTGCACATCAAGCGGCGGCCAACCATGAGTTCTCGATGAGCCAGCCATTGGTCGAGCACCCGGGTTCCACCCGCACCAACGGGGAGCGTCAGCAAGGTCTGCTCTCCCATGAGTACCCGCGGGTCGTCAGTGCCAGCCAAATCGAGGAACGACTGGCTGGCGGCCCACGCAAAATCCACCTGACCAATGCGCTCGGCCGCCAGGCTGCTCCGAGTTGACGGTCCAGCCAGCACACCGATGTCCAGTTCCCCATCATGGAGGCGCTGCTCAAGGACCTGCCCGATATCGACATGCGGCTCCAGCAATAGGCCCGGGTGGCGTGACGATACTTCACGCACGAGCTTGGGCAGCCAGGTCAGGCCACTAAGCTCTCCCAAGCCGATACGGCATCGTCCAATCAAGCCGTGACGCTGCCCTGCCGATTGCTGCAGCTCTGCGGCGGCGTGCAGCATCGCGCGAATCTGCGGCAGCATCTGCTCGCCCTGGGCGGTCAACTCCGCGCTCCGCCCACTGCGGTCGAACAGCTCCACGCCCAACGACGCTTCTAGTTCGGCAATCCGTTTGGAGAGCGATGAGACCGACAGGTGAACACGCTCCGCCGCCACCGTGAAGTTGACGCAAGTTGCCGCCCAGTAGAAAGCCTCAAGTTGCTTAAGAGTCATGGCGTGCCCTATCGGTCGATGGTCGATATTTTCCAAAAAGTGAAATTATATCTTCGTTATTTTTCGCTTTTATCGTTGCTTACAGGTTGCTAGATTGGCTCCAACCCATCGCCATCGCTCCCATGTCAGCCGCTCCCATCGACGACGCCTCACAGAACTCTGCACTTCAACCCCGCGGCAAGCAGACGGGTGAAGCAGCATCGAGGGCACTTGACGGTGGAAAGGCAGCTTGGCTCAAGCAGCGAGTGTTGTCGCTGAAAGACTTCGAGCCTTTGGCTCGCAAGCGTTTGCCCAAGCCGCTGTATGCCTACGTGAGCGGCGCGGTCGAGGACAACATCTCCTTGGCTCAAAACCGACAGTCGTTCGAGGACATCGCACTGCGACCACGCGTGCTGGTCGGTGTCTCGACTCGCGACCTGAGCTTTAGCCTGTTCGGCCGTCAATACGCCGCGCCGTTCGGTCTGGCCCCGATGGGCATCTCCGCCCTATTCGCGTACCGCGGGGACGTCGTCATGGCACAAGCGGCCTGCCAGGCGTCCGTACCGGCCATCATGAGCGGCTCGTCGCTGATTCGGCTCGAAGAAGTCATGGAAGCCGCGCCTGGGACCTGGTTCCAGGCCTACCTGCCCGGTGACATGCGCCATATCGAAGGATTGCTGGCACGCGTTGAAGCGGCCCGGGTCGAGACGCTAGTCATCACCGTGGACACGCCGGTCGCGGGCAATCGCGAAAACAACGTGCGCGCGGGGTTTTCCACGCCGCTACGGCCAAGCGCTGCCCTTGCCTGGCAAGGCGTCACACATCCCCGCTGGCTGCTCGGTACCTTCGCCCGAACCCTGCTGCGCCATGGCGTGCCGCACTTCGAGAATGCCTACGCCCATCGCGGTGCCCCCATCGTCTCGCGCAACGTGGAGCGGGACTTCTCGGACCGCGCGCATTTCACCTGGGACCACCTGGCCACCATCCGGCGCCGCTGGCGGGGGCAGCTTGTCGTCAAGGGCATCCTGACCGCAGAAGATGCGCGGCTGGCTCATCAGCACGGCGTCGACGGCATCATCGTCTCGAACCACGGTGGCCGGCAGCTGGATGGCGCCATTGCGTCAATGCGTGCCCTGCCCGAAGTCGTCGACGCCGTCCCGCAACTGCCCGTGATGCTCGACAGTGGCGTGCGTCGCGGCACCGATGTCATCAAGGCGCTCGCACTGGGTGCACGGTGCGTCTTCATCGGGCGGCCATTCGCCTATGCGGCGGCGGTCGGTTCCCGCCAGGGCGTCGCACACGGCATCAGCTTGATGCAAGCCGAGATTTCTCGCGACTTGGCCATGCTGGGCATTACCCGCGTGACGGACGTTGATACGCATTGCATCCGGCGTCCGCCTTTGAATTGAGTTGCAACCATCCAATGATTCCAACAGGCCCCTTACGGCCGACACAGGAGACAAGACAATGACCTCGCCGCACGGCTTTCGCATTCATCCGCATCCCGCACACCTTGTCAGTTCCTCGCTGATGGAGCGGTACCGGAATTTCCCGGTCGCCAATGTCAGCGACGCGATGAGCCGCACGACCGGAACCAGTCAGCTGCGCCCGTTCCACCGCCGCGACGGCAACCTGGTCGGACGCGCGCTTACCGTTCGCACGCGTCCTGGTGACAACCTCATGGTCCACAAGGCCATTGACCTCTCGGGTCCCGGTGACATCATCGTGGTCGATGCAGGTGGCGGGGGACCCAATGCAATCATCGGCGAGATTATGCTGGCGCTCGCCATCTCGCGAGGTGCCGCCGGCTTTGTAATCGATGGCTTGATTCGCGACAGCGACACGATTGGCAAGGAGCCCCTGCCTGTTTACGCGCGCGGTGTCTCGCACCGTGGTCCCTATAAGGATGGCCCAGGTGAACTCCACGTACCGGTCTCCATCGACGGCATGGTGGTCCGGCCTGGCGACCTGATTATTGGCGATGGGGATGGCTTGCTGGTCGTTCCGGCCGAAGAAGCCGAAGCGATTGCGGTCCGGGTGGAAGAGGTACAGCGAATGGAAGCCGGCATTCTGGAATCGATTGCACAAGGCCGTGCGGACCGTACGTGGGTGGACCGCTCGCTGGCTGACAAGGGGGTACTGTGAGCCAGTCCGTTCCGGCAATGCGCCAGGTCGTGCGCTTCGACTACTGGCTGGACCCTGCCTTTAACCGCATCGTTGGCGAAGCAGCCGGCGTCAGCCTGCACACTTGCCAGCGCGAAGGCGCTGATGAGGAGGCATGGGCACACCTGTCCCAGGCGCACGTGTACCAAATCACGGCTGCCAAGGATGAGCTGCCCCGCCACTGGTTCGTTACCGCAGAGCTGCTTGCGCGTTGCCCGCATCTCCTCGCAGTGTCATCAAGCGGGTCTGGCTGCGACACGATTGATATCGATGCCTGTACAGCAGCGGGTGTTGCCGTAATGAACCAGGCCGGCGGAAACGCCGATTCCGTTGCCGAGATGGCGGTAGGACTCATGCTTTCGGTCATGCGACGCATCCCCGAATCCGACCGCCGCATGAAATCGCATACCACCGGAAGCCGCGAAGACCTGATGGGCCACGAGCTCCGCGGGCGCACGCTGGGTCTGGTCGGGGTCGGACATGCGGGAAGCCGTGCGGCGGCACTTGGCCGTGCCTTCGGCATGCGCGTGATTGGCTATGACCCCTATCTCGATAGTGCAGAGATGGCCAAGCGAGGCGCCGAGTTTGTCTCGTTCGACGAGTTGTTGCGCACTGCCGATATCGCTTCGCTGCACTGCCCGCGCGACGCCAGCACATTGGGCATGATGAATGCCGAAGCCTTCGCAGCAATGCGTCCCGGAAGCGTCTTCGTTAGTACCGCACGCGGCGGCATTCACGATGAGGCCGCACTGTATGCGGCGTTGTCTAGCGGACACCTCGCCGGTGCCGGTTTGGATGTTTGGGACCAGGAACCTCCGCCGCCAGGCCATCCGCTTTTGACGCTTGAGAACGTCGTCGCCACCTTCCACACAGCGGGAGTTACGCATGACGCTCGTCGCAGGAACGCTACGCTGGCCGCCACGCAAATCGTGGACCTGCTCGCAACTGGCGAGAAGCCCGAGCGCCTTGTGAATCCCGAAGTCTGGCCCAGAGCGAGGCAACGAATGGAAGCTGCTTTGCTCGTTGCCGCGAACTGACCAAGCAATTTCCACAACAATACGCCAGCCACATGAGGGCCGGTGAGGAGACAAAACCATGCACCACAATCCCGACTCCCGTCGTCGGCGTCTTTCCGTTTCACTTTCCGCCTGCGCGCTCGCCGGCGTAGTGGGCTCTCTGGCGCCAGTGGCATCCATGGCCGAAGCTGCAGCGTGGCCAAATCGACCCATCGAGATGATTGTCGCGTACGCTCCGGGCGGCGGCACTGACCTGGTTGCCCGCCTGCTCGCCCGACATCTCGAGAAGGAGCTTGGCGCAACCATCGTCGTCCAGAACAAGCCTGGCGCGGGTGGCGCCATTGGCTTTGCCGAGCTAGCGCGTGCTACCCCGGACGGCTACACCATCGGCTTCATCAACACGCCGAACCTGCTGACCATTCCGATTGAGCGCAAGACAACGTTCACCTGGAAGAGCTACGACCTCATCGGCAACCTGGTGGATGACCCGGGCGCATTCACTGTCAACCAGTCCAGCAACATCGATTCCTTGGCCACGCTGGTGAAGTACGCCAAGGCAAACCCCGGCGCGGTCACGGTGGGCACCACAGGTGTGGGCTCGGACGACCACCTCGCCATGCTGCTGTTTGAAAAGGCGTCCGGTGTAAAGATGACGCACGTGGGCTACAAAGGCGCAGGCGAAGTCCGTGGTGCCCTGGCTGGCCAGCAGATTACGATTGGCGCCATCAACGTGGGCGAGGCCTTGGCCTACCAGAAGGGCGGCACGCCGTTGAAGTTCCTGGGACAGATGGGTGTTTCACGCGCGGTACTTGCGCCGAATGTGTCAACCTTCCGCGAGCAGGGCTACAACATTGAGCTTGCATCTTTGCGCGGACTGGCCGCGCCCAAGGGGCTGCCGGAGCCAGTAAAGAAGAAGCTTGTCGACGCCATGGCGAAGGTTGCCGCGGACCCGCAGTTCAAGCAGCAAGCTGACGCCATGTTTGCACCGCTGCGCTACCTCGCCCCTGCTGCGTACGCGGCAGAACTCGAACCCGGTGAGGCGAGCTTCCGTCAACTGTGGAAGGAGATGCCATGGCAGGAAAAGTAAGCCGGCTTCTTCGGATTGCAGCTGGCGCCACGATTCTCGCCAGCTCGACGCTTCTGTCGGCGCAGACGGCGCTGCCACCTGGTGCGATTACCATGGTCGTCGGATGGCCTGCCGGCGGCCCGTCGGATGCCGTGGCCCGTCTGGTGTCAGCGCAAATGTCCAAGACGCTGGGGCAGTCCATCGTCATCGACAACCGTGCTGGGGCAGGCGGCAACATCGGCTCGGATATCGCCGCCCGCGCGAAGCCCGATGGCAGCACCATCATGCTCGCCACCGCGACCTCTCACGGGCTCAATTCCGCGCTGTATAGCCGGCTCAACTACGACCCGATAAAGGACTTTTCGCCGATTGGCCTGATTACCACCTCGCCAGGCGTGATGCTCGTTCCCAAGGACTCACCGTATCGTTCGGTTGCAGAGCTTGTTGCAAAGGCACGCGCTCAGCCTGGTCAACTGAACTATGGTTCCGGTGGAGTCGGCTCAAGCCAGCATCTCGCCGGCGCAGTCTTCAGGAAGCTCGCCAACGTGGACGTGGCACACATCCCCTTCAAAGGCACCGCCCCTGCAATGACCGACCTGATGGCCGGCCGCGTCGATTTCATCATCACGACGGGAGCGCTACCTTTCATCCGCTCTGGCAAGGTTCGTCCGCTTGCCGTGGCCGCACATCAGCGCCTACCTGCGCTTCCCGACGTGCCAACATTCGACGAAGCCGGTGTGAAAGGGTTCTATACCGACTCTTGGTATGGGCTGGTGGCGCCAGCGAACACTCCGCGGCCAGCACAGGAGAAGTTGAACGCAGCGCTGAACCAGGCTTTGCGAGACCCCGAGCTGCAACAGCAGTTCTCGGAGCAAGGTTCACTGCTGGTCAAGCCGATGGGGGTGGATGAGTACTGGGCCTTCGTCAAGAAGCAGATGCCTATCGCTGCAGAGCAAGTTCGTATCTCCGAGGCAAAGGCGGACTAGGGAAGCACAGTAAGCCACTCCCACCACCAATGACTAGAGAGCGCTACACTCGGCGGGAGATAAAGTTGGACCGCAACCGAGCGCAACAAGCTTCAAACAAGGCGACAAGAGCAAAGCTATCTGCCCGCATTGTGGAAAGCTCGTGGGCACGACCTTCGTTCGCAGGGATGTTCCCTTCAGTGACGGCAAAGGGACTGCGAAGAACATCCTCGTCACCCTATGCGACGTCTGCGGCCAAGTCGTTGCGACCCCTGCGGAGTCTACGGCGGCTATTCGTAAGGCTCGGCGATAGGGACTGCCAAGCACGGAATCTCGATGCGACACCATGAGTGGCAGGCTGAAGCGTTGTCGTAGTTGAGGCTGTCACCGAAGACGAATGGGACTGACCGGACACGCCGGTGCACGGCTCCTGGAAGTAGCAAAGCGCGGCACCAAACTGAGGCGTTCCGTGCATCGATTGTCTTGAGCACCGGTTCTCGATATATTGTTCGCACCATGACTCCTCGGGGAGCCCCCCTATGAGCATATACGTCGCGCACGACCGAGCCAGCGCTATCGAGCATATCAATACTCGCACTGACGGTACGGTCGACCTGGACTATGAGACTGCGTGGGAGGACGCCCTCGAGCTCGGGCGCCTTGGACAGCAATGCGGCGTCGACGTGCAATACAGGACCGTCGAACACATCTCAGTGGAAACTGCGGAGGCTCTCGCCCGAGGACTTCGCGGTGAGAAGTGCACTTTTCGGCAGCGCTACCTTTACTGCCGGTTCGACTTGACTGCACTGTCTGAGGAAAACCTGAGTGAGCTAGAGGCACTCGCCATTGAGCATGGCGATTACATTTTGCCTGGGCATCTGCAACAAGAAGCCACTCTCCTTTGGAAGTAGATGTTCTCTGGTTCGGAGCAGCCACAATGCCGTTAAAGCATTGGAAAAAACGTCTTATCGCAGAGACATCTGACACACGAGCTGCTGCTTTGCGAAGCAGCGCACATCCCCGAAGAAGGTAGCAAATCTACCTAAGAGCAATCCCTACGGGCGAAACGGCCCAAGCAACCGTAGCATGAAAGGACGCACGCTCGAAGGAGTGCCTTATGCGCCCATATCATGCAACCGAAAAGGATTGGCCCGAGGTAGAGGCGCTTTTGAACGCCTCCTCCCTATCCATCGAGGGAGTACACAAACACATCGCACAGTATTTCATCGTCCGCGATAACGCCGGACTACTCGGGTGCGCTGGTGTGGAGCGGTGCGATACGACAGACGTACTTCGAGCGCTTGCTGTTGCGCAACGAGCAAGGTCAGCGGGGTTAGGGGAACTGCTGATTTCTGCTGTTGTCGCTGACGGCCGGCGACAAGGCGTCGAGTCAATTGTTCTGCAAACAAAGACCGCCTCGCAGTACTTCGCGCGCCTAGGGTTCACTCCCACTTGTCTCGCAGCCCTGCCCCCGATTGTCCGTCGCTCGAGCGAGTTCAATCGCGATGACGGCGACATCGGTATGCTGATGCAGATTCGCTTGTGAATGAGAAGCTAAACTTGCAAATCGATTGAGGGTATCGAATGAATTCGCTCCAATCTGTACGGTTCGGCACTCTGATTCGCCGCAGACGGAACAGCAACGACTACTCCCAACTTTCGTTTCCAGCCAGTCGTCCATGGACTTGCCTGCAATCCAAATGCGGTTTGATTCCGACGGGTTCGCCTGAAAGGTCTTCTCGTCTATTTCGTTGACCTCCAGCGTTGGCTCGATGCCCAAAGGACGAAGTGCTTCGGTTACACCCCTACGACCCTCACAAGGTCGGCAAGCGCTCGAAACATTCAAAGCGCGCAAATGGTGGCTTCACTTCGGTAATTTTGAGCCCTTCCACCAGCGCTGCTGACATGCCTTCGCTCAACCAAGCGCACATTTCGGCAAGCTGCTCTGGCGACCCCTGCAACATTGTCTCTACGGACTCGTCCATGCGGTTGCGGACCCATCCTGTAACGCCCAGTTCCACGGCGCGACGTACGCACGCCTCTCTATAGCCGATACCCTGCACTCGACCATGGATGCGTACCAGCTGCGTCTCAAGCGGCCCGTCGGTGCCATCTGCTTGCATGAGAGTTCTCCCACACTTAGCTGCCCCGGCCTCGCGCTTCAGTGAAGCGGCCCGGCCGCAATGGCATGTTTGCGGATCGTTTCCCACAGGGCTTTTCCTGGAGATGTCCAGGAACACCCTTCCCCGAATGAGCCTGGTGCTGCAGCAGGGCGGTACGAATGAATGCTCCTCACACACCGCCATGTAGTCATCGAGTGGCGTGTCCGTAGCCTGGACCTATCCTCTTGGAAAACACGCAATTACCGGCGTGACCTCAAGCGTCTGTCCGCCTTCGATTTCGGCCCTGCAGTGGCTCCCGCGCTGACCGGCAGACTTTTTCTCGCGTACGAACTAAGTCTTGCTCTCCACTGACTGACCGCCAGCAACCGCTAGTTGCCTGTCCAAACGTCGAAGACGCACAATCATTTCCTTTTCAGCCTGCTTGTCGCCATGGTCCTTCGCGGCTTCGATTCCCTTCTGAAAGGCTACACGCGCCTTCGCATCTTGGCCGAGGTCCACGTAAAGAACTCCGAGGGCTCGCCAAGCACCCGAATAGTGCGGGTCTAACTCGGTGGCTTTGACCAGATGGGGAACAGCAGCAGCCAACTCTCCTTGTTGCTGATACGCCAGTGCAAGCGTGACTCTGAGCAGAACGGAGTCCTGGCCAGCGGCGAGTCGTCGCTCCAGCGGTGCTATCGAGAACTTTGGCATGGTCATGGCTTTCGCCGTCTACGCCCGACGTGCTTGCAGCGGACCTACAACCTAAGCTCGCGCTGCGACTTCGCTTCGACGCCTGAGCAAATGAAGAGAACGTGGTCGGCGAAAACGCGAGCTGCGCGACCAGGACCTCGACGCGAGGGCCGCCACGGGCAGGACGACGATTGCTGGAGACTTATCACCAACCACGCTTTGCGGGGCGGAACGCGGACAACGCAATTCAGTGCGTGACCGATATCACCTGCCCAGATATGTCTTCGAGAACGCATTTCTGATAGACCTGTGCGACCACCGCCGCCCGGACGCCTTTGGCGGGGTCGCGTCCCATTGCTTCCAGCGTCTCCCACACCCATCCGGGGCTGACGACATTCACGCGAATTTTGCCTTGCAATTCAAGCGCTGCTGCCCGCCCGAACGCCTCGATACCGGCGTTCACGGTACTTACCGCTGCGCCACCAGGCACTGGATGCTGCGCGAGGGTGCCACTGGTGAGCGTGATTGACCCGCCCTGGGTGATGTACGGAACCCCACAACGGACAAGATTGACCTGCCCCATCAGCTTGTTGGCTAGGCTGAATGCAAAATCATCGTCAGTCAGGGCGTCCAGTGGGGCGAATCTCGCAGTACCTCCTACGCAGGCTACGGCGTCAACCGTGCCCACTTGTTTGTACATCGCCAGAATCGATTGCTTGTCGGAGATGTCCACGGAGACCACCGGCGAGCTACGACTGACCCCTACCACGTCGTGTTCCTCTGACAATAACGCCATAAGTTCTTTTCCAAGGAGCCCTGTGGCTCCAATGACCAGTACGCGCATACGTCCCCCTGATAACACATGATGGGAAGTAGTGAACGGCCCTCAGTACGCAGCCCCTTATTCAAGGCGAATTAGCCTCGCGGATAGGATACGCCTTGCCGCAACTGCGCGGAGAGTGGGCACTAGGGTACCAGCCGACAAGGAATGCCTGCATCCACGCAAGCAGTCACCCTTAGATACCCGCAACACGACCGCACCAACGCCAGCACCGCCGACGAACCGCGCAGCATGGGCGCCTGGGGCTGTGGCGGGCAAAGGAGCCCGTCTTTCAAACGCATGATATGCAGTTGACTGTACATCTTGTGCATCGACGCCCCCCCCAACAGAACATGAGCCCCAAACCAGCCAAGAATTGGCGGCGAAAGTCCCGCTACCGCTAAGCGCGGTCAACCTTCTGCAAATTTCGGCCGTTTCTCGATTGCTACTACCGCGATTCTGTTGTGGGCCGCAGCATACTGCAATGCGTAAGCACGAGCGCCCTGAAGCCGCATGCGGGCATCTAATGGTCTGCCTAGCGCTCTCTCAAGGTTCGGCCGCCATGCAAAGTGCATTAAGTAACGCATTGCAGCGCAGCGTGCCTTCCGGTCGATTCTGACAATTGTTGGGTTCCTCTGGAGCGCAGCCGCAGACAGAACTGGGGGGATTGATGGAGGGGGACATGAAAAGCAAAAATGAGCAGTCGCTGCGTTTTCAGGTCGACAAATGGCTCGCACCTGGCCCCATGACGTCGGTCCACGTAGTGGAATTCAGCCGCACCCTCTCGGGCCGGCATCGCTACGTATGCGTCGAGACCGCGCAACCGGCCGGTTTGCGCGCGTTATTTTTCTTTCGGCACGATGACGGGTGCTGGCGCGTGTTTCCGCCCGCGGCCGAGAGGCCGCCAATGAGCACGGACAATCTCTCGTTGTGAGCAGTCATTCCTAGCTCGTGCCAAACAGACCACGCAGCAACCTCGTGCGCACTTGATGACCCCCGGTCTCTCGGCGGGCCCATCATGTACGCAAAATATCGGCGATTGAGCACGGAAGTCCGGCAACAGAGGTGACCTCGCGTGGACTAGTTTCTCGCTGGGCATCTGAAGTGGAAAGTTTCTACTAGTCGCTCTGCCACCGCTTCGCCGCAGTCAAACACGTAGGGCAAGATACCCGGGGGTGCAAGTCCAACCCTCGTGCGGACCGGTGCTCACCACCGGTTTGGCGCAAGCGTCTGCACAGCGTATCGCCCGCCACACATATCAGCCGCCCATCACGAATGGCCTGCTTTAACAGGACATGAACATCGCGGTTGGGCTCGTCCTGGGTAGGCACTTTCGAGCCATTTCTCGAGTCATCCGCAACGATACCAGGCACCCACCGAACTGGAATCGCCAAACTCGCATTGAATGTAAGCGCTTGAGTACGAAGACGCTCCTCACTTTCGTGAAGCGCGACTCGGGCTGCAACTTCCCTCTCTGTCTTCGCTGCTCGAGCACGGTCGACATCCTCTGCCTTAGCATCGACAAACACCCCATTGGAATGCTGCCAAACTTCGAGCAAAGTACCAGAGGCAAGTGTGACTGCGTCCGTTCCGCTTGACAGCTGCAAGCTGACTATCTCCAGCCGCTCCCCATCCAGCGTTACCTGATTGTTTTCGACAACTACGCGCCCCCTATGTTCGGCGGCTAGCCATCGAGGGTCGACCGTTGAGACCAACCGCAACTGGTAGATATTCATAAGACTATCCCCGC